>DAOUMJ010000259.1:0-6069 GCA_034411715.1 Anaerolineales bacterium | reverse complement strand
GCAAAATAAATTTTGCGGTAGTGAAATAAGATGTACAGCGGGATTCATCTCGCCCGCTCACGCAAAATAAATTTTGCGGTACTGAAATAAGATGTACAGCGAGATTCATCTCGCCCGCCCACGCAAATTAAATTTTGCGGTACTGAAATAACCGGAGGTAGTTACCCATGAATAAAAGATTTGCCCCTCCCCCAAGACCGCGCCGCGGCTGGCTGACCTGCGGGTTGGTCGGCATTCTCGGCCTGGCCGCGCTGGTGATCGTCGCGGCGGTCATCGCCTACTTCTACTTCTACGGAAACATCAACATCCCGCTGGCGGACGCGCCTGTCAGCGCCATGCCGCCCGGTCCGTCGGTGACGATCCAACAGCCCGGCAACGGCGCGCAGTTCACGCAGGGAGACTCGTTCGTCCTGTTCGCCAGCGCCAACGATCCGCTCGGCGTCATCCGCCTGGACCTGTGGGTGGACGACGCGCTGGTCCTCAGCCAGTCCAGCCCCGACGCCAGCGGCCTCCCGACGTTGAGCCTCTCTTACCCGATGGTCGCGGCGAAGACCGGCACGTACACGCTGGTCGCGCGCGCCTACAACAGCCAGGGATTGATGGGCGAATCGGTCGTCCATTATGTGACCATCGTGGAAGAGATCGCCTCCACGCTCGAATACGCCCATTACGTCGTCCAGCCGGGCGACACGCTCGAAAACATTGCCCAACGACTTGGCCTGAGCGTGGACGATATTCTGCGAGCCAACCCGGCGCTCGTCCCCGGCCAGGGACTCGTCCCCGGCCAGGTGATCATCATCCCCATGCCGAAGGGACAGCCGCCGCAAGCCGCCGTGCCGGGCCCGAACGGCGTCCAGCCGGTCGCGGTTCCGGGCGGGGGGCAACCGGGAGGCGCACAACCGGGCGGGGGACAGCAAGTTCCTCCCCCGCAGAGACCCGCGCCTGTCCCGGCCAACCCCTCGCCGCAGATCTCGGTCAAGAGCGCCAGCGTCAGCCCCAACCCGGTCTTTTACGGGGCGAACTGCAAGGCCAAACCGACCGCGCTGAATGTGACGGCCAAAATCGAGCCGGTCGCGTCCGTGTCCAAAGTGATCCTGGCTTACAGTTTCATCACCGCTGCCGGGGCCAGATCCCAGGATATCGAGATCCAAATGCAATTGGCCGGGGCGGAATACAAGGCAGATATAAATGTGGGCCAGGAGGCTGAAGTCCATCTCGCCCAGGCGGGCGGAAAATTGGATGTGCGGGTCGAGGCCTACGACGCCGCCAATAAACTCAGCATCAGCCCGATCTACACCGTGGACGTGCAATTCTGCGCGGCGGCGCCCCCGCCCGCCAACAAGCCATCGCTCACGATCAAGAGCGTCACTGCCAGTTCCCCGGTCTGGTACGGCCAGGATTGCATTACCGAGCCTTTGATCTCCCGCGTCGTGGCGACCATCGAACCGGCCAACGCCGTCAAAACCGCCACCCTCGGCTACGTGTACGAGAACGCCAACGGTTCCTCCGCCAAATACACCCTGCCCCTGTCCTCCCTCGGCGGTTCGGACTTTGGCGCCAACATAGACGGCGGGAGAGAGGCTGAAAAGGAACTGGCGCAGGCCGGCGGCTGGATCACGCTTTGGGTGGAAGTCCTGGACACCGGCGGTCAGACCAGCATCAGCGCGCCTTCCACAGTGACCGTCACCTTCTGCGCCGCGCCGCAAGCCAACCTGCCGCCCAACCTGCCGGGCATCCTGCCACAGTTCATGCCCGGGGCGGTTCCGCAACCAGGCGCCGGCGTTGTCCAGATCGAACCGGTCGTGTTCCCCATGCCGGGCGCGGTCCTGGGTCCCGAAATTGGCAAGGTCAAAGACCCCAGCGACCTGAAGGCGGTCTCCACCGACGGGTGCAAAGTCACGTTGACATGGACCGATAACGCCACCGACGAGACCGGCTACGAAGTCCACCGCCTCGACCCCGGCCAGCCGCACTATGCAATGGTGGCGTCGCTCAAGCCCAATACGACACAATTCCAGGATCTCACCCCGACTCCCGGCAAGTATATGTATTACGTTGCGGCGATCCGAATACTCAACGGCGCGGCGAGCGGCGGCGGGAGTTACAACGCCATGGTGGACGTGACACAGGCCACCAATTGCAAACTGACGAGCGGCCCCCATCGCCTGATGTTCCGGCCGATATCTTTCAGTTCCTCCGGCTTCCCAAAGGCTTATGTCCTGCTCACCCTCGGCAAATTTTCGCCCATCCGCGCGCCGCGCGCCGGGCAGGATTACCTGCCAGTCGGCGACTGGAGCGCGGCCGGGGAATGGTCCATTCCCCTGCCGCAGGATGTTCTGAAAGGCCCCGGCGATTCCCTGGTCGTGGAAGTGCGGGGAACCGGCTTTTCTCCGGACGGTCCCACCGACCTGAGCGGCTTCCAACGCTCGCACACCTACGAATCACTCGCGGACCCGGCGGCGCGCACCACGGACTGGAGCGGGACCGACCCCCTGGCCCGCTTTGAACTGGTCTACCGCCTCTGGCTCGATAACTGGCAATGGGGCGGCGCGATCTCCGACCCGTCCCTGCCCGCGCCCACCAACCTGAAACTGGATATGACCGATCCGTTCAACCAAAAACTGACCTGGGATTACGACAAGCAGGCCAAACCCCGCATTGACGGATTCGCCATCTACCAAAAATACAGTTGCCCCGGTGGCGTCCAGGATATGCACGATGTCGTGACTCGCGGCCAGGGCAATTCCACCGCCGACCAGCAATTCGCGGTGCAAACCTACAAACAACCGGCCGGGTGCGCCTGCCAGTACCAGGTCAGCGCGTTCACCCGCACGGGCGAATCCAAACTCAGCGCGCCGACCACCGAGAAGTGCGAGACCGGCGCGCCGCAGGTGAAGGTGGCCGTCACGTTCAACACATTCACGATGTCCCAGAATGCTCCCCGTCCGGGCGACATCTACCTGTTCGCCGGGGAGTTCGCCCGCGAGTCCGCCACGATGATATTCGAGGGAGGACGGACGTACGAACTGCAAAACCTGTACTTCGACGGCAACCGCAACAACAACCGCTTCCTCGTGCCGCTCGCGGCCGCGGGAGATGCGGCGGTGGAATACACGATTACGCCCGGCGCCATGGTCGCGCCCAATATCTGCAATATCAACCCACAGGTGATCAAATTCTCACCAGCTGCAGCGGTCTATGGAGAATCCAGGTTGTTCCAACTCACGGGCAGTTGCGGCTCGGGTTGCACGTGCGAGATCAACGGAAAGGTGGAAGCCATCCCGGCCAGCCAGGGCGCGCCGGGCGGAGGGTCCGCGGGCGGGGGGTGGAATAAAATCGGCGCGGCCTGCGCCAGCGATTCCGAATGTCTCTCCGGGTATTGCAAGAGCGGCGTCTGCGCGCCCGATCGCCTGGGGCTGCAAGGCGCGGAATGTTTCGCCAACGACCAGTGCGTCAGCGGTGTCTGCCTCTGCGCTTACATCGGCCGACCCGACATCCCCGAGTTCGCGTGTTCCGGCCTGCCCTCTCCGCTGGTATCGGGGATGTGCTTAGGGCCCTCGGATATCCTGCACGGCAACGGCGAAAAATGCAGCAACAACTACGCCTGCGCCAGCGGTTATTGCGCCAACGGACTGTGCGCGCCGAAGGACGGCTTCGGGCGCGTGGGCGATTACTGCCACCACAACAATCACTGCGGCAACCATTATTGCGTCTGCCCGCAAGGGTACGACGGCGATTTCTGCAAGGGATACCAATGGTTCAGCGACCAGCCCGGCCAGCATGGAACCTGCGGGGAATGGCCGGGGGCGGTGAACGGCGATGCCTGCCAGGTGGACAACGACTGCCAGTCGCGTCACTGCGCCGACAATAAATGCGCGCCCATTAACGGAACCGGCCTCGACGGCGAATACTGCCACATCAACAAGCAATGCGCCAGCAATATATGCTCATGTCCCGGCGGCATCAACATGGGCCCGGGATTCTTCGGGGAAGGCGTCCCCTGCGCAGATTTCCAGAACTTCACCCCCACCAATCACGGCACATGCGAGCCGTAATAAAAGGAGTTAGCCATGAAGGAACAAGTCAACTCAAGCCGATTTTCGAGAGGCAAAATCCTCGCCAGCCTGCTATTCATCCTGACCCTGCTGCTCAGCGCCTGCAACGCAGAAGCGCCGGGGCTTGACTCCTCGGCGCAGGCCTGGGTGGAGTATCCCTACGAAGGCTCCATCCTGCCGATGGGCCAGGCGATGCTGGTGGTCTACGCCGCCGACCCGGGCGGGATCAGTTACATCCACATCAAGGTCAACGGCGAGTCCCTGCCCGCCTTCGCCGCCTCGCCCATGACCGCCGACGGGAGTTCGCGCCTCGTGCGGATTGACTACCCGTGGACGCCGCCCGCCGAGGGCGAATACCGCGTCGAGGCCGCGGGCGTCAATTCCGCGGGCGCCGCCGGCGCGTTCGGCTCGACGCGCTTCTGCATCGTCACGTGCCAGCCTGCGCAAGCGCCTCCGCCAACCGATACGCCCACCCCCGCGCCCGGCGAACCGCCCACCTCTACGCCCACGGCGGCGCTTCCCATCATCACCCTGCCGCCGCTTTCGCCTACGCCAACGGCGACCCTCACCTCCCCGCCGCCCCCGGCCAACGTCACGGTCAACTTCTTTGCCGAGCCGCCCTACGTCAACGCCGGGAATTGTTCCACCCTGCGCTGGCAGGTGACCGGCACAGACAAAGTCTACCTGAACGGTTCCCTCGTCTCGGCCCTCAGCAATACACCAAGATGCCCCTGCGAAACCGAGACGCACACCCTGCGCGTGGTCGCCCCGGACGGAACCGCCCAGGAATATTATGCCCGCATAGACGTGTACGGCAGTTGCGCTCTCCCGCCGACCACAGAAGCGCCTCCCGTTGATTCGACCGGGCCGACCATCAACTCCTTCGGCACGTTCTGGGAAGGCTGCAGCATCTACGGGCAGGCCGATATTTACGACCCCTCCGGCGTGACGTGGGCCGAATTCTGGTACAACCTGAACAACGGCGGCTGGGCATGGATCCAGATGAACCTCTCCGGCGGCAGTTGGGTCAGCCAGGTGGGAATCGAAACCGGCGGGTTCGCAGGCTCGGTGAAATACAAAATCCGCACGCTCGATACCTACAACAACGAAACCTGGTCGGGCGTCAGGACGAAAAATTTCTCGTATTGCGGAGATTGAGCAGGAAGGCGTTCCATGAAACCCACACCTTCAATGCGGATTCTGATCCCCCTTGCGTTGGCCATCCTCCTGGCCTGTAACCTGAACCTACCCACCGCGCAGGCCGACCCGAACGCGTTCAACACCATGGTCGCCCTCACCGCCCAATCGCGCCCGACCATCCCCCCGGCGGTCACCGCGCCGCCCGCCCTCCCGCCGCCGCCAACCGTTCCGCCGACCATTCCCCCCACTCAGGGCCCGACCATGCTGGTCAGCGCTAGTGTCAGCCTCCCGCGCCACAACGGGATTGACCTCGACGGTCAGTTGATCGTGGGAGCGGTGAATTCCATCAAGAACGCCCCGGCGAACACCGACCTGGTCTTCTACGCGCCCTACGCGAACCAGCCGGATTGGCAGTTCCTGTACCCGGTCAACAAGGCCCGCATGGCGTTCGGGGGATTCGCGCAGGCCAGTCATGCCGATTGCGTCAGAGCATTCTCTCAGGGGCCGGTGTACGGCGCGGGCCTGGCGCTGGAAGCCTTTCCTCTCGATTCGAGCATCTTCATTGCCGACCCGGGGAAATATCACTGCTTCCTCACCGACCGGGGTAAGCTCGGCGCGCTGTCGCTCACCGCGCCGGGCGACTATATTGGTATGGCGTCGGTCAGCATCACGTACGTCATCTGGGACGCGGCGCTCCCATAGAAGTCTGAAAGGGACGCGCGGCTTCCGTAAAAAACGAAGGGGCGGCCTGCCTGGGACCGTCTCTTTGAAAAATTACGCACTACCGCAAAAGTCACTATGGGTCATGGGAGGCGGGGAGCGCTTTCCAGCGCTGGACAAGTTTTTGGAGTTGTCTATCGGATTGTCGAACGGA
>DAOUMJ010000258.1:0-7411 GCA_034411715.1 Anaerolineales bacterium | reverse complement strand
CACGCAGGACAGCGAGAATTACCTGCCGTTGAAACTGCGCTCGGCGCTCGTCCCCGCCGTCAACATCGGCTCGAACCTCGGCTGGATCCTCATCATCATCGGCCTGATCTTCAACTGGACGGGATTGGCCTGGGCGGGCGTGATCGCCTTCTCGGCCGGGGCGGTCTTCGCCCTCGCCACCCTGCCGGTGGAATTCAACGCATCCTCGCGCGCGAAAAGGATGTTGGCCGAAAGCGGCATTATCGCCAGCGAGGAGGAACAGCGCGGCGTGAACAACGTGCTGAACGCCGCCGCCCTCACCTACGTGGCCGCGCTCGTCACCGCCGTCCTGCAACTGCTCTACTACGTCATGCTCGTCAGCGGCATGGGCGGAAGGCGAAGGGGTTAATCGCCTGTGGCGCTATCGGGGATCTCGGTCCACTGCGAGGAGCCGACTTCGCTCGTTCCGGCCTGCTTGAAGCGGCCTTGCGTGAAGCCCGTCCCCGCGGGGATGAGTTTGCCGATGATCACGTTCTCCTTCAGGCCGTAGAGCGGGTCGGTGGTGGACGCGATGGCCGCGCCCGCCAGCACTTTGATGGTGTGCTGGAAGGAGGAGGCCGAGAGGAACGAGTCGGTGCTGAGGGAGGCCTTCGTCACGCCGAGCAGGACTTCCGCAAACTTGGCGGGCTGTTTGCCCTCGGTTAGCAGGGCCTCGTTCACACGGCGGATCTCGAGGCGGTCCACCGGGTCGCCGGGCAGATATTTCGTATCGCCGGGGCGCGTCACCTGCACCTTGCTCATCATCTTGCGGATGATGACTTCGAAGTGCTTGTCGTGGATGTTCTGCCCCTGCGAGCGATACACCTTCTGAACCTCGCCCAGCAGGTACAACTGGCAGGCTTCGCGTCCGCGAATGCGCAGGATGCGATGCGGGTTGAGCGAGCCCTCGGTGAGCGGTTCACCGGCTTCGATGTGATCGCCGTCGCGCACGAGCAGGCGGGAGGTGGTGGGAATCTCTTCCTCCTTTTCCTCGCGCTGATCGTACGAGACGATCACCTGGCGGGCCTTCTTCTCGACGCGCACGCGTCCGCCGTGCTGGGCGGTGATGGTGGCGTCTTCGAGTTTGGCAAGCGTCTCGCCCGCCTTGACTTCCGCCTCGCTCTTGACCACGATCTTCCAGTCTTCGGGGATATCGTAAGTGTCGCTGACGAGTTCGCTATGCTCGATCTTGACGAGGCGCATATCGGCGTATTTATCGGATTGGATAATGCGTACCGTGCCGCTGATCTCCGCGACCACGGCCTCGCCCTTCGGCATTTTACGCGCTTCGAAGAGTTCCTCAACGCGCGGGAGACCGGTGGTGATGTCTGCGCCGCCCGCGGCCACCCCCCCGGTGTGGAAGGTGCGGAGCGTCAACTGCGTGCCGGGCTCGCCGATGGATTGCGCGGCCACGATGCCGACCGCCGCTCCCATCCCCACCATGGTGCCGCGGCCCAGGTCGAGGCCGTAGCATTTGGCGCAGATGCCGTGATCCAGTTCACAGGTCAGCGCGGAGCGGACTTTCACTTCCTCCAAGCCTGCGGCCGCGATGCGGCGCGCCAGGTCGTGGCTGATGATGTCGTCGTTCTCGGCGAGGACTTCCCCGGTCTTGGGATCCAGCACACGCTCCGCCACCAGGCGGCTGTAGAGACGCGCCGCCAGCGGTTCGCCGGCTACCTCGTCCGATTTGCGGATCCAGATGCCGTCCTTCGTTCCGCAGTCGTGTTCGTTGATGATGATGTCCTGCGCGATGTCCACGAGGCGGCGGGTGAGGTAACCCGCGTCCGCGGTGCGCAGGGCGGTATCCGCGAGACCCTTGCGCGCGCCGTGCGTGGAGATGAAGTACTCCAGCGCGGTCAGTCCCTCGCGGAAGTTGGAACGGATCGGCAGGGGGATGATGCGCCCGGAGGGATCGGCCATCAGGCCGCGCATCCCGGCCAACTGCGAGATGGTGGAAAAGCCGCCTTTGGTCGCGCCGGAGGTCGCCATCGTGGAGAGGTTTCCGTCGGGGTCCATGTGCTTCTTCACGGCGTCGGCCACCTTATCGGTGGTCTTCTGCCAGATCTCGATCTCGCGCTCGTTCTTTTCCTGCTCGGTGAGCAGGCCGCGGCGGAAGTCGCGCTGGACGATTTCCACTTGTCCAAGCGCGTCGTTGATCATGGTGGCGCGTTCGGGCGGGATGGAAATATCCGCCACCGCCAGCGTGGTGCCGGATTTCATGGCATATTCGAAGCCGATGTTCTTGATGCGGTCGGCCACCTCGGTGGTGACTTCCTGTCCGCACAGTTCGTAGACTTCAGCGATCAGGTCTTTCACGCCGCCTTTGTCCAGTTTATGGTTAACGAACTGAACATCGTCGGGGAGGACTCGGTTGAAGAGCACGCGGCCCACCGTCGTGTCAATGAGACGCGTCTGCTTTTTGGCGAGGCGTTTGTGGTCGTCGCCATACCAGGTATCCACGCGCAGTTTGATCTCGGTGTGGATGTCCACCTGGTCGAGATGATAGACGAGTTCCACCTCGTCCATGTCGGCGAAGGCGCGCCCGTCGCCGCGATGCGCGGTTTTGTGGGTCATCGTCAGGTAGTAGACGCCCAGCACCATGTCCTTGGAGGGGCTGATGATCGGCTCGCCGTCGGCGGGCTTGAGCAGGTTTTTCGAGGAAAGCATCAGTTCGCGCGCTTCCTGCACGGCCTTCATCGAAAGCGGCACGTGGACGGCCATCTGGTCGCCGTCGAAGTCCGCGTTGAAGGCGGTGGTGACCAGCGGATGCAATTGGATGGCCGAGCCTTCGATGAGGATCGGCTCGAAGGCCTGGATGCCGAGGCGGTGCAATGTGGGCGCGCGGTTGAGCAGAACGGGACGCTCGCCGATGACGCTTTCGAGCGCCTCCCAGACCTCGGGGCGGTTGCGCTCGATCAGGCGCCGCGCGCCTTTGACGTTGGCGGCGTAATTGTGCTGAACGAGGCGCGCGATGACGAAGGGGCGATAGAGTTCCAGCGCCATGCTCTTGGGCAGGCCGCACTGGTAGAGTTTGAGTTGCGGGCCGACCACGATCACCGAACGGCCGGAGTAGTCCACGCGCTTGCCGAGCAGGTTGCGGCGGAAACGCCCCTTCTTGCCTTTGAGCATATCGCTCAAGGATTTGAGTTCGCGGCGGCCCCTTCGGGAAAGCGCCTTGCCGCGCTGGGAATTGTCAATGAGGCTGTCTACCGCCTCCTGCAACATGCGCTTCTCGTTGCGGATGATGACATCCGGCGCGCCGAGTTCGAGCAGGCGCTTGAGTCGGTTGTTGCGGTTGATGACGCGGCGGTACAGGTCGTTCAGGTCGGAGGTGGCGAAGCGGCCGCCGTCCAGTTGCACCATCGGGCGCAGGTCGGGCGGGATGACGGGCAGGACGGTCAGCACCATCCACTCGGGTCGGTTGCCTGAACGTCGGAAGGCTTCCACCACTTTGAGTCGGGTAGTGGCTTTCTTTCGCTTTTGCTTGGACTTGGTGGTTTTCACCTCATGCCAGAGTTCCTCGGAAAGTTTATCGAGGTCGAGACGTTTGAGGATGTCGTAGAAAGCCTCGGCGCCCATATCGGCGCGGAAGACCTGTCCCCAGCGCTGGCGGAGTTCGCGGTAGCGCATCTCGCTCAGGAAGGTGAAGGGACGCAGTTCGAGCAGTTCGTCGCGCAGGCGCGTGTTCTGTCCCTGCGAGGCGGTGGATTGATCCTCCAGTTCGTTGCGCAGGGCTTCCATTTCCTCGTCGGCTTCCGCTTTGACGCGCGCCACCTCGGTTTTCAGCGCTTCGAGTTCGCGCTGTTTTTCGTCCTTCAGTTCGTTCTCGACCGCTTCGAGCCGCGCCTTGACGATCTTCTGCACCTGGCTGATGTGCTTGGCCGCGATGACGGTTCCCGCCGCCACCAGCGTTTCGCCGGTGGCGCCGAAGACGATATCCTTTTTGGCGGGCTTGCCGCTCTGATCCTGCAGGGTCTTTTCGAGTTTCTGGCCTTCCTTGATGACGGGGTCCATGCGCTCGGCCACCTGCTCGTCGTAATTCGACTCGAGGGCGCTGCGGCGTTGTGTGAGTTCGGAGATGGTGTGGTCGCGGCGGGTCTTGATCTCGGCGATTCGGGCGTTGACCTCCGCGGCCTGCTCGCGGTCCGAGACGGAGATCTCGTCCTCGAGGCGCTTGAGCGCCTTTTGGCGGGCCTCCTCGTCCACGTAGGTGACGATGTATTGGGCGAAGTACAGCACGCGGTCCAGGTTGCGGCGCGAGATGTCGAGCAGCATTCCCAAATAGGAGGGGATGCGGCGCGTGTACCAGATGTGCGCCACGGGCGTCGCGAGGGTGATGTGTCCCATGCGCTCGCGGCGGACGGCGGCGCGGGTCACTTCCACGCCGCATTTATCGCAGGTGATACCTTTATAGCGGGGGTTTTTGTATTTGCCGCAGTAGCATTGCCAGTCACGGGTGGGGCCGAAGATGGCCTCGCAGAACAACCCGTCCTTTTCGGGGCGCAGGCGGCGGTAGTTGATGGTTTCCGGTTTGAGCACCTCGCCATACGACCACGACATGATCGTATCGGGCGAAGCCAGGCTGATACGGAGTGCGGTTAATCCCTTGGTTTCCACTGAGTCCTCTCCTCGAGTAAAGAGTCCAGGTTTCCGGGCCTTGTCTCCGCGCGCCAGAATTGGGACGCGCTGGAGACAAACAAAGGCAAGCGCTTCGAGACCATTTTTATCTCAAGCGCTTGCGGTGTTTTTGCTCGGTTTTCTTTTCATCCAACGAGAGGCATTATATCCACGCGGGGGGATTCGCGCAAGAGGCAAAACCCTGTGGTTCATGGCTTTCTCAAAGTCTGGAAGTACTCAACGCGAATAAGGCGAATAAACCCATCGCTCACAAGTTAAGATTGTTGCCGTGGTGTCAAGGATATTTTTGAGCGATTCTGCCGTTTGGACACGCTAAATTGAATGCTCACAGGCTGGCTGTCTGGTCAAATTTTCCGAAAAAGCGTGGCTTTGAAACCAGGAATTGCTGAGTTTTTGAAACATGTGGCTTTTGGCGTCTCAAATTTGCTCCTTGACATCTGTCAGAAGAGCTTAACTTGTGAACGATGGAATAAACCCAATAAAATTCATGGAATTCGCCCATTCGTGCAATTCGCGTTCCAGATCAGCCAATTTGTCAAGCGACTTTGAGAAGGCCATGCCCTGTGATTGATCGCGATATGCAGAAATCCCACCGAGGAATCAATATCCGGCCGGCCATTGTGGGCATGTTGTGTGATAGTAATTTGACTCGTTGGGAAAATATTGTCGCCACTCGTCCTGGGATAAATTTCGCCCAGCCAGTCGGCAAGCCTCCACCTTGACTTCTTCGATATCCATGTTCCATAAACGCGCAGTGTAATCCAAACCACTCGACACCAACCAATATCCGTCTGGGTTGAATACCAAACTGGCGATCTTATTTTTGTGCCCAAATAATACGATGGAATTTTTGGTTGGATTTTCAATGGTTAAATTCCAAAGACGAATGACATTATCGGCACCACCCGTTGCCAACCAATTTGCGTTAGGGGAAAAACTTAGCGCCGTCACAGACCCATTATGACCATCCAACCTGGACTGATCGCGTAGTGGGTTGCTAAAGGGCACATTCCATAAGTAGACGCTTTTGCCTGCTACTGCCAACCGGCGACTATCTGGACTAAAACGCAATCCGCTGATACCACCTTGTACTCCCCGTAGCGAAACAGGATCGCCACCAAATGGATCGTCTTCAATTAATAATTCCCAAACCAGGACCCTTCCCCAACTACCGGTCGCTAGCCAACGACCATCTGGACTGAAATCTAAATATCGGACAGGGTTCAAATGTCCTTCCAGTAGTAGAGGTTGAGAAAAGTCACTCATCATATCCCATACTTGTACCGTCGGACTCCGACTTGCTATTACAAGCCAGCGTCCGTCCGGGCTAAACTCCAGTACAACGACACTTTCACTTCCTTCCAACTCCTTTGAATCAATGGAAGGGTTACTTGTTAAGCTCCACAGGCGCACTGTTTTGTCCTTACTTCCTGTTGCAAGCCAGCGTCCATCCGGGCTGAACGCCAAGGTAGTTATCGCGTCTTTGTGGCCCAAAAGACATGTCCTCAAATCCGGTGCGTCAGCGTTTTCAACAGATGGGATATTCCACAGACAGACAATATTGTCAGAACTGCCTGTGGCTAATATCTTTCCATCTGGACTAAAACCCATGGCAGTAACTTCGTCAGTGTGGCGATCTAGCACATAAGGATTAGCTGCCAAATCCGTTTTATTCCATTTCCACAACTGAACTGTATCTCCACTGCTTGTTACGAGCCAGCCGCTGTTCTCTTCCGGACTCACAGCAACATTAACCTTATCCGCATAAAATAGTATATTGGAGCCAGCGGACGGATCATCGGCGGTTATATCCCATAAACGGGCAGTCACATTTGGCGAATTGCTTGTCGTTGCAAGCCAACGATTTTCTGGGGCGAACGCGAGAGTTGAACTATTGATATCGCGTAATACGATAGGGGTGCCGGTCTGGATATCGATCGTCAGGTCCCATAATTGGCATACACCATCGGAACTTATGATTGCCAGCCAGCGATTATCTAGGCTAAAGGCTCCAGCGCTAACTGAACCAAACTCGCCGTGTATGACAATCGAATTTAGAGATGTATTGGCACCAGTAAGTAGAGAAGTCAAATCCCATAAACGAGCAGTGGCATCTTCACTGCCAGTTACCAGCCAGCGTCCATTCGGGCTAAATATCAGGGTAGATATCGTGCCTCTATGTCCAGAAAGCACCTTCACGTTCGCTTGTATGTTATCGGCCGCCAAATCCCACAAACGAACATCTTTATCTAAACCGCCTGTCACCAACCAGCGCCCGTCCGGGCTAAACGTTACATCCATTATCGTATCTTTATGGCCGGACAATGTCTGGTATTTTGTTGGCGTTTCAGGGTCGGTTTTTAAATCCCAAAGACGGACGATAGAATCCGTGCCACCTGTTGCTATCCAGCGTGTTTCTTCTTTCTCCGAGCTAAAAGCGAAAGCCATTATGTTGTTTTCTGTGTGCCTTAATTTATTAGGTGCGGTGGATAAATTGTTCACGTCCCACAGCCAAACCGAATCTGGGCCATCTCTCACTGCCAACCATTGTCCATCTGGACTAAATGCCAGTTTCCTGATCGTATTCTGAGGACCTCCTAATGGTTTAGAACTGGCTAAAATATCATCTGCATACAAGTCCCAGAGCCAGATTGTTGTATCCGTACCGCCTGTTGCCAGCCAATGTCCGTCTGAACTGAACACTAATGCGGAAATTCCACTGAGATGCCCATATAGTACCAATGAGGATGGTGTG
>DAOUMJ010000257.1:0-14186 GCA_034411715.1 Anaerolineales bacterium | reverse complement strand
CAGAAAAAACAACCAACGCGTCCTGGACGCCCTGTATCTTGCCTTATCCGGTTCGCCTTACGTTCCGACTTTCGCCGCTACAGCGGCTGAATAGTTACCATGCGCGAATAAAAGAACAGGCCTCACGGCCTGTTTCTCTTTTACAGGTGCGGCGTCAACTTCGCCACCAGTTTGTCTTTTGGCAGAAAGCCGGTCAGTCGTTCCCGCAACTGCCCGCCCTTGAAGAACATCAGGGTCGGGATGCCGAGGATGCCGTATTCCATCAGCAAGCCGGGATTTGCATCCGCGTCCAGTTTGACGACTTTGACTTTGCCGTCCCATTCATCCGCCACCTGCTTGATGACGGGCTCCAACATGCGGCACGGGCCGCACCACACGGCGGTCACGTCCACGAGGACGGGTCCTGCCGCTTCGACCACCTCGGTTTGAAAGGTGTCCTGCGTTACGTAATTTAGTTCGGTCATTTTGCCTCCAAAGCATGGACGACGGCAGTCCGCGGTATATTACGTTTCGGCTTTTGCCCGCGCGGACTGCAAAATCTCCAGATTTTGCCCAAAGTCGGGAGACTTCGGACTCTGTCGAATCTCCGCTATAATCAAAGCGGACACCATGTATACCAAGAAGGGAGAGGGGAGCGCGCTGGCGGTAAATTCGCCCCCATCTGGAACGGCAGGGGATGGTGACGCAATTCGGGAAGCAGGATCGAATCCAGGCCGTTATGAAGACAACCCCTATCCACTGGCGCGCAATCCGCATACTCATGCTGCGCCTTCTCTACCTCGCCCATCGCGTGTATCTATTCCTCTTCCGTCCGGTGATCTTCGGGGTGCGGGTGTTATTGGTGAAGGAGGGACGCGTGCTTCTCATCCGCCATACCTATCGAAGCGGGTGGCATCTGCCGGGCGGGGGCGTCAAGCGCGGAGAGACCGTCGAAATGGCGGCCCGCCGCGAGGTCCGCGAAGAGACGGGCGCGGAGATGGGGAAGGTCGAACTGGCGGGCGTTTTCGCCAATTTCGACAACTACGCCAGCGGTCACAACATCCTGTTTTTGTGCGAGGATTTCGAGATGGTCGGCAGTCCGGATCGCGAGATTGCCGAGGCGCGTTTTTTCTCACAACCTGAATTGCCCGCCGACATGTTCCCCGGCCATCGTCGAAAAGCGGAGGAGATCCTGGGCGGCGGAATTGCCTCGAACGGCGGATTGTGGTAAATGCGGGGCATTGGTAAAATGGGGGCAGACTTTTCATCGGAGCGTCACTTGGCAGAGCCATTGAAGATCGTCATCCCCATGGCCGGGTGGGGGACCCGCATGAGGCCGCACACATACAGCAAGCCCAAACCCCTCGTCAGCGTGGCGGGAAAGACCACGTTGGAACATCTATTGGATATGTTCGCCAGCGTCCCCAACCCGCAGGACGCGGAATACGTTTTCATTGTCGGGCCGTATCTCGGCGAACAACAAATTCCCCCTTTCGTCAAAGAAAAATACCCGCAGATGAACGCCCGTTTCGTGACGCAGCGCGAAATGAAGGGACAATCGCACGCCCTCGCGCTGGCGCGGGATTTTTTACGCGGGCCGACCGTCGTCTGCTTTTCGGATACGTTGATGGACGCGGACTTTTCGCGTCTCGCGGACGAGAAGGCGGACGCGGTGGCCTGGGTGATGCCCGTCCCCGACCCGCGCCGCTTTGGCGTGGCCGTGGTGGACTCGGACGGCTGGGTGAGGCACTTCATCGAAAAACCGCAAACAATGGAGAACAACCTCGTGGTGGTGGGTTGTTATTTTTTCCAGCGCGGCGAGAAATTGATGGACGCCATCGAAGAACAGGTGAGACGCGGCGTGACGTTGAAGAACGAATTTTTCCTCACCGACGCCATCAGCATCATGATCGAACAGGGCGCGAACGTGCGGACGGAGGCCATCCACACCTGGCTGGATACTGGCACGATTGAGGCCACGTTGGATACGAATCGCGCGTTGTTGGAAAAGATGGGTACACAGGTAGACAGGTATACAGGTAAACAGGTGAAGGTGATCGAGCCTTCGTTCGTTCATCCGAGCGCGGTGATCGAGAATTCGGTCATCGGACCCTACGCCTCCATCGGCGCGGATTGCCAGATCGAAGACAGCCGCATCGAAGACAGCATCGTCGAGGCGGGGTGCGAGATCAAATCTGCGAGGCTGGTCCGCTCGCTGGTGGGCAGGCAGGCCAAAGTCCAGGGAAGGGGCGAGGGGCAGGCCGTGTCGTTGAACGTCGGCGATAATAGTTCAGTCGTTTATGCGTAACACGAAACAACGAATCGAGAATGTTACCCCGTCATTGCGAGCGTACTTCGCGAAGCAATCCCCTCGAACTTGGAGATTGCTTCGTCGGGAAGAGCGCCCTCCTCGCAATGACGTGAAAAACCAAGGAGACTCAATGTCCGAAATCGGAAGCGCAAAATATCTCTCGAAGCGGGTGGCGGGGCTCAAGCCCAGCGGCATCCGCAGATTTTTCGACATCGCCGCCACGATGAAGGATGTCATCTCGCTCGGCATCGGCGAACCGGATTTCACCACGCCCAAGCCGATCCTCGAGGCGGGCATCCGTTCGCTGCAGCGGGGCGAGACGCATTACACCTCGAATTCGGGCAAACTGGAATTGCGGCAGGCCATCGCCGACAACCTGTTTCGCCTGTACGGCGTGAAGTACGATCCCGTCACGGAGATCATCGCCACGGTGGGCGTCTCGGAGGCGCTCTACCTGACGATGACCGCCATCCTCGACCCCGGCGACGAGGTGATCATCCCGACGCCGTGTTTCGTTTCCTACCAGGGCGAGGTGATCCTGGCGGGCGGCGTACCGGTGGAGATCCCCGCGCGCGTGGAAAACGATTTTCAGGTGGACCCCGCCGAGATGCGCGCCGCCATCACCCCGCGCACCAAGGCCCTCTTCGTCGGCTATCCCAGCAACCCAACGGGCGCGGTCGCCACGCGCGAGACCCTTTTGGAGATCGCCAAACTCGCCGAGCAGAACGACCTGGTGTTGATCTCGGACGAAATCTATGACCGCCTCGTGTACGACTTCCAGCACGTGTGCGTCCCCTCGCTGGGCGAGAGCGTCAAACGCCGCACGATCCTGCTGGGCGGCCTTTCGAAGGATTACGCCATGACCGGCTGGCGCATCGGCTACGCGGCCGGCCCCGCTGAACTGATCAAAGGGCTGACGCGCGTCCACCAATACACCATCATGTCCGCGCCCACCACCGCGCAGGACGCGGCCATCGAAGCGCTGACCAACGGCGAGCCGTTCGTGCAGGAGATGGTGGCCGAATACGACCGCCGCCGCCGACTCCTCGTGGACGGCCTCAACCGCCTCGGCCTGCGGACCTTCGAGCCGCGCGGCGCCTTCTACGCCTTTCCCGACATTCGCGCCTCCGGCATGGACGACGAAACCTTCGCCCAGAAACTGCTCGAGGAGGAACACGTGGCCGTGGTGCCGGGCAACGCCTTTGGTCCCGGAGGCGAGGGATTCGTGCGCGCCTGCTACGCCACCGCTTACGAACAGATCGAAGAGGCCTTGCGGAGGATGGAAAAGTTCATGCAAAGGTATGGGTAGAGTAGTCTGATAGTCTGATAGTCTGATAGTCCCGATAGTCTGAAAGTTGTGTCTTGAACCTGTGTACGTGTGTACCTATGTATTTCCCCTCGAATCAAAAATCCCCGCGACTTTGGTCGCGGGGATTTGGTTTGGCGATGGGTTGACTAGCCGACGAGGGTGACGTTGCTGGCCTGCGGGCCTTTCGGCCCCTGCTCGACCTCGAACTCGACCTGCTGGCCTTCGTTGAGGTTCTTGAAGCCCTCGCCCTGGATGGCGGAAAAGTGGACGAACACGTCCTTGCCGCCCTCGCGTTCGATGAAGCCGTAACCCTTGCTTCCATTGAACCACTTGACCGTGCCGATGATACGTTCAGACATTGTATTTGCTCCTTTTGCAAATAGAGAAGATGGATCGGGTACGCAATTTGTCCGAACGAAGCGCTAAAACAAAACGGCTCACAGGATGCACCCATGAGCCGGCCTTGCTTTCTTACTTCACAAGCGAACTTACTGGTATCCGTTGAAGCGTAATGTATCACGAGAATGGGGATGTGTCAATGAAAATTATGCCTGGCGCCGCTCTCTCTTTGCAGTAAAATCCTCCCATGCCTGCCGACATCATTCTTCAACGCGCCCTCCAGCGCGGCGGGATCGAACTCAAAGGCCAGTTTCTGCTTGGCTCGAACTATACCTTCCTCGTCAACGTCCGCCACGACGACGCGACCTTCCCCGCCGTTTACAAACCGACGCGCGGCGAGCAACCGCTCTGGGACTTTGAATATAACACCCTCGCCCTGCGCGAAACCGCCGCCTACCTCCTCAGCGAGGCGCTGGGACTCGGACTCGTTCCCTACACCAGCCTCCGCGATGACGGCCCCTTCGGCCCCGGCTCGCTCCAGCAGTTCATCGAGTACGATCCGAATCATCACTACTTCAACTTCACCGACGAAGAAAAAGCCCTGCTCCAACCTGTCGCCCTCTTCGATCTGCTCGTCAACAACGCCGACCGCAAGGGCAGTCACGTGTTCTTCGACGCGGCGCATAAACTGTGGGCCATTGATCACGGACTATGCTTCCACGCCGAGGACAAATTGCGGACGGTGATCTGGGACTTCGCCGGCCGGCCGATCCCCGATTCCCTCCTCTCGCCTCTTTCCCGGACCTCCGGCTGGCGCGGCCTCCTCGAGCCTTATCTCGGCCCGGACGAAATCTCGACTCTCGAGTCGCGCGCCGAGCGTCTGCGGGCCTCGCGCCGCTTCCCCTTCCCTCCATCTGACCGGCGCGCCCATCCCTATCCTCCCTTATAGGCCTTCGCTAATCCGCAGGGCGTTTCGATTCAAACACCTTCTGCAGGTCCATCAGCGCTTCACGCGCCGCGCTGCGCGTCTCTTCATCCAGATCTGCCGCGAGAAATTCCTCCTCGTCCAACACTGTCTGCCTGCCATCAGCCGATACCCACAAATCCAAAAACAGATCCACATACTCCACGCGGCCATCCGAAAATTGCGCTGGCCGCGTGATGTTGCAATACCAGCCCTTCAACGCGTCGTCGTCCCGGTCATGGATCTCGAATACGTTGTACCAGCGTTGGGTGTAATACGTCTCGACGAATCGGTCGCCGCGTTTGAGAAAGGTATCCATGAAGGGCGTATCGTCGCGGTCGAAGAACGCCTCCAGAGTCAGCCAGTCTATGCCGCGCTCGAGCGCCTTGCCCTCATAGCGCCACTTCAATTCCCCCCGCGTATCGAATTTGTCCACGACGATTCTTTCAGACATGGCCCAGACACTCCACCGCGAACGCGACGCGAACCTCCTGCCCGACTTTCGGGGCTTTTTCCATTCGGACAACCAGCCCGCCTTGCAGCCTGACCTCGAATTGTTCGCGCTTAAAAAGAACATCCTCCACCCGGGCGCGGACCTCACCCCCGGCCTTTCCCGCTGAGGGAAACTGCTTCAACATCAACGCCACCTTCTCTCCCTCGGAATGTCCATGCCCGCATTGCACGCTGAAATCTCCAAACTCTGTCCTAACCTGACACCTGACACCTGATACCTGATACCTGGCGCCTGACACCTGATACCTGACACCTGACACCTGATACCTGGCGCCTGGCACCTGACACCTCCCTTCCACCACATTGCCTGCATTCAAAAACCGCGCCGCCCACGCCGACTGCGGATCGTTCCAGACCTCGGCGGGAGTCCCCTCGCGCAGGATGACGCCCTCGTGGAGAAGCAGGATCCTGTCCGCGATGGCGAAAGCCTCCTCCTGGTCGTGGGTGACATAGATGGCGGGGATTTGCGTGCGATGCAAAACGCCGCGCAACTCGTTCAGCAATTCCTCCTTCAGCGACCTGTCCAATGCGCCGAGCGGCTCGTCGAACATCAGCAGGCGCGGACGCGGCGCGAGGGCGCGCGCCAGGGCGACGCGTTGCTGTTCGCCGCCGGAGAGGTCGGTCACGCGGCGGGATTCGAAGCCGCGCAGGTTGACGAGTTCCAACATCTCAGCCACACGGTCATTCGTCATTGCGAGCGCGCTTCCCTGCCGCCGCCCGCCAGGGCAGGTGTGCGAAGCAATCTCCTCATTGGCGCGGGGATTGCTTCGTCGGGAAAGGCGCCCTCCTCGCAATGACGACACGCCGCGCATCCGCAGGCCGAAGGCGATGTTATCGAAAACGTTCAGGTGCGGAAACAGCGCGTAGTCCTGGAAGACCAGCCCAAAGTCACGCGCGTGAGGCGGGACGGGGGCGAGGTCAACGCCGTCCCAGAGGACGCGTCCCGATTCGGGCGGTTCGAGTCCCGCGATGATCCGCAAGAGGGTGGACTTTCCGCTCCCCGACGCGCCTAAAAGACAAACCGTATCGCCCGTGTCAACGGTGAAAGAAACGTTTGTGAGAAGCGGCTGGCCTTCGTATTTTTTGGAGATGTTCTCGAGCGTGAGCATCAAAATTCTCCGGAGCCGTGCAATCTTACCCGTTCGATCAGCAGGATGCCAAGCAGGGTGACGACCATCAGGATCGTGGACATGGCCATGGCCTGGCCGTAGTTAAGACCGCCGGGCTGGGAGAGGAAGCGGGCAATGGCGACAGGCAGGGTGGGAAAGTCGGGACGGGCCAGGAGCGAGGCCGCGCCGAATTCGCCGAGCGAGACGGTGAAGGCGAATGTGGCCGCGGCAAGAGCGGCGCGCGAGACGATCGGCCAATCCACCGTTTGCCAGGCGCGGAAGGGGGAAGCGCCGAGGGTCGCGGCCGCGTGGCGCAACTGTTCGGGGATGGAAGCGAGCGCGGGTTGGAGCGTCCGAATCACGAAGGGCAGGGCGATGACGGTGTGGGCGAGGGGGACGAGGAGGGGGGAAGTGAGAAGCGACCAGTGAGCAGTGTTCAGTGGACGGTTGAAGGTGATGATGTAGCCGAGGCCGAGGGTGACGGCGGAGGCGCCGAGGGGCAGGAGCAGGAACGAGTCGAGCAGGCGCGTCAGGCGGTTGGGACGCGTGAGGGCCGAGGCGGCGGGAAATCCCAGCGCGAGGGAGAGGACGACGGTGGCGGCGGCGTAGCCCAATGAGTTGCGCGCGGCCTCGATGGGCGGGACGTAGAAGACTGAGCCGCGGCGGTTGACGAAAAGTTCGCGGTAATAATCGGCGGTGAGGCCGTATTGGATTTCGCCGCGCTGGCCCATATCGGCTTCGATGCGGGTGAGAGAGCGAAGGGGGACGGAGAGTAACGGTAAAACGAAAAACGCAAAAAGTAAAAAGAACAGGCCCGCCACAATTATGCGCTCGCGAGGGGTCTTCGGTTTGCGGGCAATGTTGGGTTTCGGGTTCGTTGGAATGCGGGCGCGCCTCACCAGGCAGGTGTAGAGGATCGAGAAAGCCAGCGTACAGAACAATTGAATCGCCGAGAGCAGGGCGGCCATCGGCAGGTTGAGAAATTGCATGGACTGGATGTAGATTTCGGTTTCGAGCGTGGAGAAGCGCGGTCCGCCCAGCAGGAGGATGACGCCGAAACTGGTGAAGTCGAAGAGGAAGACGAGCAAACCGGCGGCGAGCAATGGAACGCGCAGCAGGGGCAGGGTCACGTTCCACCAGACGCGCCGAGGGTTCGCGCCGAGGGTGCGCGCGGCCTGTTCGAGGCGCGGATCGAGATGCGCCAGCGCGCTGCCGACGATGCGGACGACGATGGTCGTGTTGTAGAAGACGTGGGCGAGGAGAATGGCGGAGAGGGTTCCGATAAATGGAATCGAGTCAGGTATTGCGTATTGCGTATTGCGTAATGAGGAGAGGCTGAGGTTGAGCCAGCCGCGCGGGCCGAGCAGGGCGTTGAACCCGGCCGCGACAACGACGGTGGGAAGCATGAACGGGACGGCGGTGAGCGCGCGCAGCAGGGGTTTGCCGCGAAAGTCGAAGCGGGCGAAGAGGAAGGCGGAGGGAAGTCCGAGCAGGAAGGTGAGGAGGGTGGAGAGAAAGGCCTGGTAAAAAGTAAAACGTAAAACTTGAAAGGCCCGCAGGAGGTTCTCAGGCGTCACGACCGAGGCGTCGAGGCTGAGGATGAGGATGCGTGTGAGGGGAAGGAAGAAGAAAAGGGAGAGGAAAACGAGGGTGGGAAGAAGAAGGAAGAAGGATGAAGGATGAAGGATGAAGCGCGAGATCGAAGAGAAGAATGGAAAACTGAAGCCGCCCCCTTCGGCTTCCAAATTATGACCCTTCGCGTTCTTCGCGCCTTCGCGGTGAAGCATGGCTCTCGGGCGGCAAGACAAATCTCCCTGGCACTGTGCGGCTTAAGCCGTACCAGGGCAAGTGTGCGTTACCGTAACACCGCCTCGGTCCATTCCTGGATCCAGCGTTCGCGGTTGGCGGCGATCACGTCGGGCGCGAGGGTGGCGGGGTCGGAAGGATATTCGTTGAACTGATGGAACGAATCGGGAAGGATGGCCATGGGGTCCACCGGCAGGACGAACATTTGCAGGGGCAGGTCCTCCTGGAAGGCGAGGCTGAGCATAAAGTCCACGAAGCGCTCGGCGGCGGCGCGCTGGCGCGTCCCCGCGAGGATGCCGACGAACTCGATCTGGCGGAAGCAGGTTTGGGGGCCGATGATGGAGGCGGTGGGCGATTGCTCGAGCGGCGCTTCGGCGTAGATCACTTCGGCGGCGGGGCTGGTGGCGTACGAGACCACCATCGTCTGCGGGCCGCGTCCCGATGACCCGCTGAAGTTGGTGTAGTAGGCCGTGTTCCAGTCGTTGACCACCACAACGCCATTGGCGCGCAGGGAGCGCCAGAAATCGAGGTAGCCCGGTTCGCCGAAGTGCGCGATGGTGGCGAGCAAAAAGGCCAGGCCGGGCGAGGAGGTGGCGGGATTTTCCACCGCCAACATGCCGTAGTATTCGGGGCGGATGAGGTCGCCGAGAGTCTGCGGCACGGCCAGTTCGTTCTTGGCGAAGAAGGCGCGGTCGTAGTTGATGCACACGTCGCCGTAATCCACCGGGGTGGCGCGGTTTTCGGGATCGAGGCGGAACTCGGCCGGCACGTTGACGAGCGCGGGCGATTCGTACGGCTCGAAAATCCCGGCTTCGAGGGCGCGCGAGAGGAAGGTGTTATCCACGCCGTAGAACACGTCGGCGAGCGGCGCGTCCTTCGAGAGGATGGACTTGTTGAGCGCCGCGCCCGTGTCGCCGCCCGCGAGAAACGTGACCTTGATGTTGTTGGCTTGCTCAAAGGCGGCCAACACGGTTTCGCTTACGGCAAACGAATCGTGCGTCATCACGGTCAGCGGGATGGGTTCGCCCGCGGAAAGCGGCGTTACGACCTGTTCGGTGGGCGGCGCGGCCACCTCCATTTCGATGGGCGAGGGTTGCGTGGCGGCAGGCGCGCAGGCGGCGAGGAGGAGGAGGGGGAGGAATAGGATTCGTTTCATGGTTTTCTCCGGTTATGAGTGATCAGTTATCAGTGATCAGTCGGCGGTGGATGACGAGCAATAATCCCGATTCGATTTCGACGCGCGCGATGTTGCCGGTCATTTCGTTGCTGAGGCCGCGCGTTCGGTGTGCGAACAACGTCGCATTGGACAACGGCCAGCGGAGTCCCTCGGTGCGGACGCCGCGCGCATCTCCGCCCCAGGGAATGAGCGAGACGAGATCGCCGCGTCGTCCCCGGACTTCGGCCTGGTCGCGGCAGAAGAAAGCGGACTCTGTGCCATCTTCGAGTCGCAGGTCGAACGTCGCAAGTCGCGGATCGGCGAGGAGGGCGAGGTTGCCGAGGGTCTGGTCGAGACGATCTCCCAAGGCGGCGATGACGACGATTTCACGATAGCCGCGTTCGACCGCGTAATTGAGCGCGAGTTCGAGATCGGTCTCGTCCTTGTCGCGGGGATATTGGATGATCTGCGCGCCTGCATCGGTCAAGGGTCGAAGGTCGAAGGTCGCGGAGTCGAGGTCGCCGATGACGATGGATGGAAGCAGGCCGAGGGTCCGCGCGTGACGCGTCCCGCCGTCGGCGCAGAGGATGAAGTCGTCGGCGCGCAGGAGTCGGCGGGCCGCGTCGGGGTCGGGAAGGGTCCCGTTGGCGAAGATGATACAGCGAGGCATAGCGGTGGAAGCGGACTCCAAAGTTTCCGGCTTTGGGGTTGGCGGTGCAAAGTCGGGAGACTTTGCGCTCCGCCTGTAAAAGAAACAATCCTCGCGGCGGAGGATTGTTTTCGATAACGAGGTTCCCTCCGCTGGCATGATCCAGATCAGGTAGTGCGGGTCGAGCGGTTACGCTCCTCTCAGCCTGTGAGCCAGGCTCCCCGTTCGGTTGTGAGGCGAGTATATGCCGCGCCCGAAGGGTTGTCAAGTAAAAAATCCGAACCCCGTTTTCTTTACAACCCCCGAAACGAAGTGGAGTGGGGCGGAGAAAACGGGTTTCTATCGCACGCGGCGCTTCCACTCCTCTTTGAGTTGCAGTTCCTGGGGGCTGGCGCCCGAATCGAGCGCCAGAAAGTCGACCAGCAGGCGGTTGAATTTCTGGGCCTCGTCCATCATCGGGAAATGCCCCGAACCTTCGAGGATGATGTTGTGCATCATGTGGCTCAGGGCGGAGAGTTTTTCGGCAGGCGGGGGCGGGATGGCGGGATCGTTCTGCCCATAGACGAAGAGACAGGGCAGGTTGGTCTGGCGCGCCGCGCCGAAGAGGTTGTTGGATTGCAGGGCAAGCATGGAGGCGGCAATGGCTTTGGGGTCCGTTTTGGCGGCGTCGGAGAGCGCGGCCATGGTTTCGGGGGAACGGTTGGAGAGCCAGTCCGCCAGGTCGGTGGGCGAGGAGGCCCAAAGTCGGGCGTGAACCGCATCGTAATCCATCGGGCAGTTGACCGCCATCATGCGGTCCACGCTTTCGGGCCAGCGCCGGGCAAAGTTGAACGCCACCAGTCCGCCCATTCCATGCCCAACGATGGCGATCTTGCCGATGCCCATTTTGTCCATGAAAGCGCGCAGCATGTCCGCCTGCTGGTCGAGGCGGTAGGATTGCGGGTTGTGGGCCGTTTCGCCGAAGCCCCACAGGTCGAGCGCGTAGGCGCGATAGGAGGTGGACGTCACCTGCATGACGGGGATCCAGTATTTCCAGGAGCCCACCCAGCCGTGCAGGAAGAAGACGGGGCGTCCCTTGCCCAGCGCTTCGTAGTGGACGATGGCGTTGTCGAGGAATACGACGCTCATTTTCCAAATTTCGCCAGGATGGCCCTGACGCGTTCGGCAAGCTGATCGGGGGCGAATGGCTTGAGCAGGTATTCCTCCGCGCCCGCCTCCAGCCCGGTTTGGATCTCGCTTTCCTGTCCTTTGGCGGAAAGGAAGACGATGGGAAGGTCCTTCGTGGCAGGATCCGCCTTCAGGATGCGGCAGGCATCGTAGCCGGTCATGCGCGGCATGCGCACGTCCATAAGGATGAGGTCGGGGTTCTCTTTGGAGGTCATTTCCACGGCCTCTTCGCCGTTGGAGGCGGTCGCCACTTCGTAGCCGGCAAAGCGCAGGGTAAAGGCCACCAGGTCCCGGATGTCACGTTCGTCTTCAGCGATTAGAATTTTTGCCATTCTTGCCTCGTCCAGAGGGGCCGGTCTTGCCGGGTTTGTATGCGGGAAGCGTAAAGGAGAAGGTGCTGCCTTCGCCCGGCACGCCCTTGCTCTTCATCCAGATTCGCCCGTGGTGCATTTCCACCAATTGTTTCACGATCGGCAGTCCCAGGCCGGTGCCGGGCGTCTCCAGCACAAGCGGATGCTCGCCGCGGAAGAAACGCTCGAAGACGCGTTCCTGGTCTTCGGGAGCCACGCCCACGCCGGTATCGCTCACGTCCACCTGCACTTCATCTTTGGCGTTGGCGTGGATGCGAACCTGTATCTGGCCGTCCACCGGGGTGTAGTGGTAGGCGTTATCCACCAGGTTGTCGAGGATCTGGCGGACGCGCTCCGAATCGCCGAAGACGCGCGGCAGTTCCCTGGGCGCTTCGAGCGAAATAGCCATGGGTTTGTTCTCCTCCTGCGAGCGGCGCAGGATGTCGGCCAGCACATCCTCGGCCACTTCGCGCAGGTCGAGGGGCTGGGGTGAAAGCGTCACCCGCCCGGCTTCGATGCGGGAAATATCGAGCAGGTCGTTGACCAGGATGTTGAGCCGTTCGGTGTTGTTCTTGATGATCTGTAAAAAGTGCGCCTGGTTTTCGTTCAACGCGCCGGCCGCCCCCAGCAGCAGGATGTCGGCGTAGCCGCGGATGGAGGTCATGGGGGTGCGAAGTTCGTGGCTGACGGTCGCCACAAACTCGGACTTGAGGCGGTCCACTTCGACCTCGTGCGTGATGTCGCGGAAGATGGACACCGTTCCGAGGAAGTCGTTCTGCAACATGACGGGCGCCAGATGCACCAGCACAATGCGCTTGTCCTCCAGTTCGATCTGTTCGGCGTAGGTATCGCCCGGCTGGTAGGAGGCGGAATCCTCCGACCAGCCGCGGATGGTCTGCATCCATGCGCCGGTGGCCCTGCCGAACAGGCCGCCAAAAGCGTCCAGCGATTCGCCCTGGAGCCGCGCGGCGGGCAGGCCGAGAATGCGCTCTGCCGAGCTGTTGACGAAGGCCACTTTGTTGTCGGCGCCGGTGACCACCACGCCGTCGGCCACGGCCTCCAGGATGGCCTGCGAACGGCTGGCCTCCTCCTGTTCCTTGCGAAGCATGGTGCCGAGGCGCTCGGCCTGGTCGCGGATGAGTTCATAAAGATGCGCGTTGTTGATGGCGACCGCCACCTGCCCGGCGATGGCCTGCACGAGATTCAATAGTTCGGGGCTGAAGTGCGCCACCTTGCGATGGAAGACCATCAACACGCCGATCACGTCCTCGCCGACCAGCAAGGGCGCCACAATGCAGGAGCGATGCTCGCGCGAACCGGCGGCGGCGCGCACCCAGCGCGCGTCGCGGTGCAGGTCTTCGATAAGAACCGCCTGGCGATGTTCCACCACCCAGCCGGCCAGTCCCTCGCCGACGCGCAGGGTGATGGCGCGGCTTTCCGCCACCGCCTGGCGGGTGAGGTAGCCGTACCCGGCGCGGTAGTGGAGCATGTTATCGTCGGCCTGCAACAGCATGATCGTTCCCTGCTCGGCGCCGATGGCTTCGTTCAAAAGGGCCAGGGTGCGGTTGAGGGCGCGGTCGAGGTCGAGGCTGGAGGAAACCTCGGTGAGGATGCGCAGGAGGGTTTCGGTATTCTGCTGTTCGCGCTGCAACTGGGCGGTGCGCTCCACCACGCGCTGTTCGAGTTCCTCGGCCAGGCGCTGGGTTTCGGCAAACAAGCGGCCGTTCTGGATGGCGACGATGGCCTGGTTGGCCAGCGTGTTGAGGATTTGCAGGTCCTCCTGGCTGTAGACGTTCGGCTGGTAACTTTGCGCCGAGAGCATGCCGATGGTCTCGCCGCCGAGCGTCATCGGGACGGCCAGGATGGAAGCAGGGGTACCCAATTCTCCGTAGGTGACGCCGCCGAGCGAATCTGCCTGCCCGGAACTGTGGAGCAGCAACGGCTCGCCGCTGGCGATTACGCGCCCGCTCAGTCCTGCGCCAAGAGGCAGGCGCTGGCTCGGGGATCGTTTCGGGCCGTCCATGAGATACACGCCTTCAATTTCCTGTTTTTCTTTATCGAGCAGGGCAATGACGAAGGCTTCCACCGGCATCAGGCGCTGGACGGCCTTGTGGATGAAAACGTAGATCTCCTCCGGGTCGAGGCTGGAGTTGATCTCGCTGCTGACCTGGTTGAGGACGGCAAAGCGTTTCGCGGTTTGCACGGTGGACTGGTAGAGGCGGGCGTTCTCGAGGGCGATGGAGGCCTGGTTGCCGATGGTGCGCGCCAGTTCGATCTCGTTCAGGCCGAAGGGTGCCGCTTCGCCGCTGTGCAGGAGGATCAGCGCGCGGACCTCCGCCGCGCCCAAAGGCAGGATCAACAGGCCGCGCGTATCGGCGCCCAGGAAATCGAGCAGGGGCTGGGTGTCGTCCTCGGCGCGCACATCCTCGACAGTGTAGAGGCCGCGCGATTCGCGGATTCGATGGAACAACGGCGCGTCCGGCGCCGGTTTGGACAGGGCGCGGCGGGTGCGCGGCAGGACGGTCTTCAACACC
>DAOUMJ010000256.1:0-7085 GCA_034411715.1 Anaerolineales bacterium | reverse complement strand
TGGCCAGGATTGATTCTTTGATTGCCGTGAAAAGTTGCCTTGATTTGCAGGATTCCCAATCAGGGTAATCAGGATAATCCTTTCAATCAAGATGAAAGGATGGCCAGGATTGGGTTTCTTGATAGTCGTGATGAATTGCCTTGCTTTGCAGGATTCCCAATCAGGGTAATCAGGATAATCCTTTCAATCAAGGTGGAGTTTGTTGTTGTGGACGCGCTTGAATTGCAGACTCTTTGCGCCGAAGTTGATCAGCAGGCCGATTTCCATATTGTACGCTTCGAGGTAGTTGATGGCCTGGGCAAGGTGGACATCTTCCAGTTGGATGACGGCTTTGAGCTCGACCATGATCAGTTTTTCGACGAAGAAGTCTACGCGGGGGAAAGGATGAAGGATGAAAGATGAAGGCTTGCATTGAGCGAAGCCGAAATGATGAAAGATGAAGTTGGCTCTCGATAAAGAAAATCGCCCCGAAGAATCAAGTCGTGGGGGCGATATTACTTGGGGGAGATTACCAGAGACGGGTCACATCGTAGGCGTCGAAGGCAGCGTCAACGCTGACCAGTGTCAGTTGCTCGATTTTGGCTTGCGCCGCGATCAACCTGTCGAATGGGTCGCGATGATGGAAAGGCATGGAAGTGACCATTGCCGTATGGGCAACGGAGATGTTCAGCAGTTCAATTCGGTTTTTAGCGAGTTGGTCGGGAATGAGAACCGCAAACGGTTCATCCAACACAAACTTTCCAATGCTGATCTTGATGGCGATTTCCCACAGGCTTGCCGCGCTCAAATAGCGGTTATTGTCCACATCTTCAATGGCTGAACGCGCCGTTTGACTCAGGCTTGAATCTCCCGCAATGAACCAGAGGAACGTGTGAGTGTCCAGCAGTAAGTTCACGGCATGTACTCGCGGAAGTCTTCCAGCTGTTCGTCATAACCTTCGACAAATTTGATCTTTCCCTTCGCGCTCCCAAATTTTGGCTTGGGCGCGGTTTTCATCGGGACAAGTTGAACGACCTGTTGCCCGTTCTTTGTGATGACAACCTTGTCTCCGCGCAGGGCGGCCTCGATCAAGTCCGCAATTTTTGTTTTTACATCGTCGTAACTAACGTTGACTACCATAAGAATACTCCTTGCTACAGGCGGGAGTATAGCATATTCTTCTCTGCCAGGAGGTAGGCTTGGTCATGCATTGTCTTAACCTTGATTTGCTTGATTGAAGGATGGCCAGGATTGATTCTTTGATTGCCGTGAAAAGTTGCCTTGATTTGCAGGATTCCCAATCAGGGTAATCAGGATAATCCTTTCAATCAAGGTGGAGTTTGTTGTTGTGGACGCGCTTGAATTGCAGGCTCTTTGCGCCGAAGTTGATGAGCAGGCCGATTTCCATATTATACGCTTCGAGGTAGTTGATGGCTTGGGCGAGGTGGACGTTTTCCAGCTGGATGACGGCTTTCAATTCGACCATGATGAGTTTTTCGACGAAGAAGAAGTCTTTCGAGACCTGACAGGTTTCATCAGAGCCGTAGTCAACCGAGTCGCGTGCGGGGACGGGGAGTCCGACGGAGGCGCGCCATGTGGAAACCTGTCAGGTCTTACAAGATGGACTTTCATGGCGGCGGCGATGATGCGGCGGGTGATGTCTTCGTGTTTCATCGTCATGTTCAACCTCCAATCATGGTAATCCCAGAATCCTTCTAATCATGGTAAAGACAGGGGAGAAGAAAATCGCCCCGCGCAGAGGAATCTGCTGGAGGGCGATTTGAAATTATCCGATCATCTTCTCATATTCGGAGTGAGCGCCAATCCAAAACCACAGAATGCCTTCGTCAACGTCAATTCCCGTAGCGCGGTATTTCTTCCCTGCCCGAACAGACCAATATCTCCCCGCTTTTTTCAGATGTAATGAAGGATGCTTTGGATCGGCTTTGAGCAACTTGAAA
Organism: Anaerolineales bacterium; assembly: GCA_034411715.1. Lineage (GTDB taxonomy): Bacteria > Chloroflexota > Anaerolineae > Anaerolineales > Villigracilaceae > Denitrolinea. The sequence goes on along the minus strand of DAOUMJ010000256.1, from coordinate 5,145 downwards.
TTCTTATCCGCCACCTCTCGAACGGCAGGCGGGAGTTTGTCATACGCTTCCCAAAACGACGGGCTGGCGAAATGCATCATAGTTCTGTGGCTTTGCCCGCGCGATAATCCTTGAGCGCTTCTTCCGCGATCTTGTCCAACTTGCCAGACTTGGCGTCGCGTTCGATTTGCTCATCCCACTGTTGGGCTTCGAATTCTTCGAACCACTCGCGCAAACGGTCGAAGTCCTTGGGAGATAATTGGGTAATGGCTTGTTCGATTTCGGCAATAGTCATAAGAAACTCCTTGCTACAAGCGGCAGTATAGCATATTCTTTTCTGCCTGGAGGTAGGGTTGGTCATGGGGCATGGTCTGTACCTTGATTTGCTTGATGGAAGGATGACCTTGATTTCTTGATTGAAGGATTGTGGTGATTTACTTCGTTGGAGTATCGCTGGGGACGAGGAGTTTATTGTTGTGGACGCGTTTGAATTGCAGGCTCTTCGCGCCGAAGTTGATGAGCAGGCCGATTTCCATATTGTAGGCTTCGAGGTAGTTGATGGCTTGGGCAAGGTGGACGTCTTCCAGCTGGATGACGGCTTTGAGTTCGACCATGATGAGTTTTTCGACGAAGAAGTCTACCCTGCGTTTGCCGATCTCGACGCCGCGATAGTAGATGGACATTTCCTTTTCGCGCTCGAAGGCGAGGCTTTGATAGGGCATTTCAATGACCATCGCGCGCTGGTAGATCACTTCCTGGAAGCCGTTGCCAAGCGTGGAGTGGACTTTCATCGCGGCGGCAATGATGCGGCGGGTTATGTCTTCGTGCTTCATACCTTGATCTCCTTGATTATCCTGATTATCTTGATTTTGACCTGATTGAAACGATTACTTGATCACCCTGATTTGAAATCATGGTAATCCCGCAATCCTTCTAATCAAGGTTAAGACGATTGCATCAATACCTCTTCTCGATATACTTCACTCCATCGAGGTCTTTGAAATGCTCATCCTGTGTCCAAAGGGTCGCTTCGTTGGCGCGGGCGATGGCGAGGATGAGACTGTCCGGCATCGGCAGTTTCAGGTCGGCGGAGAGTTTCGCGGCGCTCAAGGCCAGCGACTCGTCAATCTCGATGGCCTTTCCCTGTTTCATGTCGCTGACGTGAACTTGCGCTTCGTTGATTCCACTTTGCTGGAGAATCTTCTTGAAGACCTCGTAAATGCAGATGACAGGCACGAGTAGGTTCTTCGTGTCCTCGATGGCGGGAGCGAAAAAGGCGGCGTTACTGCCTTCCGGAAGTATTCCAACCAGCCCGAAGAGTCCACGATGTTCATACGCGATCCTGTTCGTCCCGTTCGATTCTGGTGTCAATTCCTTTCAACGATCCACGCGCCTGTTTGATGGGGCGGACGGGGATGAAAACCACCATGTTGTCGTAGGCAATAACGTGCATTTTCTGTCCGGGCTTGACGCGCATTTGCTCGCGCACTTTCAAAGGGATCACAACTTGGTATTTTGGGGAAACAGTTACTGCGTCCACACGAAACTCCTATCGAACTAAAAATCGTATGACGATTATATCGCCGCTTCGATTTTCTTTTCTGCTTGAAGCAATCAGGGCGCAAAGGTTGTCACCGCGGACTGCAAAACCTGCCCTGAACCTGTCGGAGGGTCTCCCGATTTTGTCCGAAGTCTGGCGCGAAAGCATGCTTCGCGAAGACTTCGGACTCCGCCCCCGACATGGTTCGTGTACACCCGGTAAGATGCGCCGCGCGCGGCGATCGCGTTTGGCTGTAAAATAGGCAAATCCCAACCGCGGAGAAAAAAACCTCATGGCCGAAAGCGACTCAAAACCCACCTACCGCATCACCGACTTGCACGAATCGGATCGTCCGCGCGAACGGCTGGCCGCGCTCGGTCCGCAGGCGCTCACCAACGCCGAGTTGATCGCCATCCTCCTGCGCGTGGGCGTGCAGGGCGAGAACGCCGTCACGGTTGGACAACGCCTGCTGAACACCTTCGATGGCCTGCGCGGATTGCATCGCGCCCCGTTTTCCGAGTTGAAGAACCAGCGCGGAATCGGGGAGGCGAAGGCCGCGCAGATCAAGGCCGCCATCGAACTGGGACGCCGCCTCACGCTGGAGTCCCCTGAAGAACGCCCAACCGTCAACAGTCCCGCGGACGCGGCCGCGCTGGTCATGTATGAGATGTCCGCGCTGGAGCAGGAACATCTGCGCGTCATCCTGCTCGACAGGCGAAATCGCATCCTCGAGACGGTGGAGGTGTATAAGGGGTCGGTCAACTCGTCGCAAGTACGCGTGGGCGAGGTCTTTAAAGAGGCCATCCGCAAGAACGCGCCCGCGCTGATCGTCATCCACAACCACCCCAGCGGCGACCCGACCCCCAGCCCCGACGACGTGGCCGTGACGCGCGCCATCGTCCAGGCGGGCAGGATGCTGGATGTGGACGTGTTGGACCACATGGTCATCGGGCATGGCAGGTGGGTTTCGTTGAAAGAACGCGGATTGGGTTTCGCGTGAGGCATCCATTGACACGCCAACTGCATCCCCTTATACTGACCTTGCGCCTCGTTTCGCCTCTTGCGCCAAGGAGTTGATATGACAACCCCCACCGATCCCGCTGCCTCGGGCAAGTCTTCTTTCAACGGATGGGCCGTCGCGCTAACCGTCCTTTCCGTGGGCGGGCTGGTTTTTGCCCTGGCGATCCTGTTCGCCGGTGTGCGTATTTCCCCGCTTCAATTGTGGGGCATTCTCGCCGTCGTCATCCTGTTGCTGTTGATCGGGCTGGGGATCGGCGCCAACGGCCGCTGGTACGGCTTCCTGATTGACAGCCGCAACCGCACCAGCCTGTCGCGTTTACAGATCAGCCTGTGGACCATCCTGACGCTCTCGGCCTTCCTGGCAATCGCCCTGCCGCGCAGCGTGCCGGGAGCGATCGGAAAACCCAGCGAGGCCGCCGTGGCAGACTGCCGCGCCGACTACCTGCGCGAACGCGAGAAGATCGAGGACCTCGAAGCGCTTCGCGCCGAGGACCCGCGGGCGGCGGAGGCCGCCGAGGAGCGCGCCGCGCTGGAATGTCTCCCGGACCCGCTCAATATCAAATTCCCGGAAGAACTCCTGCTTGCGCTGGGCATCAGCACCGCCTCCCTGACCGGCAGCGCCCTGATCCTGAGCAACAAGCGCAACAAGTCCGAACTGGGGCTGACCGCCGATTTGAAGAAGAAGATCGGCGAAGCCGAAAAACTGTTCTCCGAGAAGCAGGCCGCGTTGAACGAGATCACCAAAAACATCGGCATCGCCAGTCTTGCCAAACAGCAAGCCCAGGCGCAGTTGAACGACCCAGCGCATACCGACAAGGCGCAGGCGCAGAGGGACCTCGACGCCGCCACACTGCGATACGAAAACGAACTCGCCAAGAAATCCGAAACCGATAGGGAGTTCACCGAAGCGAAGCAGACGCTCGAATCCCTGCAGGCCCAGTTGGGGGAGTTTCGCGAAGGGCTTCTCAAGGTCAACAAAACGCCGCAGGAAGCGACTTTTTCCGACATTTTCCAGGGCGACGAGATCGGCAACTATTACCTGGTGGACCTGTCCAAAGTGCAGATGTTCTTCTTTACCGTCGCCATTATCGTGTCCTACGCAGCCGCGCTTTCGAGCATCATGACCGACCAGACGGTTCTCACGAACCCGCTCGGCGTGGACTTTCCATCCTTCTCGTCCAGCCTGAACGCCCTGCTTGCCATCTCGCACGCAGGCTACCTGACGGCCAAGTCGGTGGATCACACCAAAACAACCGCCTGAATTCTCGAATCGCCATTACGAGACGCCAGTGTTCTTCCGGCGTCGAAGCAATCCCCTCTGACTGGTATAAACCTCGTAAAACAGGAGATTGCTTCGGGAACAATGCCCTCGCAACACTTGCACCGCACTGCGTTCCCTGGCACAGCCCGCCAGGGCGGTGTGGCGCAGTGCGGGTGTGAAGGATGCGGGAAGCAAACTTGTAGTAAAATAATCGTGAAGGATTACTGGAGGTTCGCTATGGAAACGAACAATGAGAACAAAGAAGAAATGCAACTGAACTGGGCCAGCGGCATCGTCAAGACGATCAACCCGGAACTGCGCGGCGGCATCATCCAGCAGATTGACGGAATAGACGTGCTGTTCGCCTTTAGCGACATGGAAAGCGGGGACAGCCCCTCCATCGGCCAGGAGGTGCTTTACAGCCTGGAGAAGGATCCGCTCCTGGGGCTGAAAGCCCGGCACATCACGGCGCTGAATTTGGGGAGCAAGGCCTAATCTGCATCGAAATGAAAACTCACCCCGGTCATTGACCGGGTGAGTTTTTTCTAAATCGCCTCTCCCGATGACGTGCTTCAGTCACAGGGTCATCGGGATGGGACGGTGGGTGTCGTTGAAGGAGAGAGGATTGGGATTCGTGTAGGGAAGGAAAACTGTTATACAATCAGTTTGTCAGTCGATTCCATTTTGGGATACAGATCACCACAGAGCGGCGAGAATAAGGAACCGACTCATGTTTAATCATGACCTTCCAAACTATTTCCAAAAAAATAACAAGAAGAAACGTCACATTTTTCTCTTAGCATGTGGCGTTCTGCTCTTCCTGAGCGGGTGCAGAATAATAAAGTCGGCCAAACTGCAAGCATTGGAGAATGCAGGGTCAGTCCTGCAACTCAAGACGGGTCAGGAAGTTAGAAGATCACTCCAAGATGAAGGCACAGCGCTCGGAAAACCCGTGTATGCAAAAATAATCATCGAATATGAACCTATCAACAATCACACCAGGAAGGAGGTTTATGACGAGATCGTAGCCATTCTTGAAAGGAATAACTGGGAGAGTGAGTCGGTCACAGTTCCTGATTATTTCAAGGCAACTTTACAACAAGGTCAATTCGAAATGTTGGGAAGTGTGACTATCGACCCAAGTAGAAATCTGATCATAGTCATCATGAGAATCTATTGAAATCCTCAACTACAATGGCAAACAAAATATTCAAAAGAAGAATTCCCATGCAAAACAAGAAAGTAAGGTAACTATTCAGCCGCTGTAGCGGCGAAAGTCGGAACGTAAGGCGAACCGGATAAGGCAAGATACAGGGCGTCCAGGACGCGTTGGTTGTTTTTTCTG
>DAOUMJ010000255.1:0-3086 GCA_034411715.1 Anaerolineales bacterium | reverse complement strand
TGCTGCAAGCCATCGGCGATGTGCAGCAGTTCCGAAAAGAAAATGACGCCGCGCTGGAAAGTTACAACGCCGCCTTGACCCTGTTCCGCCAAGTCGGGGATAAATTGGGCGAAGCCAACGTGCTTTCAGAATTAGCCAAGATCGCCCTAGCCACTGGCGAATTGTCAGATGCGGAAAAACAGACCGAAGATGTCATAGCAATTTATCGAAGCATCGGCGCGATTTATAGCCTTGGCGCTTGCTATGGTAATTTTTCCATTGCTCTTCTCAATTTGGGAAATAAGGCAAAAGCCAAGTTTTACGCCTTAAAAGCAAGGCAAGCCTTTGAGAAAGTCGGCGAACCTGGAATACTGAAACAAGTTGACCAACTCATTGCCGCGTGCGAGGCGAAACCGTCTCCAGATGAAGGCGGTGAATAAAAACCAAAAGCCTCCAAGAGCGTAATTCCCGGAGGCCTTCTTTCATCTTTCCTCATCATCCACCCCCTCCCAGCCTCCCCCATTCGGGCGCAAAGAACGCAGCACGAATGGGGGAGGGGGCTGTTGCTGAACGCCTGTGCGTCACTATATCGGCAAGGTTCCGATCCGAATCTTCTTCTCAGTTACGCGCGGCGAAATCCCCATGTCGGTCAAAAACTTCATGCCGCGGCAAACTCCAAAACCTGCACGGTTTCATCCGCCAACCAGGAGGCATATTGCAGGGACTGGCGTACATCTTCCGCTTCGAGGTAGGGATAGTCTTTCGCAATATCCGCAGCGGTCATGCCGTTGGAGACGAGGTTGAGAATTAATGAAACGGTGATCCTCATGCCTCGAATGCAGGCGCGCCCGCCCATGATGTTTGGGTCGAAAGTGATGCGATCGAATTGGGTCATGGCTTTTCTCCGTTGCGGTTCGATTATATCTCATCAACCCCCTCCCAAACCTCCCCCATTCGGACAAACACGAATGGGGGAGGGGGCTGAACACTGATCACTGGTCACTGTCCGCTAATCCGCGGCCACCGCCTCTTCCACCTCCACCACCCCCTCCTCGTCCACGCCATACTGCACCTCCAACTGGTGCCTGAACTGCTGCGTGTACAGGTTGTAGTAGTGTCCGCGCTGGCGCAGGAGTTCGGCGTGCGTTCCCTGCTCGGCGATGCGGCCATTCTCGATGACGAGGATTCGGTCGGCGCGGCGGATGGTGCTGAGTCGGTGCGCGATGACGAAAGAGGTGCGTCCCTGCATCAGCGCTTCCATGCCGCGTTGGATCAAGGCTTCGGTGAGGGTATCCACAGACGAGGTGGCCTCGTCCATGATGAAGAGTTCGGGTCTCGCCAGCACGGCGCGGGCGAGCGAGATCAACTGCTTCTGTCCAACCGAGAGCAGGTTGCCGCCTTCGCCCACATTCTGTTCGTAGCCTTTTTCCAAAGTCACGATGAAATCGTGCGCGCCTGCGATCTTCGCGGACTCTTCCACGTCCGCGTCCGAGGCGTCCAGCCTCCCGTAGCGGATGTTCTCGCGCACCGAGCCGCTGAACAGGTGCGGCGTCTGCAGCACGATGCCGATCCGCGAGTGGATGGATTGCAGGGTGTACTCGGTGTAGTCGCGTCCGTTGATGCGAACCTGTCCATTGCGCGGCTCGAAAAACCGACAGAGCAGGTTGACGATCGTAGACTTGCCGCCGCCCGTCGGTCCGACCAGAGCGATGGTCTCGCCGGGCTTCACCGTCAGCGTGAAATCGCTCAGGACGGGCTTGCGGTCTTCGTAGAAGAAGTCCACGTGATCGAATTCGATGCTCCCCAGCAGGGTGGAGGCGGGGGCGGCGTCGGGTCGGTCGCGGACCTCGGGCGGGGTGTCCACCAACTTGAAGATCCGCTCCGCCGAGGCAATCGAATGTTGCATCTCGGCGTAGACGCGCGCCAGGTCCTGCACCGGCCAGAGCATGAACGTCAGATAGCCGACGAAGGCCTGGATGCCGCCGATGGTGATGAGTCCCGTCTGCGATTGGATGCCGCCGTACCAGATGATGCCGCCCAGCGCCACCGAGGAGACGATCTGCACGGCGGGCAGGAACAACGCCGAGAGCCACGCCGCGCGATAGGAGGCGCGGTACATCTTGTCGGTCAGTTGCTGGAACTCGACCAGGTTCTCGTCCTCGCGGCCGAGGGCTTTCACCACGCGCACGCCCTGGATGTTCTCGTTGTACGCGCCCGTGATCTTCGAGTTGGCGCGGCGGCTGTTGCGGAATTCCACCAGAATCTTCCTGCGGAATTGAACCGCGATGACGATCAGCACGGGGACGATGAGCAGGACGGCCAGACCGAGTTTCCAGTTGATCAACATCATGAAGATCGCCGAGGTGACGATGTTGACCACCGCCCAGGTGCTGTCCAGCACGCCCCACGTCACCAGTTCGGAGACGCGCCCCGAGTCCGAAGTGACGCGCGCCATCAACCGTCCCACCGCCATCTGCGAGTAGTACGAAAGCGACAGGTCTTGCAGGTGGTTGAACATGTTCTTGCGCAGGTCGTATTGCACGCGCTCGCCCAGCACGCCCGCGAGATAGATGCACGCGAACACCATCGCGGCCTGCGCGAGGATGAACGAGCCGTAGATCGTCGCCAGCCGCGTGACCGCCGCGGGGTCGCCCATGTTGATGCCCCTGTCCACGATGTCCTTGTTGAGGTACGTGAAATACGCGTCCAGCAGGGACACGAGCAGGATGGTCAACACGAATCCGATCACCCAGCCCCAGTAGGGAGCAACCAGAGTCAGGATGCGCCTGAATACGGGCGCGGTGAGTTGGGAGGTGTATTCTTCTTCTTCGAGTTCGATAATGTTGTCGGCCATAGTGGTTCTCCAAAGAGGTGGAGTCGAATGGCAAATTATGAAGTATGAATTCTGAATTATGAAAACGCGTGCGCGTATTTGGCGTTCTCTAACGCCAGGTTCGCGCCAGAGAGCGCAACCTACGCGCGATCGAGCGCCCTTTCATAATTCATACGTGACTCCACTGCAAAAAGGTTGTTTTCCCGAAGGGCATCGGGACGATGTACCGCCGAGACCGCAGAGTACGCGGAGACTTGATAATGAAGAACTCTGC
>DAOUMJ010000254.1:0-7267 GCA_034411715.1 Anaerolineales bacterium | reverse complement strand
AACTACGCCAACCGCGAAGATTTTGCCTCAGTACCGCAAGATTTATCTTGCCCGCGCAGGCGCAAAATGAATTTTGCGGTACGAACCGCGCTATGGAGTTTTAAATGGCAGTGTCATACACGTAAGCGATGTGGCGCGGAATACCCCTTCGGGGCACTTTGGCATTCCGCATACTCGTAATTTGGCGGGATTCCACCCTGCCCCACGAAAACCATCACTTACTTTGGGCCACCACCTAATAAATACCGTAACCCGCATAGTTGGCGTTCTCTAACGCCAACGGGCGCGTACACCTGCCCTGGCGGGCGGCGCCAGGGAGAGAACGCGCCCTACGCAAAGTTGCGAGATTGTTTTCTTAAAAACATTATGTTGCCTCTGGGAGCGCAACGTGAATGTTGCGGTACAAAAAACATCACCTCTCACGGCGACAAACGAACAAAAATTGATTCACACCCAACCAGTGGATCCACTGCGGATGAGCGGATTCTCCGCGACGCGCCAGCGCACGCGAGAGCGCGGTTGTCCACGGATAGCCGCCCGCCCATAGGGGATACGTCACGTCGAGGCGCAGGCCGTTTTCCGCCAGCGCGTCGCGCATATCGGCGGGGACGAAGCGGTTAATCCAGGCGGGATGACGTTTGACGGGGAAGGTGGCATAGAAGCGATCATGAATCGCGCTGACGAGGAAGAGGCCGTTCGGCTTCACAGCCTTTGCCGCGGCGATACGAAGGATATTGCGCCAATCTTTCAGATATTCCAGCACGCCCGAAACCACCACCGCGTCGAAGGGCTGGCCAAGCAGGGCGGAAAACGAATCCGCATCGTCGAAGTCGCAAAAGCGGATGGGCGGCCAGTGGTCATCGTCTTCCCTGCTCCCGGTGATGTCGAGGCCGAGGTAGCGGGAGCCGCGCCCGAGCAGATGCGCCAGCGTCCCCGCCCCCGCGCCGATATCGAGGACGGATGTCGCCGACGCGTCGCGCTGGATCGTCCCGGCGATGAGTTTCAGGCGGGCGTGCGCCCAGTGATATTTGGGCGCTTCGGAATGCCAGTAGGTTTCTTTTTGGTTCATGTTCATTTCCGCCCGTCATTGCGAGGAGGGTGTTCTTCCCGACGAAGCAATCCCATGTCGTAGAGGAGATTGCTTCGGGAAGATCGCCCTCGCAATGACGGAGACAAGTTGTTTACATCAGAATAATACTTCCTTCATCACATCCATATTAATTTCAATCGCCTTGTCCACCGCGGCGCGGACTCTTTCACGCTCAGATTCGCCATTTGCCAGCATGGATTCGGCGCGTTCCAGAACCGCCTGCGGAGATTCGATGAAGCCGTTTAAATCTGCAATCGAATCGGGCAGGCCAAGATGACGGAGGATGTCTCCGCCCTTGAGGGTGTAACTCAAGTTAATGGACGGCACGCCGAAGCGCAAGGCGACCAGCGACGAGTGCAGGCGCATGCCGATCATCAGGTCGAGGCGGGCCATGAGGTGAAAATAGGCGGGCATTTCGAGAGGCGAGGGGACGAGTATCACCTCGTCGTCATCCGCGAAATTTTCTTTGACGCGTTCCAGCCAGGGCAGGTCGTCCTCCCAGGGGCGGACGCCCGTCTGGTAGGCGGAGAGCAGGAGTACGCGCGCCCGCTGTCGGGCGCGAAGCGAGGCGCTGAGTTCCGTCGCGGCGCGGATCAGTTTCCCCATCCGCGCTTCGGAGCGCCGGCGATATTTTTCGCGCGAGAACTGGTATGGCAGCAGCGAGGAGGCGAAGTGAAACCACTGGCGCAGGTTGAGGCCGATGACGGGGCGGCCATTGGTCTGGAAAAAAGAGTCGAGCGATGGGTCTGCGATCAGATCTTCCTCGAAGCCTGGGAGGAAGATGGCGTCGTGGGCGAGGAGGCGGTTGGTACGCGGGCGAAGTTTCTTGACCAGGGCAAAGGTGCCGGGGTCGCGGGCGACGAAGGTCTCCACCTGCGAGAGAACGGCGCGGGCGAGCATGCGGCCCGGGGCGGTGGCAATCGGTCCCGCGCCCTGAAAGAGGCAGACGATCTTCAAGCCGAGGGCGCGGTAGAGATGGAAGGTCGCCCAAAGGTAGAGCAGGCGGGCGAGGCTGGAATCGTCCTGCATGTCGAGGCCGACGGCCCAAAGGACGGTATCGGCGCGGCGCAGGGCATCCCACGCGGGGCGGTCGAGGCGCAGGTTGTGGAGGGGGCGATAGTCGAGGGCGCGGAAGGGAAGCGGCGGCACATCCCCCTCGAGGTGGCGGAAGACGGTCACATCCCGCGCGCTAAGTTGATGCAGGGCGCGCAAAACTCCCCAGCGGCTGGCGAGGTCGCCCAGATTGCCGTAGATGACGCGGGGAAGGACGAATTTCACGGGTTTCCTTTTTTACCGCACACCTGTCCTGGCGGGCGGCGCCAGGGAAGCACGCGGAGGACGCAAAAATCATCGAGGCGGCCTATATCTAAAAATTCAACATTCTCATCACGGGATGCGCGATTAATGTTCTTTGATGGCGAGAAGCGCATTCTCGTATGAGTCTACAACATGTTCGATATCGAAGGCCTGGGCGAGTTCGAGACTTTTTTGTCGAGCAGAGAGGAGCGCGGCAGGGTTGGAGAGGAGAGAGTAGAGGCCGGAGACTAGTCCATCCGCGTCGTCGGCGTCGTGGAGGGAGCCGTTGCCATTGACCAAATCCACGAATCCGCCGGCGCGGCCGACAACGAGGGCGAGTCCGCAGGCCAGCGCCTGCACGCCGACGACGGGGAGGCCTTCTGAACGCGAGGGCATGAAGAGGATGTCGCTGCGCTGGAATTCGGCCAGGGTTTGTTCGGGCGCGACCCAGCCCGGCAGGTGGAAGCGGTCACCGAGGCCGAGGCGGTTGATTTCCGCGCGCGTCTCTTCGAGCAATGCGCCGTCGCCGAGCATGGAACATTCCCAGCGCAGGTCTTTCAACTTGGCGAGGACGCGCGGGATTTGGAGCGGATTCTTCTGCCCGACGAATCGCCCCGCAAAAACGAGGCGCGGCGGATCGTTGACCTTGATTTCATGGGGCGCGAGCGACTTCGCGTCCACGCCGTTGGGGATGACTTGAATCGAGACGGGATAATGCCGCAACGCGAGTTCGCGCGTGTAACTGCTGACGGCGGCAACGCGCGCCGCCTCGCGCCAGATGGGATGCGTGAACGGCTCGACCCAGCGAAACCATTTTCCGGTCTTTTCGGGGACTCCGCCCGGCACGTCGCCGAGGTGAGCGGTGAGCAGGTAGGGAACGCGCGTCAGGCGCGAGAGCGCCCAGGCGGCCGCGCCCGCGGGGACGGCGAAGTGGGCGTGGATCACGTCAGCGTGGAAAACGCGCATTAAACGGCGGCCCGCCCACAGTCCCGCGAGAACGAAGGCGGCCATTTCGGGGAGTCTGGCGCGGTAGGGTTGTCGTCGCAAAGAGGGGAGTCGAATCACGTCCACGCCTTCGTCCCGCTCGAGCCGGGGGAGTCCTTTGCAATGCGCGGTCAGGACTTTGATTTCGTGCCCGCGCCGCGCCAGTCCGCGGCAGATATCGCGGGCCGCGGCGCCTCCCCCTCCGCCGATGGGCGGGTACTCGTGGATGAGGACGAGAATACGCATGGAACTAATCACCAGAATTCCCCATAGGACTTGCGCCCGTCATTGCGAGCGTTCGTTGCGAAGCAATCCCCGCGCTGTGGGAGGAGATTGCTCACCTGCCCTGGCGGGCGGCGCCAGGGTCGTCGGGAAGAACGCCCTCCTCGCAATGACGACGCGAGAGTCATTATTTGGAGAACTCCACGTTTTTCGATTCGAGAATGGCGCGGATGTGGTAGGTGGGCTTCTGTTGCGACTCGTGATAGGTGCGCGCCAACAGTTCGGCGATGAGCCCCATCAGGATGGATTGGAATCCCAGGATGACGAACATGACGCCCACCAGCAGCAGCGGCGAGGTGGAGGCGGGGATGCCCCAAAATCGGCGGATGAAAAGATAGAGCAGATCGGCGAAACCGAGGGACATCAGCGCCAGCCCCGCGCCGCCGAAAAGGTAAATGGGCTTGCTGGAATAATCGAGCAGAAATTTTACGGTGAAGAGATCGAGGACGACTTTGAGCGTGCGCTCGAGGCCGTATTTGGCCTTGCCGAACTTGCGCGCGTGATGGCGCACTTCCACCTCGGCGATGCGCGCCCCGACCGAATGCGCGAAGACGGGAATGAAGCGGTGCATCTCGCCGTAGAGACGAAAACCCTCCAGCGCGTCGCGGCGATAGGCTTTCAGGGTGCAGCCGTAATCGTGCAGGCGCACGCCCGTCACCCGCGAGATGAGTCCGTTCGCGATCTGCGATGGGATGGCGCGCGTGAAGGCGTTGTCTTTCCGATGTTTGCGCCAGCCGCTGACGAGATCGTAACCCTCGTCCAGTTTTGCGAGAAGCATTGGGATGTCGGCGGGATCGTTCTGCAAGTCGGCGTCGAGCAGGATGATGACGCCGCCGCGCGCGTGGTCAATGCCCGCGGCGACGGCGGCCGTCTGCCCGAAGTTGCGGCGGAATTCGATCACGCGGACGTGGAGCGGGTCGCGCGCGAACAGGCCCTCCAGCGCTCTGACGCTTCCGTCGCGCGAGCCGTCGTCCACGAAGACGACCTCCCACGCGCGCCCCAGCGGTTCGAGCGCGGCGCGGATGGCGTCGAAGAGGAGGGGCAGGTTTTGCTCTTCGTTGTAAACGGGGACGACGAGGGAGAGTTCGGGCATGGCGGTTACGCGGCTTTGGCGCCCAGGCGTTTGAGATCGGAATCAACCATCATCTCGACGAGTTGCTTGAAACCGACCTTCGGCTCCCAGCCGAGTTCGCGCCCGGCCTTCGACGAGTCGGCCACCAGCAGGTCCACTTCGGCGGGGCGGTAGAAGCGCTCGTCCACGACGACGTAATCCTTCCAATCCAACCCGACGCGGCCGAAAGCGATCTCGCAGAATTCCTGCACGAAGTGAGTCTCGCCGGTGCCGACGACGAAACTATCGGGCTGGTCCTGTTGCAACATGCGCCACATCGCTTCCACGTAATCGCCCGCGAAGCCCCAGTCGCGGCGGGCCTCGAGGTTGCCGAGGCGCAGTTCCTTCGCCAGGCCGAGTTTGATCTTCGCCGCGCCGTCGGCAATCTTGCGGGTGACGAATTCGAGGCCTCTTCTGGGACTCTCGTGGTTGAAAAGTATTCCCGACACTGCAAAAATATTAAACGACTCGCGGTAGTTGACCGCGATGTAATGCCCGTACACTTTCGAGACCCCATACGGGCTGCGCGGATAAAAAGGCGTGGTCTCGCGCTGAGGAACTTCCACCACCTTGCCGAACATCTCGCTGGAGGAGGCCTGGTAGAAGCGGATCTTCGGGTCCACGTAACGAATGGCCTCGAGAATGCGCGTCACGCCGAGGGCGGTCACGTCGCCGGTCAGCGCGGGCTGGTTCCAGGAGGTGGGGACGAAGGACTGCGCGGCCAGGTTGTAGACTTCATCGGGCTTGTGTTCCTCCATCAGGGAAAGCAGCGAGCCCTGGTCGTGCAGGTCGCCCTGGACGACGCTGATGCTGTCCAACAGATGTTCGATGCGCTCGTAGGTGACGGTGCTGGCGCGGCGCGCCACGCCCACAACCTTATAACCTTTGGAAAGCAGGAGTTCGGCGAGATAGGAACCGTCCTGTCCCGTAATCCCTGTGATGATGGCAGTCGGCATTCATACTCCTTGAAGTCAAAATTCAGTGACTGAATTATACCGCAACCCGCGAGGGCGTCGCCCCCCGCTTTTCGGGATTTCACTGGCTGTCAGGTGCGACGCGCCCTCCGCGCATCCCACCACCAGCCGCCGGCGAGGATCAACGCGGCGAGCATGAAGATCAGCAGGATCATCACCCCAAACGGAAGTTGCCCGCCGATGTGATAATAACGGCTGACGTACCACTGCGTGAAGACGGCGAGGAAGACGCCCTCCACGATCAGCCAGCGGACCAGCCAGCGGTCGCGGCGGACCCAGGCGTACGCGGCCACCGCGGCCTGGACGGCGATCGGGATGACGCGGTAGCGCGGATTGTCCCACGAGTCCGCGCCGGCGCGCAGCGCGGAGACGATGATCCACAGCCAGGCAATCGCCGCCAGCCAGAGCCAGGGTCGGCGGGAGGAACCGGTCTCCTTTCGATGGATCGCAAAAGGCGCGTAGAAGAGGAGAGGCACGAGCGCGTACCATCCGAGGGAACGGAAGACATAGAGCGCGCGGAAGAGGGGCGTGGTCGGCTCGATGAAGGTGGCGGGCAAAACAGGCTGCGTGATCCCGTACACCATCACGAAGAGCGGGTGGAGGGAAGCGGGCATTTCCTTGAAGAGTTTTTGCACCCAACCGGAGCCGCGCTCCAGTTGATAGATGTCCCATTTGACGGCCGCGCGCCACCAATCCAGAACCACGTTGAGGGGGGAGGAACCGAAGGGCTGGGTGCGGTCGAGACCCCAGGCAAGGAGGTAGAGACCCGCCAGGAAGACGAGACCTGCCGCGGCGAGCGCCATCCACGAGACGCGGCCACGCTCGCGCATCACCCACATCCAACCCGCGAGGATGACGAGGGTGAGAAGCGCGACGGCAGGAGAGACGAGCAACATGCCCGCGAAGGAGAGACCAAGCCACAACCAGCCATACGCGGACTCCGAAGTCTCCAGACTTCGGGCGGGGTTCGGCGAGTGTCCAAAGTCTGGAGACTTTGGACTCCGAGTCAATACAAATCCCCACAGCGCCATCGCCACAAATGCCATCAGGAAGGGTTCGCGCATCTGTGCGCCGCCCATCAAAATGGATTCGGGATAGAGCGCGTAGATCCACGCGGCCGCGAGGGCGAGGCGTTCATCCCATTGACGCGCGGCGGCCTTCCACAAAAACGCCAGGCCGAGCGCGGCCGTCAACGCGCCGAAAAATACAGGCAACAGCGGACGATGCGCGTCGGGCGAAAGGCAGCGATACGCCCAGGCATGGAAGGCCAGCAGTCCGCCGTATTGGTCGGAGTGAAAGTTCTTGTTGAACGCGGAGAGGATCGGGGCGTCGGACTGCGCCAGTTCCCAGGCCTGCGCGTCGCGGCGATACGAGTCGAGGAAGACATAGCCCGCCTGATTCTGGGCAGTGGGATATCCGCCGGTGGGGAGGGCGAGGTAGAGGCCAACACCCAAAGCGATGCGAACGATGAAAGCGATAAGAACGATGCGCTGGATAGGAGATAGGAGATAAGGGATGCGTGTTGCGTGT
>DAOUMJ010000253.1:0-8428 GCA_034411715.1 Anaerolineales bacterium | reverse complement strand
GTCGAATCGCAACAAAATGCTCCTAATTCCAAGAACCGCTTTGTTTTCCCTGCTGGAAGTTGCCTGCTACTCAACTTAAATGGCCAAAGTCCAGTACTGTAGTTGACAAACTTGTTATAACATTCCAAAACGCGGCCAGCGGTAATTTTCTTCTTGTTTTTGAAGTAATCCTGAACTTTTTTATCGGCCGCTTCTCCGTGATTTACTTTGCTTCCAGCTACGTTACAGAGAATTTCAAGGCAATTCCAGTGAGCAGTATAACTGTCAAAAGCTGAATGGTA
The DNA here is from genome assembly GCA_034411715.1 of Anaerolineales bacterium. Lineage (GTDB taxonomy): Bacteria > Chloroflexota > Anaerolineae > Anaerolineales > Villigracilaceae > Denitrolinea. Next base: position 8,147 of record DAOUMJ010000253.1, on the reverse strand, counting down.
CGCAGTATTGCAAGCTTTTCTATACCACCAAATCGCACCCACTATTCTTTTGCGTTTATCTTTATCAAGCTGTGAGTAGCTTGATAACAAGTTACCCCATTTGTCAAGCATGTAGGGTTCGAATCGCCTTTCAATTGAGATGACTGGGTTGATAGGACGCTGAATTTCGATGATTATCTTGGGATTACCACTGGCTAAACACAAAAAATCTGCCCACACCTCTAACGCGTAAATCGCCTTGGAAATTCCAATCTTTGTTTTTTCAGGAAGTTCTATTTCACCACGAAAAACAACTTCATCAAGAAGCTCGTGGATATATATTTTTGTGATTTCGTCAGATTGTTTTTTGTTTTCCGCAATAGCATGTATGTTGTAAGTCGGGCCTGAAATTCGTAATTTTATGAATGGCGCAAAATTGAAATTTGAAAAACATGTGAGGCTGCCACGCACAACAAAAGGAATATTCCCTCTTTCCAAAACGAATTCTACAAAGTTTTGATCATCAAGATAGCCCAACATATTTTTTTCCTCTTTCAGTAATCACGATACGCACATCGCCGTGAAGCGCTCTACCAACAGGCGGTGGACGAAGATGTACCCGCCACCGACGCGGAAGAATATCTCGCTGGGACGGTCGCGCTTGATCTCGAGGTATCGCTGGCGGAAGGGGTGACATCGTCGGTGGGCATGGGTTCAGCGATCAGTCATCAGTTATCAGTGGAAGTTGTCACGCTCAATCCCCCCGCAACAGGCACTTGTGTGTGAGCATTCGTTTTCAGAATGGTTACATGATGTTCAAGAAGTTCAAGTTCATCCAGTTCGTTTTGCTCTTCTTTGGAAAGCAGGCCAGATTTATTGAGCGATAGCAATCGCTGGAGACGTTGCTGGGCGCGCCCCGAAACCTTGTAGTCTGCCACCTGTCTGGCGGTGGGACCTTTGGAGAGGAATTGAATCACTTCCGCCACGGTCTGTGACGCGGGCGTTTTGAATCCAGCCAGTGAGAGTTCCAGCACGGTTGGAAGCCATTTGTTCATGCGGCGCAGTTTGGATGCCAGATTGTCTGGCACGCGCATTGTCATTTCAACCATAATTCACCATCGCTTTCTGGCGGGAATTATACCTGCTGGCGGATGGGGGTGACGTCGTCGGTGGGCATGGGGTTGATTTTATGAGCAAGCGGGAATTTGGGCAAGGTGGGAAGACACGCAATCGGGTAAAATCAGGCCGAGGAAATGCACACATGTCGAAATTCACCGGCTATCGTTGCTCGTTGTGCGGGGCGGAGTACCTGCCCGGACAGGTCACTTACACCTGCCCAAAGGACGGGGGCAATCTGGATATCGAACTGGATTACGAAGGCATCCGCAAGAAATACCAGCCCGCCGACATCACCAGCCGCCGCGAGGCTTCGCTGTGGCGTTATGAGCCGCTGCTGCCGGTCGGGGTTCCAAAGGGAGAGTCCACGCCGCTTCATCTCGCGGGTTGGACTCCCGTGTTCAAATTGCCGCGCCTCGCCGAGACGCTGGGATTGAAGCATCTCTGGCTCAAGGACGAGTCGCGCAACCCCACGGCTTCGTTCAAGGACCGCGCCTCGGCGGTGGTGGTCGGGCGCGCGCAGGAGATCAAAGCCGGGGTGGTGGTGACCGCCTCCACCGGCAACGCCGGCGCGGCGCTGGCGGGCATGGCGGCCGCTTTGGGACAAAAGGCTGTCATCTTCGCGCCCAAATCGGCGCCGCCCGCGAAAGTGGCGCAACTGCTCGTCTTCGGCGCGAAGGTCATCCTCGTGGACGGGACCTACGACGACGCCTTCGACCTGACCGTGAAAGCCGCAGACGAGTTCGGCTGGTATTGCCGCAACACGGGCTACAACTCCTTTACCGCCGAGGGGAAGAAGACCGCCGCCTTCGAGATCTGGGAATGGTGGAAGGAGGCCCATCGCGATTGGCACAAGAAGGACAGCCCGCTCGACAGTCACCCGCCGCTGACGATCTTTGTTTCCGTGGGCGACGGCAATATCATTTCGGGCATTCACAAGGGCTTCAAGGACCTGCTCAAACTGGGCTGGATCCCCAACCTGCCGCGCATCGTCGGCGTGCAGGCCGAAGGCTCGGCCGCCATTGCCAACGCCTTCCACGCCGGGACGGAGACGATCACGCCGGTCTCCGCCGCGACCATCGCCGACAGCATCTCGGTGGACCTGCCGCGCGACGGCGTGCGCGCCGTCCGCGCCGCCAAAGAGACCGGCGGAACCTACATCCTGGTGTCCGACGCGGAGATTCTCAAGGCCATCGCGGAACTTGGTCGGGTGGGCGTCTTTGCCGAACCGGCCGGGGCGACCGCGTACGCCGGGCTGGCGAAGGCCGCCGCCTCGGGCGTGGTCGGAAGCGAGCATCCGGTCCTCGTGTTGAATACCGGCAGCGGCCTCAAGGATGTCCGCGCCGCCATGCAGGCGGTGGTCGAGGCGCCCGTCATCGAACCCACTTTGGATGCGGTGAAAAAGGTTCTATGAAAGAACGCTGGACTCCCGCAACGCGTTATTTTGTCATCGGGCTGGTTCTGGCCTTTTTGCTGTTTGTCCTGTGGCAGATACGGGAAATTTTCAAGCCGCTCATCACGGCCGGGTTGATTGCCTACATTCTCTATCCGTTTGTGCAATTGCTACACACCCGTTTCAAACTGCGCCAGGGCGCGGCCTCGCGCATCGTCTATTTCCTGGGATTGGGATTGATGATCGCCGTCCCCGCCTCGCTGGCGCCCGTCCTGGTGCGCGAGATGAACGTGGTGGGACAGGACCTGTTGAAAACACTCGACGAACTGGAAGCGTTCCTGGCGCGCCCGATCGTCTTCGCCACTCTGCAACTGCACCTCGAGGCCCTCATCCCCAACCTGCGAAACTCGCTCGGCGAACTGCTCGCGCCCCTGCCCGAGGAAGCCTTCAAACTCATCGAAACCACCTCGCGCGGCACGCTCTGGTTCCTGGTAATCGTGGTCAGCGTGTACTATTTCATGACCGACTGGGGCAGGATGCGCGACTGGCTCATCCGCCTTGCCCCCGCCGAATACCAGCCCGACCTTCAACGGCTCTATGTCGAGATCAAGGCCGTGTGGATGGGCTACCTGCGCGGCCAGTTGACGCTGATGACCATCGTGGCCGTGGTTTTCGGCATCATCTGGAGCGTCATCGGCTTGCCGGGCGCGCTCGTGCTTGGCATTCTGGCGGGCATCTTCAGCCTCATTCCCGATATCGGCCCCTTTGCCGCCACCGTTCTGGCGCTCATCGTGGCCCTGCTCGAAGGCTCCACCTGGATGCCCGTCAGCAATCTCGTCTTTGCGCTCATCGTGGCGGGGCTGTACGTGGTGTTGATCAACGTCAAAAACATCTGGCTCCGTCCGCTCATCTACGGCCGCAGCGTCCACATGCACGAGGGCATCGTCTTCGTCGCCATCATCGCGGCAGTCATCTTCACGGGCATCCTCGGCGCGTTCATCGTGGTGCCGGTGCTGGCCTCCCTCGGCGTGATTGGACGCTACATCCACGCCCGCTTGCTGCACCTGCCCGCCTTTGCGGATGAAGAACCCGCCTCGCCCCCGGACCCGCGGCCGGCCGCGCCGCCCCAGTCCGAATCCACGCCTCAACAAAGTTCGGCTCGCAAAGCGTCAACCAGAAAATAACATAGCGCGGCCAGTACCGCAACATTCATGTTGCTCCCCTTGTTGTGTGGCGCATCTGGCAGGCGCAAGATAAATCTTGCGGTACTAAATTTCTGAACCAAACCTGAACCGCGTTGGGTTAACATACGAACATGAAGATTACCTACTCCATCATCGCTCCCATCTACAACGAGGTCGAGAGCCTTCCCGAGCTCTACCGCCGCATCCGCGACGTGATGGATTCCTCGGGCGAGCCGTGGGAACTATTGCTCGTGGACGACGGCTCCACCGACGGCTCCACCGAAACGATCCGCGAACTCGCCCAGGCCGATGGGCGCGTCCGCCCGGTCATCTTCGCCCGCAACTTCGGCCACCAGGTAGCCATCACCGCCGGCTGGGACTACGCGCGCGGCGAGGCGGTCGTCATCATAGACGCCGACCTGCAGGACCCGCCCGAAGTCATTCTGCAACTTGCGGAAAAATGGCGCGAGGGTTACGAGGTGGTCTACGCGGTGCGCGCCGAGCGCGAAGGCGAGACCTGGTTCAAGAAGTTCACCGCCTCCCTGTTCTACCGCCTCATCCGCTGGATCACCGATGTCAACATCCCCGTGGACGCGGGCGACTTTCGCCTGATGGATCGCAAAGTGGTGGACGTGCTGAAGCAAATGAAGGAACGCCACCGCTTTCCGCGCGGCATGTCGGCCTGGGTGGGATTTCGTCAGGTGGGTGTGGAATACAGGCGCTCCGCCCGCCTGGCCGGGGTGACCAAGTATCCTTTCCGCAAGATGCTCAAACTGGCGCTCAATGCCATTACGGGCTTTTCGTATTTCCCCTTGCAGGTTGCCACGTTCTTTGGATTCGTCTCCGCGGGACTCGCCATCCTTGCCATTCCCATCGTGGCCGTTTTACGCCTGGCTGGTTCGCATTTCTTCGAAGGCCAGACCACCACGCTCATTTCCGTGCTGTTCCTGGGCGGCGTGCAGTTGATCTCGCTCGGCATCCTCGGGGAATACATTGGCAGGTTGTACGATGAAGCCAAGGGCAGGCCGTTGTACGTGGTGCGCGAAGCGCCGGAGGACTAACGCTTAGAGAGTGTCTGAAAACTTCACAATTTTCAGGATTCCCGAAGTTCTACTTCGGGCTTTGGCCTTCCGAAAGTAGAACTTTCGGATTCCTTCTCCAAGAAACCGACTTTTCAGACACTTTCTTACTTCGTTCCTCTCTGGGGCAATTCGGCGGTTATCACGTAGCGCCAAAGCAGGGCGGAACCCAATCCGAGCCGCGAGAGCAAATTGGAGATGACGCGGTTTGCGGAAATCAAGGGGGGATGCAGAGCGGGCCACGCCGGAACCAGTTCGATTCCCACATATCCCCCGCTTAGTGGCAGGGCAAAGAACTCGGTAAAGAACATTCGCTGGATCGTCCATCCCCGCTGTTCGAGCAGCGTTCTGGCTTCGCGGAATGTACATTCGGCGTCCTGGTGCCGCACGATCCGGCGGGCGGTCTTGACGAGAAAATTCGGGTTGGGGTCGAAGACAACCAGCCTCCCTCCCGGCTCGAGTACCCGCTCGATTTCGCCAAAGGCTTTTGCGACATCGCCCTCTTCCCATAAATGATGAAGCGTGTCGCGCAGGACGACGCCATCGAAGTGGTCATCGGGAAATTCCAGTGTGTTGGCATCCATGGCGAACAGTTTGTCGGCGACGGCGGGAAACAACGCCCTGGCCTGTTCGATCTGCGGCTGGTCTGTGTCCACGCCAAAGGCATCGAACCCGGCTTGATTTAGGGAAGCCGTCAGCGAGCCGTAACCGCAGCCGATGTCCAGCGCGGCGCGGCAGCCGCCGAGTTCCGCCGCAATCAGGCGGTTGTGTTCGGCGTCCACCGAGCGCCAAAAGCGTCCTTTTTCCAGTCGTTTCCAGGGGGATTCGATTTTCATGGTTGATATCCTTTTGCGAGAATCGCCTCCAGCGCGCCCCCGCCGACGGCGAGGGCTTTATCGGAGACAAGGCGGCACAATGCGGGATCGTCGCGCGCGTCCACGTCGCCGAGTTTCAGGCCGCGCGTCACCTCCATGCCGTCGCGCAACAGTCCGCGCAATACACCCTTGAACGGGCTGTGTACCTGTGTGCGTGTGTACCTGTCTACGATCTCCGCCACAAGTTGCCCCTCCTCCAAATGTTCCCCGATCTTTGCATGGCTGACCAGCGTTCCGTCAGACGCGGCGCGCAGGACGCGGCGCGGGTCGCCTTCGGGCTGGCGGCTGTCGGGCGCGGATTGTCCCTCCCAGTAGACGCGGCCGAGGGTGTGGCCGCGGCGCGTCTCGATGACGGCGCGGCAATCGCGCGGGGCGGAGAAGCCGGGCCCAAGTCCGATGTGAAGCGGAACGGGGACGGGGAGGGGTTGGGGAGGGGTCTTGAGGAGGCGGGCGTCCACTACTATTGCGTATTGCGTATTGCGTAATGTTTCCGCATCGGGGTCAACGATAACGGGGATGTATCCCGCGTCGAAGGTCGCGGCGATTTGGTCGGGCGTGACGAGGCGGGCGGTCGCGTCTTCGACGGTGGTCTGTCCTTCGTAGACTGCTTCGGAAAACGAGACGAGTCTTCGCACCGCCAGCGGACGCGGCAGTTCGGCGATGACGACGCGAAAACCCGCGTGATGCAGGCGGAGCGCGACGCCGCTGGCGAGGTCGCCGCCGCCGCGGATGAGAATGAGGTCGTTCATGATCTTGCCGCGGGTTCCTGGAGCAGGTGTCCGAAGGCGTAGAGGGTGACGTAGACGAAGAGGAAGAATCCCGCGAAGATAAGCGTGAAGCCGATGGAGCGCAGGCTGGGGTCCTGCGCACCGGAGACGAACTGGCTGGCGATGTCGAGCGGGTCGGTCAGGATGTCCCACGAGTTCCAGCGGACGAAGCGGCCGATGTAGACGCCGAGTCCGCTCAATGCGGAAACGATGAAGACCACGATCCAGCCCGCCCAGCGTCCGAACTCGCGGTGAACGATGTCCTGCATCAGGTAGAGCGAGACCACGCCGAGCAGGAGTCCCGTCCACGAGAACCACATCAGCATCATCACGTCGAACCAGATCGGCACGTCGGCGCGCGGGTCGGCGAGGTGCTTGAAATCAGTGATGATGTAGGGCGCGTTGGGGAGGAAGATAAGCCAGACGAAGGCAATAAAGGGAATGACGAGGTAGAGCCATTTGCGCCCCAGTGAAAGCGCCCAGGCGGTGTAGGCCGCGCCGAGGGGAATCCAGGCGAGGAAGAGATTCCAGACGAGGAACGTGAATCCCTCCTCCTCGTACCAGAAACTGCGGAAGCGGTACAAGGCCACCGAAAGCACGCTGGCGGTTCCCAGCAGGACAAAGATGGCGAGGCGATAGCGGTAGGAGGAGATGAGGTTGAAGAGGGTTTTCATGGGGGGAATTAAACCACAGATGAAGGGCGAAAGATGAAAGATGAAAGATGAATTATGAACTCAGAAATTGTTGGAGGATAGGATTGACTTCCTCGGGCTTTTCGTGATGCGGGAGATGCCCGCAGTTTTCGATGGGATGGAATTCCGCGTGCGGGATGGCGGCGCGGATGAGTTCGCTTTGCTCGAAGGGAAGGGTGGCGTCGTTCCTTCCCCAGATGAGCAGGGTCGGTTTTTCCAGCGCGCCGACGCGTTGGTAGGTTTCGAGGAAACTGTCCAGCATCCCAGAGCGGATCGTGGACAGGAGGGCGCGTTTGAAACCCTTGATCTTCATCTGCGGTTTGTATCGTTCGATGAATTTCCCCACCATCTCAGGATCGAAGAAATCGGAGGCGACGCTTCTCACGAGCGAACCGTCGCCCAACATTCCAAATCCCAATTCGCTGAGGACGCGAACCCTGGCGAGTTTGAGCCGGGTGGAAAGTTGGATTCGCTTCGCGCCTGCGGGATCAACCAGAATGTGGCCTTTGACGCGTTCCGGGCATTTCTCCACAAAGGCCGCGCTGATGGGGCCGCCCATCGAAAGCCCTGCAAGATGGACAGGTTCGGTCAGGTTCAGGGCGTCGAGCAAATCCTTCAGTTGCCGCACAAACAGGTGGATGTCGTAGCGGACGCTCGGCCGGTCCGAATAGCCGCGCCCGAACAAATCGTAGCGCAGGACGCGGAAGCCGGATTGGGCAAGGAAGTCGAAGGTCGTGTCCCAGATGAAATAGGGGACGGAGAAGCCGTGAATCAATACTACGTGTTGCGTGCTGCGAGTTTCGTGGAGTTGGTAATGGCAAATTCCGTCTGTGAGACGAATGAACGATCCGCCCGCTTTGGCGCGGAGGGAGTCGGTCAGGTCTTCCGTTTCGGTGAGGTAGGGAAAGTTCCAGGACATTTTTTAAGTACACGGATTTCACGGATTATGCGGATTGCACGGAAGAGTCCACTGAAAAAACTAACCGCAGAGTGCGCCGAAAGCGCAGAGTTCTTCATTATCAAGTCTCTGCGTACTCTGCGGTCTCGGCGGTAAAATAACCT
>DAOUMJ010000252.1:0-17864 GCA_034411715.1 Anaerolineales bacterium | reverse complement strand
CACATCTCCTATCTCCTAACTCCTATCTCACATCTCCCACCCCCATGTCTCGCCTCTCGCAACGCGCCCTCCAAATCCACAAGACCCTCCTCGAAGTCTTCGGCGAGCCAACCTGGCGAAACCCGCTCCCGCCGGTGGACGAACTCGTCTCCACAATTCTCTCGCAGAACACGAATGACACGAACCGCGACCGCGCCTTCCACGCGCTGCGCGCCAAATTCGCCGCGTGGGAGGCCGTCCGCGACGCGGAGGCCGAAGAGGTGGCGGCCGCCATCCGTCCCGCGGGACTCGCAAATCAAAAAGGCCCGCGCATTCAAAAAGTCCTGCGCGCCATCACCGAAGAGCGCGGCAGTCTCGACCTTTCGTTCCTCGCCGACTTGCCTCTCGATGAGGCGCGCGACTGGCTGATGAAATTCAACGGGGTGGGGCCGAAAACCGCCGCCATCGTGCTGTGTTTTTCGCTTGGCCGTCCCGCCTTCCCGGTGGACACGCACATTTATCGTGTCACGGGTCGAATTGGCCTGCGCCCCGCCGCGATGACCGTCGAGCAGGCGCATCCGCACCTCGAAGCGTTGTTTCCGCCCGAAACCTACTACGCCGCGCATCTCAATTTGATTCGATTGGGAAGGGAATTATGCCATCCCCGCAATCCCGATTGTCCGAACTGCCCGATTAGAAAGTTGTGCGATTATGGGCAGATAGCAGAAGATCTCCCTGTGATCCAGAAAGCGTTGAGCGATCTCAAAGCCGCTGGCAATGACCCGGTGAAAGCGGGTTTTATTCCATGGTCGAAGGCGCGCAAGAAATTGTTGAAGAAAAGCAATAGAGCCAGCCATTCCCATTGACAAAATTCAGTAACTGAATTATGATTGTTCCATAAAGTCCATTACTCAAGTAGACTTTATAGACCACGAAAGGACAGTCCATGCGCCTCTCGAAACGCGGCGAATACGGCTTGCGGGCCATGATCATGCTGGCGGGTACCCCCCACGAAACGGACCCTTTGCCGGTGGTGCAGATCAAGGAGATCTCCGAACGCGAAAAGATCTCCCCCAAATTTCTCGAGCAGATTTTACTGACGCTCAAGAACGCGGGTATGCTCCACAGCAAAATGGGCGTCGGCGGCGGGTATTACCTGGCCAGGCCCTCCAGCGAGATCACCCTCGGCCAGATCTTCCGCGTGCTCGACGGCCCGGTGGCGCCGATCAAGTGCGTCAGCCAGATGGCCTACGAGCCGTGCGGCTGTCCCGATGAAGCAACCTGCGGCCTGCGGCTGGTGATGGGTGACGTGCGAAACGCCATCGCCCAGATCCTCGACAACACCAGCTTGGCCGATGTAGCCAACCGACAGGATGAAGTCCGCGCCTCGCTCGGACTGACGACCAACTGACGGATCGAAATCGCCTTTGGGGAGGCGGTTTTTCGCGGTCTAAAAGACTACTTGTACTATAGACTTTATAATCTACTCGATCCATCAGGAGAAAAGAATGAAAAAGACTCTGTATTCCATGCTGGCCCTGCTCATAGCCGGAACCCTGGTTCTGACCGCCTGCGGCTCAATCGCCTCACCCGCTTCCCCGTCTGGGCCCGAGGCGGGATCGGCCGAGGAGGCTCTCAGCGGCACCATCTCCATTTCGGGCGCGTTCGCCCTCTATCCGATGATGACCGTCTGGGCGGAGGAATTCACCAAACTCCACCCGGATGTCCAGTTCGACGTTCAGGGCGGCGGCGCGGGCAAAGGCATGACCGATACCATCGCCGGCGCGGTGGACATCGGCATGATCTCGCGCAGCATCAAACCCGAAGAGGAGGCGCAGGGCATCTTCTGGGTTTCGGTGACGAAGGACGCGGTCTTCCCCATCGTCAGTTCGGAAAACCCTGTGGCAGACCAACTTCTCGCCAAAGGCATCACCCAGGAAATCTTCAACAAGATCTACATCACCGGCGAGATCACCACTTGGGGCGAGGTCATTGGCGACCCGGCCGTCACCGACGAGATTCACGTTTACACCCGTTCGGACGCGTGCGGCGCGGGAGAAATGTGGGCCAAGTACTCCGGCGGCAAAGCCCAGGAAGACTTGAAGGGCATCGGCGTCAACGGGGAACCGGCGCTCGTGGACACAATCATCAAAGATCCGCTCGGCATCGGCTACGGCAACCTGAACAGCATCTTCGATTTGAGCAGCGGCGCGCTGGTGCCGGGCATCCTTGTCCCACCCCTCGACATCAACGCCAATGGGCAGGCCGATCCCGAGGAAGTTTATACGGCCAAAGAGGACGCGTTCGGCGCGGTGGCAAACGGCATCTATCCTTCGCCCCCGGCGCGCTTCGAGAATCTTGCCACCCTGGGCAAACCCACCGGCCTGACCCTGGCCTTCATCGAGTGGATTCTCACCGACGGCCAGCAATTCCTGGAGGCGGCCGGGTACGTGCCGCTCACGCCGGAGCAACAGGCAGAGTCGCTGGCAAAACTCAAATAACCCCCGTAGTTTGGATTCCGGAAGTTCTACTTCCGAATCCCCAAAGTAGAACTTTGGGAATCCATCCCCCTTCCGGGAATCCCGTCCTCGAACAATGAACCTAGCCAAACCATCGCTCACTCCCAAACCCAACCAAACCGCAGAAGGCCGGGCCTCCCGGCCTTCTGCCGCGGCTCGAACCCGCCAGGATCGCGCCGCCCAACGCGCCTTCTTCGTCATCACGCTCCTGCCGGTCGCCCTGATCCTGGTCATCACGGTCGCGCTCCTCGTGCGCGCCTGGCCGATCCTCAGCGCCTATCGCCTGGCGGACCTGCTTCTCGGCGAAACCTGGAAGCCCACCGATGGACAGTTCGGCTTCCTGCCTTTCATCCTCGGCACCGTGTGGGTGACAATCGTTGGCCTGCTCCTGTCCGTTCCTCTCTGCCTGCTCGTCTCGATTTACCTCGCCGAATACGCCCACGCCCGCACCCGTTCCCTCGCCAAGCCGATCCTGGATTTGCTCGCCGCGATTCCCCCGGTCGTCTACGGCGTGTGGGGACTGCTGGCGATTGTCCCGTTCGTGGACGAAGTGCTCGCGCCTCTCGCAGACCGTTGGCTGGCTCCCGTTTCGATCTTCCGCGTTACCCAGCCGACGGGCTTCGGCATCCTCGCGGGGGGAATCGTTTTGGCGGTGATGATCGCGCCGCTCATCATCTCGGTCACGTTCGAGGTGTTCTCCACCGTCCCAAATGACCTGCGTCACGCCTCGCTCGCAGTCGGCGCGACCCGCTGGCAGACGATTCGAACTGTCGTATTTCCTCAGGTCTTGCCCGGTGTCATCGCCGCGGTCGTGCTGGGCGCATCGCGCGCCTTCGGTGAGACCATCGCGGTGATGATGGTGGTGGGCAACACGCCGAACATCCCGACTTCGATTTTCGACACGGCCACTCCGCTCCCCGCGTTGATCGCCAACAACTACGGCGAGATGATGTCCATCCCGTTGTACGACGCGGCCCTGCTCGGCGCGGCGCTCGTTCTGCTGATCGTCATGCTGATCTTCAACATCCTGTCCACGTTGGTTCTTCAAAGAATGGTGAGGCGAAAATGGGCCTGAAGAAAAAACATTTCGAGAGGCGGCATCTCGTCGAAGGCTTCGTCAAGTTCCTGATGTACGTCGCCTTTGTCATCGTCGCCGGCGCGCTGGGACTGATTCTGTGGACCGTCATCTCGCGCGGACTGCCCTCCCTTACCTGGAGCATGGTCTCGCAAGTGCCGAAAGGCGGCTATTACATGGGCAAGGAGGGCGGCATCCTCAACGCCATTATCGGTTCGGCCTACCTCGCGACGGGCGGGACGATTCTAGCCATCTTGCTCAGTCTGCCCATCGCTTTGTACCTCAAAGCCTACCTCGGCGAATCGAAATGGGGCGAATACGTCCGCCTCTCGCTCGACGTGTTGTGGGGCATCCCGTCCATCGTGTACGGTGCGTTCGGCTTTGCGCTGATGATCGCCTTCGGGATGCGCGCCTCCCTGCTGGCGGGCATCCTCGTGCTGGCGCTGGTCGAACTCCCGATTATGACCCGCGCCATGGACGAGGTGATCCGCCGCATGCCCGCCGACCTGGAACACGCCGCCCTGGCGCTGGGTTCGACCAAATTCGAAGTGGCCCTGCGCGTGGTGACGCGGCAAATGTTGCCGGGCATCGTCACCGCGATTCTCCTCGCCTTTGGGCGCGGCATCGGCGACGCGGCTTCCGTGCTGTTCACCGCGGGCTACACCGACCGCATCGTCACGTCATTGATGCGCCCCACCGCCTCCCTGCCCCTCGCTGTATTTTTCCAACTCGGTTCGCCCTACGCGGAGGTGCGCGAACGCGGCTACGCCGCGGCGTTGATCCTCACCATCGTCGTGCTGGCGGTCTCCTTCGGCGCGCGCGGGCTGTCGGCGCGCCTCCACCGCTACACGGTCAAATAAATTGTGGAGCGGGATGGCATCCCGCCCAGGCGGATTGCCAATCCGCCCCACAGTGAGAGAAAAAATCATGGATACCCACATTCAAGTCAACGACCTCAACGCCTTTTATGGAAAACAGCCGGCGTTGAAGGATGTCAACATCGAAATTCCCAAGAACCAGATCACGGTCATCATGGGACCCTCCGGCTGCGGCAAGACCACCCTGCTCAAGACACTCAATCGTTTCTTCGAGTTGACCGAAAACACGCGGCTCACCGGCGAAGTGCTGGTGGACGGACAGAATATCTACAACCGCGATGTGGACGTGACCGAAGTCCGCAAAGCCGTCGGCCTGCTGGCGCAGCGTCCCTCGCCGCTGCCGATGTCCATTTACGATAACGTCGCCTACGGCATGTACATCCATCGAATGAAGAAAGATCGCAAGGAATACAAAGCCGCGGTCAGGCATTATTTGGAGGTCGCGGGACTGTGGGAGGAAGTCCGCCAGCGGATGCACGACCCCGCCACCAGCCTCTCGATCGGACAGCAACAACGTCTCTGCCTGGCGCGCGGATTGGCGGTGGAGCCTGAAATTATTTTGGGCGACGAACCGACCTCTGCACTCGACCCGATCTCCTCGCAGAACATCGAAGCGCGCCTGCTCGAACTGAAACAGCAGTACACCACTGTCATCGTGACACACACCTTGCGGCAAGCCAAGCGGCTCGCGGATTACGTGATTTATATGTACATGGGTGAAGTGATTGAATCCGGCCCTGCCAGGGAAGTGTTCACCAACCCCAAACACGAACGCACAAAACAATATCTGGAAGGACTGTTCTAGAAAAACAATCGGCCTCACGTTGAATCCATCAGGATCATTCATCAACATAAGGAGAATATGACATGGAAATTGTGCTTGCCATCCTCTTGTACACCCTCGTCGGTTTCGTCGCACAGATGATTGACGGCGCGTTGGGCATGGCCTATGGCGTCAGCTCGAACTCTTTTCTGCTCAGCGTGGGTGTACCGCCCAAACTGGCCAGCGCCTGCGTCCACCTGGCCGAGACCTGCACCACCGGCGTTTCGGGCATCTCGCATTGGAAGCTGGGAAATGTGGACAAAGAGCTGTTCAAGAAATTGATTATCCCCGGCGTCCTTGGGGCAGTGGTGGGCGCCTACATCCTGACCCAGATTGACGGCGATGTCATCAAGCCCTGGATAGCCGGCTACCTGCTGATCATGGGCATCGTTATTCTGGTCAAAGCCCTGCGGTACAATGGCGAGCATAACGAAGTGACCAGCCATATCAGCATAATGGGCCTGATTGGCGGTTTCTTTGATGCCATTGGAGGCGGCGGCTGGGGGCCCATCGTAACCACAACATTGGTTGCGCGCGGCAAAAATCCACGCTTTGCGATTGGCTCGGTCAACTCTTCAGAGTTCTTTATCACCTTCTCGCAGTCGGTGGTCTTCCTCTTCACGTTATCGTCTGAAATGCTCTCGAATTGGACGATCATTGTGGGCTTGCTGTTGGGCGGCGTGATCGCGGCGCCGTTCGCGGCCATCATCACCCGGAAACTACCCGTGCGCGTCCTGATGGGGATGGTCGGCGTGCTCATCATCGGATTGAGCATCCGCACGATTCTGATTTCACTGGGTGTGATCTAGACTCTCATCCCAAATTGCAATGACGCCTCCTTTGAATCGAGGATGAAAGAGAACAATCAGTCTATTCACGCACCTTATTTTCACCAAATGCCCGGTATCAGCCGATAGTGCGTTCGTTGCGCGTACTCGGCGTAGCCGGGCAGTTCTTTTTGCAGGGTCGCGTCTTCGAGTGCGGTGCGGAGGATCACAATAGCAGTCAGCAATATGGTGGGAATGAACGACCAGATCGAATTGAGCAGAAGCGGAATCACCACAAACCCAAGCAAAGCCCCCGCGTAGCCCGGGTGTCGGACGAAGCGATACGGCCCCTCCGTCACCACGTGATGCCCGCGCTCGGTTTGGATGCGAACCGTCCCCGAGAAGAAGCGGTTCACGATCAAAGCCCACGAGGAGAAGGCGTAACCGATCACAATGACAGCCAGCCCCGCGAGGTTGACCCACATAGGAAACGCCGACGACCAATCGTTCAAACGATCCAGTCCCGCCACGACCGCGACGAAAATCGAGCCAAACGCAAGCATCGGCGCGAGAACCCTGTCCCAGGGCTTGGTATCCCGCGCATCCATGAAGCGGGCGCGCTCGCGGATCAGGTCCGGGTGGACACGGTAGACGATCAGGCGGCTGACGATGAACGAGAGAATATTCAAAGCCGCGTAGACCCATCCCTGCCACCAGCCCCAATCCCCGGAGATGATCAGCGGGAGCAGGGGGGCAATAACAACGACAATGATCAATTGGATAACCACCCGTGCGATGCTGGTTTTGCTTTGTTCGGACATGCTTTCCTCCAGAAGCCATTATAATATCGGGCAGGACATCTCATGAAACCCATTCGCATCCTTCTTTTGACCTTCGGCCTGCTCGCGGTTTTCTCCGGCCGAATCCACGCCCAAAGCGACCATCCCGTCATCCTGGTATTGGATGCGGAAGGTCCCATCATGCCCGCCATGCAGGAATATATCGAGCGCGGCATCAAGACGGCGGAACAGCGCGACGCGGAAGTTCTGATCATCCAGTTGAACACGCCGGGCGGCGACCTGCTGACGACGATTGACATCATCCGTTCCATGCGCGCCAGCCGCGTGCCGGTGGTTGTCTACGTGCCGCAGGGCGCCATCGCCGCCAGCGCGGGCGCGATGATCACCATCGGCGGTCATGCCTCGGCCATGGCGCCGGAGACGGCCATCGGCGCGGCCAGCCCCATCAGCGGCTCGGGCGAAGACCTGGACACCACCTCGGAAACGAAGGCTAAGGAGATCATGAAGGCCACCATCCGCCCGATCGTGGAACCGCGCGGCGCGGAGGCCTCTGCGTTGGCCGAAGCCATGATCGAGGAAGCCAAGGCCGCCACCGCAAAGGAGGCGCGCCAGGTGGGACTGATTGATTTCATCGCCAGCAACCTGGACGACTTGCTCGGGCAACTGGACGGTTTCACCGTCCAAACGGCCGACGGCCCGCGCACGCTGCGCACCGCAAACGCCCGCGCCGAGCATCTCCCGATGAGTTTCATCGAGCAGTTGCTGTTGATCCTGACCGACCCGAACATCGTCTTCCTGCTGGTGACCGTCGGCGTGCAGGCCATTCTCATCGAAATCTCCAGCCCGGGCGGATGGGTGGCGGGCTTCATCGGCGTGGTCTGCCTGGCGCTGGCGGCTTACGGACTCGGCTTTCTGCCGGTCAACTGGTTTGGGATCATCTTCATCATCACCGCGTTCGTGCTGTTCGTTCTCGACATCAAAGCGCCCACCCATGGGGCGTTGACAGCCGCGGGCGTGGCCTCGTTCATCGTCGGCGCGCTGGTGCTGTTCAATTCGCCCGGCACGCCGGACTTCCTGCAAGTTTCGCTGCCGCTGGTGATCCTGACCGGCATCCTGACCGGGCTGTTATTCCTCGTCATCGTGGGGTTCGGCATCCGCGCCCTGCGCGCGCCCATCCGCGTGGGGGAGGAAGTGTTCGTCGGGAAGACGGGGACGGTGAGGTCGTGGTCCGAGACGGGCGGGCAGATCCAATTGCAGAGCGAGTTGTGGAGCGCGGAAGCCGCCGAAGGGTCCAAAAAGATCCGTAAGGGCGATACGGTCGAGGTTGTCGAAGTCAAGGGTTTGCGGTTGAAGGTCAGGAAGAAATAAAACTTGTACCGCAAGATTTATCTTGCCAGCGCGGGCGCAAAATGAATTTTGCGGTACTGATCGCGCTATGAATGTTGCAGTACTGAAGAGGAATTTAATGGCAGTCATACCCACACGAGATCGAGTTTCACTACAAACAGAAGCGCGCCCGCTGCGCCGCCCGGAATGGATCAAGGTGCGCGCGCCCGCAGGCGAGACGTACGAACGATTGCAAACGCTGATGCGCTCGAAGGAATTGCACACCGTCTGCGAAGAGGCGATGTGCCCGAACATGGGCGAATGCTGGGGCAGCGGCACGGCCACATTCTTAATGCTCGGCGACGTATGCACGCGAACCTGCGGATTCTGCGACATCAAGCACGGCAAGCCCGCCCTGCTCGATTGGGGCGAAGCGGAGCGCGTGGCGCAGGCCGTGAAGGCAATGAACCTGAAACACGCGGTCATCACCTCGGTCAACCGCGACGAGCGCCGGGACGGCGGCGCGCCCATTTTTGCGATGGTCATCCGCCGCATTCGTGAACTTCTGCCGGGCTGCTCCATCGAGGTGCTGATTCCCGATTTCAAGGGAAGCCTCGAGGCGCTCAAGATCGTCATGGACACGCGCCCCGAGATTCTGAACCACAACGTGGAGACGGTTCCGCGCCTGTTCAAGTCCGTCCAGCCGCAGGACAACTACGAGTGGGCCGCCGCGACTCTCTCGAACGCGAAAAAACTCGACCCCGACGTGCTGACCAAATCGGGCATCATGCTCGGCCTCGGCGAGACGATGGACGAGGTGAAAACTGTGATGCGCGACCAGTGCTCTTGGGGCGTGGACATCCTGACCATCGGCCAATATCTCCAGCCGAGCAAGAAACACCTGCCGATGCAGAGATATTACACGATGGAAGAGTTCGCCGAACTGCGCGACTATGGCAAGGAGATCGGCTTCCAGTGGGTCGAGTCGAATCCGCTGGTGAGGTCGTCGTATCACGCGGCGGAGCAGGTGCGGGCGTTGAGCGTGGTGCACCGGAAGTTGTATGGGGAGAGGGTGAGCGGTCAGTGATCGGTGATCAGCGAGAGAGACCTCCTGCCGGTGGAAGACGGCAGGAGGCTTTTTGTTGCTTTCCGGCGAGGGGAGGCATATAATCGCGCCATCGGCAAAACAGGACGCGTTTTTGCGTCGCGCATTTGCCCTCCCAAATCCACCACCCAAGGAAAGGACCGTACATGAAAGCATTCCTGGACGCTTCGAAAATCCCTTTTCGAAAATCCGACGGCGAGTTGACGCCGGAACAGCAGATGGAAATCCTGCAAAAAAGGTTGGCCGGGAGCAATCAGGCCCTCCGCCCCGGCGATTCGCTGGACGACCTCACGAAGTTCCTGTCCATGCGCCAGCCCAGGGATGGGGGGGAGGTTCTCAGGAAGATGCCGGTTCATCCCGCGGAACCGTATCGCATCAAGACGGTGGAAATCCGCGGCAAAATCCCAACGCACGAAACGAGGAAGGAAGCCATCGAGGAGGCAGGTTACAACACCTTTTTGTTGAGCGAGAAGCGCAAACCCGTCATCTACCTGGATCTGTTGACCGACAGCGGCACTTCGGCGATGAGCGACTTGCAATGGGCGGCCATGATGAAAGGCAACGAGGATTACGCCGGGTCGCGAAGTTTCTATCCCCTCGTAGCGGCGATACAGGAGGTCTATGGCTGGAAGGAAGTCGTTCCCACCCATCAGGGACGCGGGGCCGAGCATATCCTCTCCAGTATTTACATCAAGCCCCTGTTGGAAAAGTATCCGGGCGATCCCATCTACGTGCCGAAGAACATGTACTTTACCACCACAAAGGTGCATATCATCAAGGCGGGCGGCACGTTCGTGGACATCATCATTGACGAAGCCCACGATCCCACCGTCGCGCATCCTTTCAAGGGGAATGTGGATTTGAAGAAACTCCAAAAATTGATTGATGAATGTATCGAAAAATGGGGAAAAGAGCATGGCCCCCGCCACATTGCCTACGTCCACCTCGAAGGATGCGTCAACATGGCGGGCGGACAGCCCTTCTCCATGGAAAACCTGAAAGCGGTGCGCGTCCTGACGCAGAAATACGGCATCCCGTTGACGCTGGACGCCACGCGCGTGGTCGAAAACGCCTGGTTCATCCGGCAGCGCGAGCCGGGCTGCCAGGATAAAACCGTCGCCCAGATCGTCCGCGAGATCGGGAGTCTCACCGACGGATGCACCATGAGTTCCAAGAAGGATCACCTCGTCAATATCGGCGGGTTCCTGGCGCTCAACGATTCGGAGAAAGCCGCCAAAGCCCGCGAACTTTTGGTGGATTTCGAAGGATTTCCCACCTATGGCGGGATGGCCGGTTACAGCATGGAAGCGCTGGCGCAGGGCATCCGCGAAGCCGTGGACGACGAATGGATCGCCTATCGCATTGGGCAGACCCAGTATCTCGGACAACTTCTGCAACTGGCAGACGTTCCCATCGTCGTGCCGGTGGGAGGCCACGCGGTTTTCGTTGACGCCAAAAAATTCCTTTCGCACATCCCCCAGGAGCAGTTCCCGGCCCAGGCTCTCGCGGCCGCCCTGTATCTGGAAAGCGGCGTCCGCGCCATGGAGCGCGGCATCGCCTCCGCGGGGCGCGACCCCAGGACCGGCCTCAACAACGTTCCCAAACTGGAACTCGTCCGCCTGACGATCTCGCGTCGTGTCTACACCCAATCGCATATAGATTACGTGGCCGATAAAGTCGCCGAGTTGTATCAAAAGCGGGAGAAGATCCACGGCCTGGATATTGCCTTCGAACCCCCGGCCGGCTCCCTGCGATTCTTCCTGATGAGACATACCCCGCTGGGAAGCAGGTTGATAGACTGATGAATCTATAATCAGAACAAGGTGGGCGGCTGAGCGGATTCGTCGCTTCCCGTCCAGCCGAACTTTTTCAAGTCCACCCTGTCCTTCTCGTTGAACGCCACCCCCTCCTGCTCCAGCAATTCGCGTTGACGCGCCGCGCCCGGGCGCGGGCTGATCTCTCCCTTCGCGTTGATGACCCTTTGCCACGGCACGTCATCGGGACAGGCCGCCATTGCCCCGCCCACCCAGCGCGGTCCGAAGGCGCGGTAGGTCTCGATGTCTACGCCTGAGGGAGGGGGGAGCATCAGCGCGATCTGGCCGTACGTCGCCACGCGTCCACGCGGGATGCGGCGGACGAGGTCCCAGACGAGGGATTGGAATTCACGCGGGTTGGGAGGAGATGTAAATGCCGGCATGTTTCCCTTCTCTTTTCCCCTCTCCCGTCATCGGGAGAGGGGCCGGGGGTGAGGGCGGATGGGGGTGAGGCCTACCACTTCCACGTTTCCAATTTCTTCATCGCCTCACGCGCCGTCAAATCCAGTTGCAACGGCGTGATCGAGACACAGCCCGCGCGCAGCGCGCCGAAATCGGTGCCTGGCTCGTCCACGCCGGTGGGAGATTCGCCGCCGATCCAGTAATAGGGACGGCCACGCGGATCGAGGCGGCGGTCCAGTTCGTCGCGGTAGAGGCGCAGTCCCTGACGCGTCACCATAAAGCCTTTGAGTTCGGACTCTTTCAGATACGGCACGTTGACGTTCAACAGCACACCCTCCGGCAATCCTTCCGCGAGGACGCGCTCCGCTACGCGCCGCGCCACCGAGGCGGCCGCGCTGTAATCCAGTTTTTCCTTGTGGTTCTCCGGTGAATCGAGCGAGACCGCGACGCCGGGGACGCCGTTGATCACGGCCTCCATCGCCGCGGTGACGGTGCCGGAGTAGGTCACGTCATGCCCCACGTTGGCGTTGGGATTGATGCCCGAAACCACGAGGTCAATCTTTTCCTCGATCAGTCCCAGCAATGGCAGGGCGACGCAATCCGATGGCGCGCCGTCGGAGGTGAAGGCGGATGAGCCGTCCGCGAGGAGCGTCTCGCGCACGCGCAGGGGACGATCCATCGTCTTCACGTGTCCCGAGGCCGACCAGTTGCGGTCCGGCGCGAAGACGGTCACTTTGCCGAGGGCGCGCATGGCCTGCGCCAGGGCGAGCAGTCCGGGCGCGGTCACGCCGTCGTCGTTGGTTACGAGGATGCGCATGGGGTGTTCCGATTTTCGATTTGTGATTTACGATTGGTTGGCGATTATAACGCCTCTGCATATTCTCAATAGATCACGAAAACATCGCGTAATTTGCGCCCTCCCCTGGCGCTTGCCCGCCACATCGTCCCGACACTTGCGCCTGCGTGCAAGTGCAGGTGTGTCCTTCGGGAGGGCAGGTGCAGCGCAAATCTGGCGTTAGAGAACGCCAAATACGCGCCTTCGTGAAGTACTGATTCTGGCATTGCTCATGAGCGGTTAGCGAAGATCGTACAAATACAAAAACACCGTCATGCCGGGCCTGCGAATCTGCTGGCGCATTTGCCCGACCATATCCAGGTAATTCAAGATGTAATCGCGCTCATTGAAACCGTCCGCTTCGTACACGTGCGAAAACAAAACCCAAACGCGTTCGTGTCCGCGCAGCGAGTCCAGTTCGGCGTGGTAGGCTTCGGGATTCTGGTGATGGTCCGCGCCGAGGATGAAGTGGGACACGGCGAAGCCAAAATGCGGCGCGTAGAAGCGGACGGCGGGTTCGGCCCAGTGATAGACGTAAATCAGGTCGCCCTCCTCCCACTCCTCCTGCAAGGCTTGCATGGCCGGGCGGATGTGCTCGGGCATTTTGGGGGCGGCAAAGTTTTCGGCGGCAAGGGAGAGAGGGTCGAAGAGCAGGGTTGCCGCCAGCGCGAGGCGAATTGCCCACGCAAGGATCGCGGAAGACGCGACAGGTTTTCGAAGAGTCCTTTGCGGACGGGGGCTATTATTCGTTGAAAACTCCCTTCCGAGCGTGCGTCCGATGAAGCCTGCCAGGTCTGCGCCTTCGGCGAGGAGCAGGGTGAAGGCCGGGGCGAGGAAAAGGATCATTCGTCCCGCGAATGGGTAGAGGGTCAGGAAGGAGGCGAGCAGGGCCAGGAAAAGGATGAGGAGGAGAAAAAGGCCGAAGCGCGGGAGGCGGCGCGTGAGTCCGATCATCCCCACTAAAAATAGTGATGCGGGGATGATGTAGGGAATCTGCAAGCCTAGAAGATCGAAAAAGGGCGCACGCAGGGAGTTGACGAGCCACGCAAGCGCGTATGTGTCGCGCGGCATGAATCCTTCGCGCCAGAAGTCGAGGAAGAATTGATGCGTGGAAAGTTGGCGCAGGTTGACGAAATAAAGCGCGGCGAGACTGAGAGACCAGACAAGCGCGATGAAGAGGAGCGCGGCAATCCTGCGTTTGTCTTTCTCGCGAAGGGACTGGATGAATAGCGCGAGGCCGAGCGCGCCGACGATGAACAGCGCGGGATGCGAGAACCAGAGGACGAGCGCGCCCGCGAGGGCGAGGAGCGCGGCATCTTTTGCGGAGTCCAAAGTCTCCCGACTTTGGCGAACGAAAAGCAAATACAGACCCAGCGCAACAGCAACATCGGAGGAGTATTGCTTGACTTCGGAGGCGTAGTAGATGAGCGCGGGGGAGAAGGCGAAGAGAGCGAGCGTCAGGTTGGACGCGAACGCGCTGGAGATTTTTCGCGACAGGAGGAACATCAACACGAGCGCGAGACAGCCCGCCAGGAAGGGGGCGAGTCTCAGCGCGTATTCGGAATCGCCGAGGAGGAGGGTGATCGTTTTTTGGAGAAGGAGGAAACCGATGGGCGCGCCCTGGTCGTTATCGAGTGGGCGAAAGAGCCCCGCGAAATCGCGAGCGAGGATGTTGTTGGCCAGCATGGCCTCGTCCAGCCAGAGCGAACGGTTGGCGAGATATTGCCGCAGGCGGAGGAGGAAACCCGCGAGGACGAGGGCAAGGCCGATCCAATCGCGTTTGGCAATGCGGGCGAGGCGGTTCATGGGAGTAAAAAACGTACGCGGATGAACACGGATTTACACGGACAAAAATTTAAAGAAAAATCCGTGAGACTCCGTCCAATCCGTGAAATCCGTGTACGAAAATTAATGCGCCTGCATCAGCGCGTTCTTGAAGTTGACCAGCGCATCCACGGGGGTTGGGTCCACGCCGTAGGCGAGGGCGAGATAGAAAGCCATGTAGTCGCCGAACAGGATCAGTGTCCAGATATGGGCGAGGGGAGAGTCGCCGCGCGCGTCGAGGAAGTCGGTGTTCAGCCCTTCGAGCATGAGCGCCTGTTTGGTCAGGTCGGCCCGGAGACGGTTGCGCGGATGGTCGGACGGGGCGCGCAGGAAGAGATTCATCGTGTGCGGCTGGAGGACCTCGGCGGGATGGAGCGCGCCGGCCAGCGTGTTGTGGTCGGCTTCGGGGAGGAACTCGAAGTTGGCGGCGGCCTTTGCCAGTTCGTTGATCTGTCCCTTGATACGGCGCGCCACAGGCGCGAGCCGTCCCGCGCCGAAGACCGTCACCCAGCGGCCCATCAATTGTCCCGCGTAACGTTTGGCGGGGTTGCGGACGGTTTCGACGGCGGGCGTGAGATGCTTTTGGATTTCCTTCATCGCCTTCACTGCGGACGCGACTTCATCGGCCTGGTCGGGGATGAGTCCGAGGCGGACGAAGAGGGCGAGCAGGATGCCAAACGAGTAGCCGATGGCGGCGCGCGGTTGTCCCTGATGGTCAAAGGTGATGAGCGGGATTTTCTCTTTTTTGGCGCGCGCGGCCAGTTCCCCGCCCGTGCAAACCGCGACGACGCGGCAGCCCGCTTTGCGCGCGGCATCGAAGGAGTCGAGCGTCTCTTCGGTGTCCCCCGAATGGGAGGAGCAGACGACCAGCGTCTCCTCTCCGCGTGCAAAGGAAGGCAACCCATAATCGCGGTGGACGATGACCGGCGCGGGACACAGGTCCGCGGCGTAGGCCGCCAGCAGGTCCGCGCCGATGGCCGAACCGCCCATGCCCGCGATGACAACGCGCGAGACCTCGGAAGTCTTATAGACTTCCGAAGTCTGCATTCCCATCTCGTACGCGCGCGCCAACTGGTCGGGCAGGCCTTCGATTTCGGCCAGCATGTCCAGCGAATCGATCGCGCGCAGGCGTTCCAGGTCGTCCAGGTTCACCGGCTAACCTGCCTCCTCCACTTCGCCTCTCAGGTATGTGTCCAATCCCAGATACAGCCCCTGCGCCAGTCCCTGCAACAGCAGGAAATAGAAAGCGCCAAAGAAGAGCGTAGAGAGCAGGCTCGCCATGAACAGAATGCGGTCCATCATCAGCGTCGGCCAGGAAAACTGTCCGCTTCCGAACACCGAGATCAGGTCCGAGATGAAACGCAGCGCGTAGATGATCGCCATGCCCCACGAGATGAACTTACTCCAACCCGCGATCTGCAGAAGGACGTTTTCGCTGTGGAACACCAGGTCTTTCGCGACTTTGCTTTGCATGATACTCCTTTTCAAAAAGCCAGCATTGTTTGGATTTTTCGTTCAATGTCCGCGACCTGTGGGAGCGCCGCATTCATCAGGCCCATATTATACGGTATCGGCACGTCGGGAACGGCCATTCTCGCCAGCGGCGCGTCGAGGTCGGTGAAGGCCTCTTCCGCGACGACCGCGGCGATCTCCGCGCCGAACCCGCCCGTGAGCGCGTCCTCGTGGACGATGAGACACTTGCCCGTCTTGCGGACGGATTCCAGCACACGGGACTTGTCCCACGGAACGATCGTTCTCAAGTCTATGACTTCGACGCTTCCCGCGTGACCCTTCGGCTGATCGCTCAGGGCGACGCTTTGGGCGGCCTCCACGACCCGGTGCGTCATCGCCCCCCAGGCGACGACCGTCAGCGAATCGCCTTCCGTCAGAGTTGCCGCTTCTCCAAAACGTAAAACATAATCGTCGCCGGGATAGGGGCGGCGCGCAATCGCCGTATCGAGTAACGCGCGATGCTCGAAGAAGATGGTCGGGTCTTCGCCGCGCAGCGCGGCACGGAGCAGGCCGACCGCGTCCGCCGCGTTGGAGGGGAATGCCAATCGCCAGCCGAGGGTGTGCGCGTAAATCGCCTCGCCCGTCACGGAATGCCAGGGGTCGCCGATCTTTTTTCCAAAGCCGACGGGGATTCTCACCACCATCGGCGCGGAGAATTTGCCTGCGGTTCTCCAGCGGATGGTGCCAGCATCATTAATTTGTTCCGTCGCGGGATCGGCGTATTTGCGGAATTGGATCTCCGGCACGGGACGCAACCCCGCCAGCGACATGCCCACCGCGCTGCCGATAATTCCCTCCTCCGAAAGCGAGGTGTCGAAGACGCGCATATCCCCGAATTTTTCCTGCATGTGCGCGGTCGCGCCGTGGACGCCGCCCTTCGCGCCCACGTCCTCTCCAAAGACAACGAGGCGCGGGTCGCGCGTCATCTCCACTTCCAGCGTGCGGCGGACGGCGTCTATCAGGTTGATGCGCGTGCCTTCCTGTCGGGGCGGGGCTTGCCCTCGCCCAGGGGCGTCTGCGGCCTCCTGGACAACCGCAAGCGTTGTCCCTACGGGGGCGAAAACATGCCGTGTGACGGAGGCCGGATCGGGATCCGGCCGGGAGGCGACCTCGTCCAGCGCGGCGCGGACTTCGTCGGCCGCGTCGCGCTCGAGCGTTGTCCAATCCAAATCGGGCAGGAATTTTTTCAAACGCGTCAGCGGATCGCGCCTGGCTTCGTTACGTTTTTCGTTTTCCGTTTTATATGCCTGGTCGTCAATGAACGTATGACCCGTGAGACGCGGCACGCGCAAATGAAGCAGGCACGGCCCCTTGCCCGCGCGCACGCTGGCTACCGCCTCGGCGATCTTGCCCGGCGCGTCGTTTGGGTCCGCGCCGTCGCCGTCAATGATGCAGAGGTTCTTGAAGCCGCGCAGGTTGGAGGAGAGGTCCGCGCCGGGGGTTTGCAGGTGCGAGCGGACCGAGATGGCGAAGTCATTGTCCTCGATGAAGAAGAGCATGGGAATTTTGCGCGTGGAGGCGATGTTGAGCGCGGCCCAGAAACCGTTGGCGGCAATCGAGCCTTCGCCGCCGTGCGCCATGGCAATAGCCTTGTTCCAGTCCTTTTCACCCAACACGTCGCGACGATATTGAATGGCCTGCGCCCAGCCCGCCGCGGGCGTGTATTGCGCGCCCACGTCGCCGGAGGAGGGCAAAACTGAGATTCCGTCGTTGCGCGATCTCATCGAGAAAACGACTCCCACATCGCGCCCCTCGGACGGGGAGCCGGTCTTCGCCATGCCTGCCGCGATGGCCTCCTGGAGGGTGAGTCCCGCCGCCAGCATGAAGGGACGCGAGCGATAGTAGACCGTGGCCGCGTCGTGCGGATGCGTGAGGTGCAGGGCGAGGAGGATTTGCGAGAGTTCGTGGCCTTTGGCGGAAAATTGATAGGGCACGCGTCCCGCGGGGGCGAGTTCGCGCTCCTCGAGTTCGTCGAGCAGGCGCGAGGTCAAGAGGAGGCGGGCGACGCGCGGCCAATCGGGGGAGGAGGATTTCTTTGGCATGGTTATCTGTAAGTGGGCTGATTTTACCCGCTAAACCCAGGCGTCAGGAGGCACCGCGCAATGTTATAGTATTACTCCGTAAAAACTACGCCAACCGCGAAGATTTTGCCTCAGTACCGCAAGATTTATCTTGCCCGCGCGGGCGCAAAATGAATTTCCCTGG
>DAOUMJ010000251.1:0-28085 GCA_034411715.1 Anaerolineales bacterium | reverse complement strand
ACCGGAACTGCATCAATTGCGTGGCATGTTCATGCTTGTTCATGCTCCCAGTTTGATACAGTTCCTCTTCTTTGTCAAATTTTGTCTAAAGTCCAATTCATGCTGGCTCCGTAATTATTTTACAGGTTTGTCAGATCTCATAACAAATTTTGTCAAGCGAATTACATACAACGATTATACCTGCCAAGAAAAACGAACGCGGAGAAAACCTTCATCACAAAGGGCATTTTCCTTCGTTGCCTTCGTGACCCTTCGTGTTTAAAAAAATCTCCGCGTCCATCCGTGTCATCCGCGTAATCCGCGTCCCACACCTACTCATCATCCTCCTCCACCACAGGCGGCAACTCCCCCCTCATCGGACTCGGCACCGACGGCGGCAACAAATACCAATCCAAAAACCGTTCCAGCCGCGCCATCGCGTCGAGCACCGTCTCGCGTTTCTGGAAACCGTGCGGCTCACCCGCGTAGGTCTTGTACTCGAAGGTCTTGTTGTGACGGCGCAGGGCTTCGGCCAGTTCCTCCGACGATTGCGGCGCGACCACTTCGTCCTCCAGTCCGTGCAACAGCAACAGCGGCGACTTGATGTTCGCCACCTGATGGATCGCCGAACCGTCAATGAAGACCTCCCAATTGTCCGAGGGATGTCCGATCTGCATTTCGGTGTAGAGTCGCGTGTTGCGGTCGCACTGCGCCCACGAACTGACCAGCGACGCGTCGCCATATTGACTCACACCGCACGCGAATCGAAACTCGGGGTCACGCGCCAGGCACGCCACCGTCAGATAGCCGCCGTAACTCGAACCATAAATCCCGAGCCTCGACGCGTGAACCTCGGGCAACTCCGCCAAAAATTTCGCGGCGTGCAAACAGTCCTGCACATCGCCCACGCCCCAGTTGTTGTAGTTGGCGTGCTCGAACGCCAGCCCATAACCCGTCGAGCCGCGATAGTTCGGGCACAGCACCGTGTAGCCCTTCGCAACCAAATACTGAATCATAATTTCCCACGTGTACCCAAACTGCTCGGTCGGACCTCCGTGCGGGTGCACCAGCGCCGCGCCGTTGGGGTGTTTCGGTTTGTAGAGCAAGCCCGCGATCTCCAACCCGTCGTAACTTTTGTAGATCACCTCTTCGGGCATGACGAGCGGCTGAGTTGCAAGCGCGGGCGGATTCGAAAACGTCAACTGCTTTGCTCGGCCACTCGCCACGTCAATGCGCTGGATGTCGGGCGGCACAATCGGATCTTCATACTCGACGTAGAGGTACGCGCCGTCGGGCGAAAAATGCGGACGCGAATAGACTCCGCGTCCCGTTTTGATCTCCTCGATCTTTCCTGACGTTAGGTCGGCTGAGGCCAAATTGAGCCTGCCGCGTCGGTTGACGATGACCGCCAGCCGCGTGCCATCGGGCGACCACGAGAACTCCTCGATGTTGGTGCCAATGTCGGTGACTTGACGCATGTCCGTGCCATCGGGTCGGATGACCCACACCTGGTTGTAGTCCGTGCGCTGGGAGAGGAACGCGATCCACTGCCCATCGGGCGACCAGCGCGGGAACCAGTCCTTCATCTTCGGCGCGCCGACCAGCACACGCGTCGCCCCCGACACCAAATCCACAATGCGGATGTCGCGGCGGTTGCGGTCGTCGTCAGGCCAGTGGACGTACGCGACCCACTTCCCGTCGGGCGAGGGACGCGGGTCGGAGTCCTCGCCGCTGTCCCGTGTGAGGACGCGCAGGAACGTCCCCTCGCGGTCGGTCAGCGCGAGGCGGGGAATTTCATCGGGGCGCAGCGTGATGACGAGTTGGTTGCTGTCGGGCAGCCACGCGGGCGAGGAACTCGAGTCGAGCGGGAGCGGCAACTTTTCGGGAATCCCGCCGCGCGAGTCCGCGATGTGGACGTGACCTTTCGTGCGGAAGGCCAGCCACCTGCCGTCGGGCGACCACTGCGGAGCGCGATCCCACCAATAGGGCGTGCTGACGCGCGTGAACGAAACGCGGCTCGGCCATCCGCCCTTCGCGGGCATGACGTAAATATCAGCCTGCTCCTCGCGGTTCCAAATGAACGCAATCCGCTCGCCATCGGGCGAGAGACGGTGCTGGTACACGCGGTTGACCGAATGGATCAGCGGCAGGCTCCAGCCTTCGGGCGGCGTCAAGTCGGGGCGTGGCACAGACGGCCAGCCGTAGCGTTCGTATTTTTCCGTCACGGGGACGCGCATTTCTACCTCCAGTTCCTCAAATCGACTCAATCACCTTCAGTATCTCATCTGCGCGGAAGAGGCGGTTGCGACTCTTCCCTGTCATCTCGCGCAGAATTCCTTCTTCTTGCAGTTTGACAATATACCGTTTTGCGGTTTTGAAATCAGACAAGCCGAGATCGCTTTGTGCTTGTTTTATTGTCACGATAGGTCGGCCAATCAAATAATCAACCAGTTTATTGAGACGGACACTATCTCGTTTGCCCGTGTGCAGTTGATAATATTTCTCGCGCAGAGATTGTAATCCCTGAACACAGCGCGTCGTGATGTGCGACTGGTCGCGAATACCTGTCAGGAAAAACGACAACCACTCCTCCCACTTTCCGTGTTGACTTACCGCCAACAGAAGGTTGTAATACTCGCTTCGGTTTTTCTCAATAAAGCCGCTCAGATAGAGCAAAGGTTGGGGAAGCAATTTCCATTGGCACAAGAGGAGCAGGATCAGCAATCGTCCAACGCGACCATTTCCATCGAGGAAGGGATGGATGGCTTCAAACTGATAGTGGATCAGTCCTACGCGCACAAGCGGCGGCAGGTCAGAGGGAGCATGGATAAAGCGCTCCAAGTGACCAAGTGCTTCCATCATTTCGTCAACAGGCGGCGGGACATAAGTTGCAGTTTCAAGCGTGCTTCCTGCCGCGCCGATCCAGTTTTGCGATTGGCGAAACTCTCCTGGAGTCCAAACGCCACCGCGCACGCCTTCCATCAGGCGTCCTTGCAGTTCTCGAATCAATCGCAGGCTGACGGGCAGGGAGTCCAGCCGCGTGATTCCATAATCCAGCGCGGTCACGTAGTTGTGTACTTCGCGCACGTCCGAATTTGGTTCGAGGAAGCACAGTTGGTCTGCCTCGTATTGATAAACATCGTCCAGTGAAGCGCGTGTCCCCTCGATACGCGAAGACATGACTGCCTCCTGGCGAACAAACGCTCGCACCATCACGTGCGGTTCGGGAAAGTTTTGCCCGACCCACGCAAGTTCCGCCAGGGCGCGCTCCGCTTCACCAGCCAGCGAAACCAAGTTTGGCGACCAGTTGATTTGGGGAGGCAGGTGGGCAGGCAAAAACGCCCAGTAGCCTTTCGGGGTTCGAATGGCTTGTCCAGCCGATGGCGAGGTAAAGTCTTGTGGATTCATGGTAGAAAACGCCTGTTATTGGCATTATAAAGCAAAAGTGCCAATAAGGACGAGTCTTATTGGCACTTTTCGTTTACTTCATGCACCGCCCTGCCGAAGGTGGGGTTGGAATCCCGCGCGGGGAAGTCTGTGGGAGAGGAGAGACTTGAGGAGACCTGACATGTCTCCACAGAACCCCGATTAATTGTGGCCGAGTTCCACACAATCGTCACGGTTAACCACGGCGCGGATGAGACATGTCAGGTCTTTCCTTGTACCAATGAAAAACCGTTTCGAAAAAGAAACTCCCCGTCGTACAATAATCTCGATAGTCTATTTTCTGTAAAGTGGGGTTTTACAAAGAAGTCGGCGAAAACCGTGTCCAGGTTTTGGCGACGCGCGGCAAGATGCAACGATTTCCCGGTGAAGCCGTATAAATCCATCTCGTCCATTGGAAACGGGAAAACCGAAAATTCTTGATCCCGGGGGTAATCTTGTTTCTGGTATACTCGCCGCAGAAATTCCCCCAGGAGGCACGGCATGAAGCGAGCGGTCAGCATCAGCATTGGATCGTCGAAGCGCAACAAGAAGGTGGAAGTGACGTTGCTGGGCGAGCAAGTCGTCATCGAGCGCATCGGCACGGACGGCGATATGGAGGCCGCCGCGCTCAAATACAGGGAATTGGACGGGCAGGTGGACGCCTTCGGCGTGGGCGGGGCCGACTTGGGAGCCATTGTGGAAGGGAAATTTTATCCCTTCCACTCCGTTCAAAAATTGGTACGCTACATTCAAAAGACTCCCGTCGTGGACGGCGGCGGTTTGAAGAATACGCTCGAAAATAAAGCCCCCGCCTTCCTCGAAAAGCATCTCAAGGACTACCTCGACCAGCGCGGACGAAGGGTGATGGTGACCGTCGGCGTGGACCGCTGGGGACTCTCCAAAACGTTCGTCGAGGCGGGATACGAAACGGTCTTTTGCGACCTGATGTTCGCGCTGGGTGTGCCGATTCCCATTCGCACCATCGGCGGACTGCGGACGCTGGCCGCCATCATGATCCCCATCGTGACGCGCTTTCCCTTCGAATGGCTGTATCCCACAGGGGAAAAACAGGATGTCCGCACGCCCAAGTACCAGCAGTATTACGGATGGGCCACGGTTGTGGCAGGCGATTGCCACTATATCAAAAAACACATGCCCGACGACATGAACGGCAAGGTTATCGTCACGAACACCACCACGCCCGAAGACGTGGAACTATTCAAGAAATGCGGCGTGAAGTATCTCGTCACCACCACGCCCGTCCTGGAGGGGCGCTCCTTCGGCACGAACATGATGGAGGCCGCGCTGGTGGCGATCTCGGGCAAGAACCGTCCGCTGACGTGGCCGGAATACGATGAATTGCTCCTCAAACTCGGCTTCGAGCCGCAGTTGCAGGAGTTGAATTAGGTACACACGTATACGTCCCGCTTATTCAAGGAGCGCTAAACCATGTACGCCATCCTCACCGCAGGTGGAATCCCGAATCCCGAAGACCCGCTATACTCTTTCGTTAAGGGCGACGCGAAAGCGCTCGTGGATGTGGCTGGCAAGCCCATGATCCAATGGGTGCTGGACGCGCTCAACGCCGCGCAGCAGGTGGACGCCATCATCCTGATCGGCCTCTCCGCCAAGACGGAACTGGTCAGCGCCAAGCCGATCCACTACATCCCCAACCAGGGACGCATGCTCGCCAACATCGTGGCGGGCGTGAACAAGGCGCTCGAACTCAACCGTAAGACCGAATACGCGCTGGTCGTCTCCTCCGACATCCCCGCGCTCAAAGGCGAGATGGTGGACTGGCTGGTCTCGAAGTGCATGGAGACGAGGGACGACCTGTACTACGGCGTCTGCCCGCGTGAGGTCATGGAAGCGCGCTTCCCCGATTCCAAACGCAGTTACACCCGTCTCAAAGATATCGAGTTGTGCGGCGCCGACATTCACGTCACCCACATCCGCATGGCGACCGAGCATCTCGATTTGTGGGAGCAGTTGATCGGCAGCCGCAAGAACGCCATGCGGCAGGCCTCCCTGGTGGGACTCGACACGTTCTGGAAAGTTCTCACCCACAGCGCCACGCTGGACGAACTGGTGGAACACGTCTGCAAGCGACTCGGCATCAAGGGCCGCGCCATCGTTTGGGATCGCGCCGAGCCGAGCATGGACGTGGACAAACCCCATCAACTCGAAATCCTGCGGGAAGATCTTGCCAGGCAACAGGCCAAAGCGAAGCGCGCCGCCTCGGCCGCCGCGAAGAAAGCGGCCGCGACGAAAAAAGCGCCTGCGAAGAAAGTTTCCCCCAGGCCGGTTGCCGCCAGGAAAACCGCCGTGAAGGGGAAACCTGCCTCGAAAGCAAAATCGTCCCCGAAGAAGAAACCCGTCAAGAAGAAATGACCTTTCGCTCCATCCTCGAACTCGACGCGCGTCTCTCCGACCGCCTGCGCGTGGCCGAACAACCCGGCCTGCTCTGCACGCTGGCGGTCTTCTTCGCCCATTCGGGGGATTCCTGGTTCTGGGGGCTGGGGTTACTCCTGCTCTGGTGGCGCGGGGACGCGTTCTGGAAGCAGCGGGCTGTCGTCCTGTTCGCGGGCATCGCCGCGCTGGCGCTCATTGTGCTGGCGATCAAATTCATCGTCCGCCGCCGCAGGCCCGAGGGAGAGTGGGGCGGCATCTACCGCAACACCGATCCGCACTCGTTTCCTTCGGGACACGCGGCGCGCGCTTTCCTCATCGCCGTTCTCGCCCTCGGTCTCGGCCCCGCATGGCTGGCTGTTCTGCTCTGCCTCTGGGCGCCGCTCGTCTCGCTGGCGCGCGTCTCGATGGGCGTGCATTACCTGTCCGATGTTGTCGCTGGAGTGATTTTGGGAATCGTCGTTGGGCTGTTGGGGTTGCAGGCCGCGCCCGCATTTCTGGCGTGGCTGGCCCCGGCGTTTTAGCAAACCTTTGTCGGTTTGCCGATTCGTCCTCGCATCAAACAACAAGGCCTCCGAGTTTTACTCGGAGGCCTTGCGCATCGGCGCGCCTGCGGCGCCTGTTTACCTGGCCTTCTCCGTGATCATCTTCGGCTTGACTTCCTCGGCCTTCGGCAGGGTGACGGTGAGAATGCCGTTCTCGAATTCGGCTTTGGCCTTGTCGGAGACGACGGCGGTGGGAAGGGCGAAGGCGCGCTCGAATGCGCCGTAACGCTGTTCGCGCAGGTGGTAGGCTTTTTCCTTGAAAATCCTTCGCGGCCTTCGCCTCTTCGCGGTGAAATCCTACTTCCTCCGAAAATCCACGAACCGATAGCCCACTCCGCGCTCCGTGAGAATATATTTCGGGTTGGCGGGGTCCTTCTCCAGTTTCTGGCGAAGATAGTTGATGTAGAGACGGACGTAATGCGGCTCGTCGCGGTACTCGTAACCCCATACCTTCTGTAACAACTGATCGTGCGAGACCACCCAGCCCGCATTTTGCACGAGGTGATAAAGCAGGCGATATTCGGTGGGGCGCAATTTGACCAGTTTGCCCTCCAGCCAGATCTCGCGGCGGTCGAAATCTATCTTGAGGCGCTCGTCCACCTCGATCAGTCCGTGCATCGAGCCGGTTGCGCCTTCGGTGCGGCGCAGCACGGCCTTGATGCGGCTGACCAGTTCGCGCGGGCTGAACGGCTTGGTGACGTAATCGTCGGCCCCCAGTTCGAGGCCGCGTACGCGGTCGTCCTCCTCGCCTTTGGCGGTGAGCATGATGACCGGAACGTTCGTGAACTCGCGGATGGTCTCCAACACGTCGAAGCCGTCCACGTCGGGCATCATCACGTCGAGCAGGATGATATCGGGGTTGACATCGCGAAGTTTGCCGATGGCCTGCTTGCCGTTGAACGCCTCGGACACGATGAAACCGTCGTGTTCCAGATTCATGCGGATGAAGCGCACCATCCGTTCTTCGTCGTCCACAACGAGGATTTTTCTGCGGTCGAAATCTTCGGGCATGTCACTCTCTCACGAAACTCACGATCTGTTCGGCCTCCTCGCCGCTCAGCACCTCGATGAAGGCGATCTTTTCCAGCGGCCAGAGAACCTTGACGGCGCGCGAGTCGATGTAGTGGATATCCTTCCCGTCGCGGCGCCGGGGGTTGAGGACGGTGATGACGGTATCGGTGGACTTGGGCAATTCCTCCACTTCGCCCGTGATCGGCTCTTCGCCGGCAATGTGAAGCAGGACAATGTGCGGCATGGCATTCCTTTCGTTTTCGGTCAGCGGAGCAGAATCTGGAATTTGAACTTGCCGAGCGCCACCACATCGCCGTGATTCAACAGCCGTTCGGTCTGCGGCGTCAGGCGTTTGCCGTTCACGTAGGTGCCGTTGGACGAGCCGAGATCCATGACGACGACGCGCTTGCCGTCCCGTTTGAGCAGGGCGTGCAGGCGCGAGACGCCGGCCGCGTAGGCCTGGTAAGGCGAGAGGTCCAGGTCCGGCATGACCGGCTGGCCTTCGCTCACGCGTCCCAGGGTGTATTCGTCGCGGTTCGCCAGGGGCAGGATCTGGCCGTTATCCAGCAGATGCAGGGAACCCCAGGCGTTTTCGACGAGGGTCCTGGGCGCGGCAACGGGCGATTTCGCGCCGGCATCGGGGGGCATCTTGTCGGTTCGAATGGACTGGGTGGCGATCTCGGCGGCGACCAGTTGCGCGCCGCATTCGGCGCAAAAGATGGCGCCGGCCGGATTTTTGTGCAGGCAGTTCTTACAAATGATCATTTCAAGACCCTCCCACTTGCGTCAGCAACGCGCGGGTCGCATATTTTATATCTTTTTCGCCGGTGAGCGAGAAGGTGTGCTTGCGCTGGATGTTTTCGGCCTCCAGCAGGACGGTGGCGGCCAGGTCGCGGTGTCCCTGCCCCAGCAGGTGGACGGCCAGGTTCTTGAGCGAACGCGTGGCCTGGTCGTATTGACCGGCCTGCGTTTCCCGGCGCGCCCGTTCCTGCATGCGATACAGCGTCAGCCGCGAAAGCGCCTGGAGAATGGCGGGCGGGGGCGGCGAAGCGGAAGGCTCGCCGGCGGTTTCCCGCGTGAATCGCACCCGCATGGGCGGCAGGGGGGTGGGGCGGGCGGGCATGGCGATCTTGAGCGCGCCTTCCAGCAGGGTCGCTTCGCCCGTTCCCAGCGCGGCGGGCTCGACCAGGAATTCGAACAGGATGCTCAAACCCGTTTCGCGCAGGATGGGACCCAATTGCGTCCTCCCATCGAAAGCCAGCGGACCGGCCTCCGGGTGCAGGCGAAAGGTGTAGTTCAGGCGCACACCCCTGCCCAGCCCGCCTTCGAACGTCACTTCTTCGGCCAGGACGCGCGTCAGGTCGTGGAATTTTTCGGACAGCAGTTTCTGGATGTCCTGCGGCCGGGCGATGTAGCGGCTGCCGTTGCCAGTGCGGCCCGCCACCTGGTCGAGGAAGGCGTCGTTCCAGTCCGCGCCAATACCCATCACGCTGATGCCGATGCCTTCCTGGGCGGCTTGCGTCGCGAGCTCGAGGCAGGCGTGTTCATCGCCGTAGGTGTGCCCATCGGTGAGCAGGATGAGGTGGTTGACGCGCTGGGCGTTTCGCCCGCGGCGCGCTTCGTTCAGCCCGCTTTCGAGACCCTGGAACAATTCCGTCGCGCCCGCGGCCTGGATGGCGCGGATCTGCGATTCCATTTTGTGACGTTCGGCCCGGCGCCCGGCCGGGACGATCACCTCCGCCCGGTCGCTGAACGCCACCGCGCTGAAGATGTCCTCCGCCCGCAGGTCGCGCAGGAAATGGATGGCGGCCGCCTTGAGCAGGTCCATCTTCGCGTCTTTCATGGACGTGGAACGATCCAGCACCAGGCAGACGTTGAGCGGCGGGACCGGGAGCGACTCGCTCTCGCGCCGCGCCCGCAGGTTTAACAGGACATAGATCAGTTGCGCTTCGTCCAGCCGAATCAGGCGCGGGCGGCTGAACACGACCTCCTGCATGATCGGCCCGGAGTCCGGCTCCTCCTTTGGGAGCGTTTCATCGTATGCTTTGCGCCGTTTCGGGTTCGAGAGCGTCTCGTAGGCCTGTTGGACTTCGAGGAAAATTTCCGTTTCGCCGGGCGCCTGGTTTTTATCGGGATGCAGTTTTTGCGCGGCCTCGAGGTAGGCGCGTTTAATCTCCTCCGCGGTTGCGCCCCGCAGGACCCCAAGAATGGAATAATAATCCGGCCTTTTGTTCATCTCCACGGTCAGCCTGTCAGTTGAACCAGCACCACGCTGATGTTATCCGGTCCGCCGGCGGCGTTAGCGGCCGCCACCAAGGCCTGGCAGGCGCGCTGCAGGTTGGGCGTCTCGCGCACGATCCGCAGGAGGTCGGTCTCCGCGATCACGCCCCACAACCCGTCGCTGCACAGCATGAGCAGGCCCGCCTGGGGGAAGGGGATGGTGAAGATGTCGGGTTCGAGCAATTCGCCCTGACCGAGGGCGCGGTAAAGCACGTTGCGGTGGGGGTATTTCTCCGCTTCGGAGGCGCTGATGTGGCCGAGTTCCTCCAGGCGCTTGACCAGCGAATGATCGCGTGTAATCGGTTCGATGCGCCCGTCGGTATAGAGCATGTAGGCGCGGCTGTCGCCCACGTGGGCGATGGTCACCTGCTGGCCGAGGATGAGGGCGGCGGTGAGCGTGGTGCCGCTGCCGGGCGCTTCGCGCTGGATCACTTTCTGGGCTTCGGTCACCGCCAGTTGCATCACCTCCTGGAGCGATTCGTCCAGCGCTTCGGGCTTCAGGTTGAACAGGTAGGGGTGGAACTTTCGCAGGACGGCGCCGGCCACGGTGCGGATGGCGGCGTTGCTCGCCACTTCGCCAAACTGGTGACCGCCCATGCCGTCGGCCACGATGTAGAGGCCGAAGGGCGCGTTGCCGCCGTTGCCCCCCAGGGTGGCGGTGATGGCCAGCAGGCTGTCCTCGTTGAGGTCGCGTTGTTTGCCCACGGATTGCCCGCAGGCCGCGATCAATTGTTGAAGGTCGGAGCGATGGCCGATATTGCCGGTGATGGATTGGATCTGTTGTTCGGTCAGCGGCGCGGTGGTGGCGGCGTCCTGCGGGGCGGGCTTACGAAACAACCTGCGGAAAAAGTCGAACACGTTGGGCTCCTTTTCAGGCGAGCAATGCGTACACCTGATGATCGGTGGAACCGATGTAAACGATATCGTCGAAGACCAGTGGCGTGCCGGTAATGGGACCTTTGGTGGCGAATTTCCAGCGCAGGCGCCCGCTTCGATATTCGAGACAGTAGATATGCCCGTCCACCGAGCCGCAATAGACCGAATCTCTGTAGATGACCGGCGAGCCGCTCACCTGGTGTTCGGTGCGGAAGCGCCACAGTTCGCGGGCGCTCTGGGTTTCGATGGCGTAGATGAATCCGTCCGCCGCGCCGGTGATGATGACATTCTCCGCCAGGGCAGGCGTGACGATGGAACTCTTTCCCAGACGGAAACGCCACAGGATCCAGCCGTTGCGCGCGTCCAGCGCGTAGAAGGTGGCGTCCATCGAACCGAAATAGACGGCCTGCCCGGCCGCAATGGGCGAGGAGGTGACGGCGCGCTTGGCCTGGAAGCGCCATTTCATGTCGCCGCGAAAATCAATGGCGTAGAAATCCCCGCTTTCGTTGCCCATATAAACCAGTTCGTTCGCGACGAAGGGCGTGGAGCGAACGGGAGAAGTGGTCTCGAACTTCCAGGCCGCGCGGCCGCTGTTCAGGTTCACCGCATGAAGGAAATGGTCGTCCGAGCCGATGAAGATGTGTCCCTCGGCGATGCGCGGCGAGGAGCGGATGGGGCCGTCGGTGTAATACGTCCACACCACCTTGCCGGAGCGCGCGCCCACCACGTGCAGGCGTTTGTCCTCCGAGCCGAAGTAGACATTGTCTTCGTAGACGGCCGGCCGCGAGACGATGCCGCCGTCGGCGGGATATTTCCACAGGAATTTGCCGTCGGCGGCGTTGATGGCGTACAGGTTGTTGTCGTAGGAGCCGATGAAGAGCGCGCCCTGGTGGATGGCGGGCGTGCCGCGGATCTCGTCTTCGCAGGCGAAGGTCCACAGCGGTTTGACGGCGCCGGCCTGCAGGCCGCTGGTGGGAACATGCGATAACACGCCGGTCTTGCGCCCGGCGCTCAACAGGGCTTCCTTCATGTCGGCCGCGGCGGGGAAACGGTCCTCCACGTTATATTGGAGCGCAGTGGCGATGACCGCCTCCAGTTCGGCGGAGACCGATGGATTCACCTTGCGGATGGGACGTTCGTTGAACGAGAAGGGCGGCTCCAGGCGCGGGTCGCGGCGCGTGAGCGCGTGATGGAGGGTGGCGCCCAGGGCGTAGATATCCGCCAGGGGGGTGGCCTCGCCGCGATATTGTTCGGGGGGAGAATAGCCCTCGGTGCCGATCATCGTCCCCTTCACGCCGCTCTGGAAGGTCTTGGCGATGCCGAAGTCCACCAGGATCACGTCGCCGTTGTGGTTGATCATCACGTTGGAGGGCTTCATGTCGCGGAAGATGATCGGGTCGGGTTTGTGGGAATGCAGGTAGGCCAGCACGTCGCAAAGTTCGATGCCCCAGGCCAGCACTTGCGCTTCGGGCAGGAAACCGTCGGTCTCGGCGATGATGGCTTCCAGGTCCTTGCCGTGGATGAATTCCAGCACGAGGTAGGAACGGTCGTCCTGCGAAAAATAATCGTAGATGCGCGGAATGGAGGGATGGTTGAGCGTGGCCAGCAGGTTGGCCTCGCGCTCGAAGTTCTGGACGATGGTCTGCCGCACCAGCGGATCGGGCGCGAGGTTCACCATTTCCTTGACCGCCACCAGTTTGACCACGTTGGGGAAGTGCAGGTCGCGGGCGCGGTAAACCGACCCCATGCCGCCCACGCCGATCACTTCCTGGATCAGATAGCGGCGGGAGAGCGTGGTTCCGGCCTGCAATTGCCGGCGGGACGCGCCATTGCCTTCTTCCAATGGCTGGGTGATGCGATGCGTATCCAGAGGGGGTCTCCTGATTTGGCAAATTATATTGTGCAAAGACGGGATTGGCAACCGTGCCTGGACTTTCCTGGCTTTGCAAAGTCGTTTGGTTCGCGGATTTGGATCAAAGGCGGCATTGCAAAGCAAAAATGCCGCAGGAGACCTGCGGCAATTGGCGCTGATGTTCGGCGGGGGCAGGCTTTCACGCGCCCAAATATGCGTTTTTGACGCCTGGATCGTCGAGCAACTCCTTTGCAGTTCCCGCAACGGTGATGCGCCCGGTCTCCAGCACGTAGCCGCGATGCGCCAGTTTCAGCGCCTGCCGGGCATTCTGCTCCACCAGCAGGATGGTTGTTCCGGCGGCGTTGATCTCGCGCACGGTCTCGAAGATTTCGCGCACCAGCACGGGAGCCAGCCCCATCGAAGGCTCGTCCAGCAACACGAGCCGTCCGCGCGTCATCAGGGCGCGTCCGACGGCGAGCATCTGCTGTTCGCCTCCCGAAAGCGTCCCCGCCAGTTGCTTCTGCCGTTCCGCCAGGCGCGGGAAGATGTCGAAGACGCGTTGGAAATCCCGCTGCAGATTCTTTCGGTCCTTGCGGCTCCAGGTGGCGAGTTTCAGGTTTTCCAGCACGGTCAGGTTGGCGAAGATGCCGCGCCCTTCAGGCACGTGAGCGATTCCCATCTCCACAATGCGATGAGCGGGAATGACGTTCAAATCCGATCCGTCGAAGGCGATTCTGCCGCGGCGGATCGGGACGATGCCGGAGATGGCGCGCAGCAACGTGGATTTTCCCGCGCCGTTGGCGCCTATCAAAGTGACGATCTCGCCTTCGCGGACTTCGAGCGAGATGCCCTGCAGGGCAAGGATGTTTCCGTAGGCAACGTGCAGGTCGTTTATCGCGAGCAATGCTCCGTTCGATGTCATACGGCCTCCTCGCCCAGATACGCTTCGATCACCTGCGGATTATTTTGGATCTCGTTTGGAGCGCCTTCGGCGATCGTCTGCCCGAAGTCCAGGACTTTGATGCGTTCGGCAATGCCCATCACCACGCGCATCTGGTGTTCGATCAACAGGATCGTCAATTTGAACTCGCGGCGGATCCACAGGATGGTTTCCATGAGTTGTTCCACCTCGGCCGGGTTCATTCCGGCGGCGGGTTCGTCGAGCAGGAGAAGGTTCGGACGGGTCGCCAGCGCGCGGGCAATTTCGAGGCGGCGCTGCTGGCCGTAAGGCAGGTTCTTCGATGTCGCCTCCGCCAGATCCGCCATCCCGAAGATATCCAGCAATTCCAACGCCTCCTGGCGGACGCGATCTTCCTGTTCCGTGAAACGCGGCAGGCGCAGTAACGCGTCCCAGGTCGAATAACCCGCCCACGCATAGCGCGCGATGCGGACGTTATCCAGCACCGAGAGTTCCCTGAAGAGCCGGATGGTCTGAAACGTGCGGGCGATGCCCCTGTGGATGATCTCGTGCGGCTTGCGCCCGATCAAATCCTCGCCGTTGAACCTGATCTTTCCTTCGGGGGGGATGTACACGCCCGTGATCAGGTTGAAGACCGTGGTCTTTCCCGCGCCGTTCGGCCCGATGATGGCGACCAGTTCGCCGGCTTGCAGTTCGAGGTTGAAATCCTGCACGGCGCGCAGGCCGCCGAAATTGTGGGTGAGGCGTTCAATGTGAAGCAGGGTCATGGCAGCGCCTCCTTTCCGCCCTTGGAAGCCTGGATCTGTTTTCGATATTCATGGAGCGCCTCGGGCCGTTCCTTGCGAGGGATCAGGAAGCGGAACTCCCGCAATCCCATGATTCCGTAGGGACGGAAGATCATCAGCAGGATGAGCATAAGCGGAGCGACGACCAGCCGCCACTCCTGCGAAATCCCGATTTGCTGAAGGACCGTCCGCAAGCCTTCCATGACGACCGTGAAGACCGTGGCGCCCAAAATGGAACCGCCCAGGCTGCCGATCCCGCCGAGATACACCATCACGAGCATGTCGGTGGATTTCAGGATGGTGAACGAACGCGGGTTGATGAATTGAAGTTCGTGGGCGAACAAGCCGCCGGCGATCCCGGCCAGGAAGGCGGAAAAGACGAAGGTCAACACCTTGACCTGGCGGGTATTGACGCTCACCAACCCGGAAGCGATCTCATCCTCGCGAATGGAAAGCACGCCGCGCCCGAAGTTCGAGAAGACGTAATTCCGCGCCAGAAAGACCGCGATGATGACCCAGAGGTAGACCCACCACAGGCTGGTCAGTTTTTCCATGCCCATGAAGCCGCGCGGCCCGCCGATGACGTCCAGGTTTTCCAGCACGCTCTTGATGATCATGTTGAACGCCAGGGTCACAATGGCGAGATAATCGCCGCGCGTGCGGAAGGACGGAAAGGCGATTCCCAGCCCCGCAATGCCCGCGGCGGCCCCCCCGGCGAGCAGCGCAACCGGAAAGAGAAAAGGGCCCGCCGCGCGAGGAAACGCCCAGACCGTGAGCAGCGAGGCGACGTACGCGCCGATCGCCATGAAACCGGCGTGGCCGACGGAGAACTCGCCCATGTAGCCGTTGACCAGGTTCAAACTGATGGTCAGGATGATGTTGATGCCGATGTATTTCAGCACCAGGTCGATGTAGGGATTGATGATCCCGAACTTCGGCAGCAGAACGGTGAGAGGAAAGATGAGGAGGAGCGCCAGGGAAAGACCCCAGCGGCTCCAGAAGGCTCGATTCATGGGGGAACTCCTCTCCTATACCTTCTGCGCCATCGGCCGCCCCAGGATGCCTGTCGGACGGAAGATCAACAATACCAGCAGCAGGGAGAATGCCACGAAATCCCTGTAGGTGGAAGGCAGGAATACGGGCGTGAAGATTTCGACGAAGCCCAGGATGAACCCGCCGATCATCGCGCCGCGAATGTTGCCGATCCCGCCGACCACCGCGGAGATGAACGCCCACCAGCCGATGCGGATGCCCATGTAGGGGTCAATGGTGTACGCCATGCCGTAGAGCGTGCCTCCCACCGCCGCGATGGAGGCGCCCAGGGCAAAGGTCATGGAAATGATGCGGTCCACCGACACCCCCATGAGAGGGACGATGAATTTATCCCAGGAGATGGCGCGCATCGCCATGCCCACCATCGTCCGCCGGACGATCATATCCAGCAGGATCATCACCAGCGCGGAGACCACGATGATCACGATCTGGATCGTGGACACCGTCACGCCGCCGACGTTGTAATTGACCGCAGGGATAAGCGCCGGAAGAAAACGGGGGGCGGGACCCACGGGTTTGAACGCCACCATGAAGTTTTCCAGGAACAATCCCACACCGAGGGCGGTGATCACCGCGGAGATGCGCGGCGCGGTCCGCAAAGGCTTATACGCCAGCCTCTCGATGACCACAGCCAGGAGGGCGGTCCCAAACATGGCGACCAGGAGAGTGGCAACGAACACCAGGATGGGATTGATGCCCGTGAACATGCCCAGGATCATCGCCGAAAAGAAGAAGGCGATGTAGGTGCTGACCATGAAAATATCGCCGTGGGCGAAATTGATCATGGTCAGGATTCCATAGACCATCGTGTAACCCAGGGCGATAAGGGCATAAACACTTCCCACCTGCAGCGCATTGAGCGTCTGTTGAATGTAGAATTCCATTGGTTCCTCATCGTTTGCTGGAGGGCGGCCGGTAGACGGCCGCCCTCCCGATGAACAAACGTTCCCCGCTATGGATTGGCTGTGGCAAAGTAGGTGAACTTGCCGTCCTTGATCTGCAGGATCACCGCGCTCTTGACCGGGTCGCCTGTGCCTTTGAACTGCATGTTGCCGGTGACGCCCTCGTACAGGGTGATGCTGGCAACCGCGTCGCGAACCGCCTGGCGGTCAATCTTGCCGGCCGCCTGGATCGCCTGGAAGAGCATCCCGAAGGAGTCGTAGGTCAGCGCGGCAACGTCGTCCGGGGTCTTGCCGAAGGCGGCTTCGTAGGCTTGGATGAAGGCTTGCGCCTTGGGGGTGGCAATGTCGGAGGCGTAGTGCGTGGTGAAGAACAGACCTTCGCAGTCCGCGCCGCACAGGGAGATCAACTCCAGGTTGCCCCACGAGTCGCTGCCCAGGATGCTCCCCGTAAAGCCGACTCTGCGCGCCTGTTGCACCTGCAGCGGAACTTCGCTGTAGTAGTTGGGCAGGAAGAGACTGTCTGCGCCGGCTTCCTTGATCTTGGTTAATTGCGCCGAGAAGTCCTTATCGCCGGTGGTGTAGGTCTCGAAGGAAACGACCGTGATGCCGTTCTCCTCCAGGGTCTTCTTGTAGACCTCGGCGATGCCCTTGTTGTATTCCGACGCCACGTCGTACAGCACCGCCGGTTTGGCGGTCTTCAGTTGATCCATGGCGAACTTTGCCGCCACCACGCCCTGGAAATCGTCAATGAACGCGGCGCGGAAGACGAACTGCTTGGGCGCGCCGGTCTCTTCGACGATGGTGGTCTTGGGGTTGGTGGACCAGGGGCTGATCATGACCATCTTGCTGCTTTCAGCAACCACCGCGGCCGGGATGGCGTTGCGGCTGGCGTTGGGACCGATCATCGCCAGGACGTTTGCTGTAACCAGTTTTTGCGCCGCCGCCGCCGCGGATTCCGCCTTATCCTCATTGTCCTCGGTGAGCAGTTCGATCATGTATTTCTTTCCGCCGACTTCGAGTCCGCCTGCATCGTTGATTTCCTTCACAGCCAGTTCGGCGGCGTTCTTGCACGATTCGCCAACCACAGGAATACCGCCGGTCAACTCGGCGTTCAAACCGATCTTGATCGTGGTCGGCGCGGCAGGCTGGCAGGCCGCCAGAATCGTTCCCAGCAGCATCACCGCCAGCATCAGAATGGAAAGTCGTTTCATGGGTTCCTCCTCTTTAGGAAGGCATGTAGAGTGTCACGTTTCGACAGTGAAAAAACAGTCAGCGTTCCAATAACGACCCGTTCACCTCCTTTCGAACTGAAAGTTCAAATATGGGAGATAGAGAACCATCGGCGCTAAAGCAAAATCTCACGGCCTGAAATTCATTATACACGCCAGCCCTAATCCAAACAAGATGCCACCGCGTTTTTATAGTATTACCGCACACCATTTGCGTCGTTCGCGCAAATCTTTCAACCGCAGAGCGCGCGGAGAGCGCAGAGTTTTTCTTTATGGTTTCTCCGCGAACTCTGCGTTCTCTGCGGTTGGTTTTGGTTGCGGCTGGAGGTCGCGCTATGGCTTCTCAAAACAATCGCCATCCACAAACCTGGGTTCTGCTGTAAAATCGGCCTGCATGAACGCTCCCCACTTTGATTCAGCAGGAAAACAATACCAACAGACTCGCATGGCGCAATGGGACAAGGTGGCCCTCATGCGCGATTCCTGGCGCGGCTGGGGCGGCGCGTATCACAAACGGCTGGCCGAGGTTTACCGCTTCCTCGTCAGCCCCGGGCAGCGCGTGCTCGAGATCGGTTGCGGATATGGCGAACTGCTGGCCGCCGTCCAACCGGCGCGCGGCCTGGGCGTGGACTTCTCCTCCGAAATGGTCGGCCGCGCCAGCGCCCGCCATCCCCATCTCGAATTCGTCCGCGCCGACGCGCACGACCTGTCGTTCCTCAAAGAGACCTTCGACGTGATCATCCTCTCCGATCTCGTCAACGACGCCTGGGACGTGCAGCGCGTGCTGGAGCAGATCCGCCCGCTGTGCGCGCCGCGCACGCGCCTCATCCTGAACGTGTACAGCAATCTCTGGCAGGGCATCCTCACCCTGGCGCAGCGCGTCCGCCTGGCCGCGCCCATGCTCGAACAGAACTGGCTCACCACCAGCGACCTGCGCGGCATGTTGAACCTGGCGGGCTTCGAAGTCATTCGCGATTGGAAAGAGATCCTCCTGCCTTTGCCCATCCCGCTGCTGGCGCCGTTCTGCAACCGTTTCCTCGTGCGCCTGCCGATCTTCCGCGGCCTGGCGCTGGCGAACTTCGTCATTGCCCGCCCGCAACCCGTTCCCGCCGACGAATCGAGCGTGTCGGTGATCGTCCCAGCGCGAAACGAGTCGGGCAACATCAAAGCCATCTTCGAGCGGACTCCGCAAATAGGACGCGCGACCGAGTTGATCTTCGTCGAGGGACATT
This sequence comes from Anaerolineales bacterium, assembly GCA_034411715.1. GTDB lineage: Bacteria > Chloroflexota > Anaerolineae > Anaerolineales > Villigracilaceae > Denitrolinea. Next base: position 9,587 of record DAOUMJ010000251.1, on the reverse strand, counting down.
CCAAAGACGACACCTACGCCGTCATCGAACGGGAAATCGCTTCGCATCCTTCGACCCCGAGCCGGTTACTGCGTCAATCGGGCATCGGCAAAGCGGACGCCGTGCGCGCCGGCTTCGACGCGGCCTCCGGCGACGCGCTGATGATCCTCGACGCCGACCTGACCGTCCCACCCGAAGACCTGCCGCGCTTCTACGAGGCGCTCCGCTCGGGACGCGGCGAATTCATCAACGGCGTGCGGCTGGTCTATCCCATGGAAAAACAGGCCATGCGCGGGCTGAACTTCCTCGGCAACAAATTCTTCAGTTGGGCGTTCACCTCCCTGCTCGGACAGCCCATCAAGGATACGTTATGCGGCACGAAAGTGCTGTGGAAAAAGGATTACGAGCGCATCGCCGCCAACCGCGCCTACTTCGGCGACTTCGACCCCTTCGGCGATTTCGACCTGATCTTCGGCGCGGCGAAACTGAACCTCAAGATCGTTGACCTGCCCATCCGCTACCGCGAGCGGACGTACGGCACGACCAATATCTCCCGCTGGAAACACGGGATGCTGCTGATGCGGATGGTCTGGTACGCGGCGCGGAGGATCAAGTTTGTGTAGAACAATACTCTTTTTACTCACACCCTCTAATATCCACCAGCCGCCGCCACGATTTGCGGAAATCGGTCTCGCTGCGGAAGCCGCTTTCTTCGACCACCGGTTGGACGCACGAATCTGTCAATGATTCCTGCGCTTCGGGGGACATCTTTTCCCAGTTTTCCAGACTGTAATAAAAATAATCGAAGCCCGCGGCGCGCAGGGCGCGGGGGAGGGGATTTTCGGCCAGGGCGATCCATGAATCCTTTGGCACGTACCAGGTTTCGTGGGAATCGGTGAAGCGTCCGAAGATGGTCACAGCGCGGGCGGGGAGCAGGTCGAAGACCCGCGCCTCGGGTTCGAGTTTGTCCCAATATTCGTTGTAGATGCGCACGTCCATCGCCTGCATCGCCAGCGGCAGGACGGGTTTTTGCGCGGCGATGAGTTCCACGCCAAACAACATCATCCCGCCGAAGATGGTGACGAAGCCGAGGGAGAGCAATGCCATTTTGACATAACTCACATTACGCAGTACCGCAAGATTTATCTTGCGCTTCAGGGGCAACATGAATGTTGCGCTACGCAGTACCGCAAGATTTATCTTGCGTTTCAAGGGCAACATGAATGTTGCGGTACTGGCCGCCGGCTTGCGCTTCAGGGGCAACATGAATGTTGCGGTACTGGCGCCTGAGACCGCCGGCTTTGCGAACTGAAATCCGCGATCCAGATTGGCTGCCCACGTCCACAGCAGGGGGACGGCGTAGAGCGCCAGCAGGGTGAGCAGGCTGCCGAAGAGGCGGCTGGTGGCGGTGATGCCCGCGGAGCCTTCGTAGCGCAGGAAGAGCGAAGCCAGTCCCACAGATGCGCCGAAGATCAGCGCGGCCTCCCACCAGCGGCGGGCTTTCAGCATCCTCCAGCCCCAGATGGCGGTGATGGGCAGCGCCAGCAGGAGGGGGCCGATCTCCAGCAGGGCCAGGAGCAACTGGCGGGGATCGGTGAGATCGAGCAGGCCGAGGTGACCGGAGACGACCGTGGGGCGCGGCTGGAGGGCGAAGCCGACGGTGAAGTAAGAGTCGGGGGCGGCCGCGCCGGCGCGAGGTCCGAGAAGGCCGCGGGCGAGTTCGGTCAGCATCCCGCCCTGGAAGGCCGCGAAAAGCGCGGAGGCCGCGCCCGTCCACATCCAGGGGAGGAAGTCGCGCGGGATTTTGAAGGAGCGGGCGCGCATCCAATGGACGAGGAGGGAAAGGCCGAGGCCGAAGAGCGCGGCGAGCCAGGCGTGTTCGCTGAGGTTGGCGAGGGCGGCGAGCAGGATGGTCATCACCAGGCCGCCGCGCCAGCCGCGCCAAAAACGATAGAGGAGCAGGATGAGGAGCAAGAGGGCCGAGACCATCATGCCCGAACCGCCATGCGAGAGGATGAGCGGGGGATGGATGCCGTTGAGGTAGGCGAAGGGGAAGGGGATGGGGCCGCTGCCGTCCACCGGCCAGGGGAGTGCCAGGCCGCTGGCGAGATCCGGCACGGACTGGGCCGCGGAGCCGAGCAGGGTGAGGTCTTTGGCGAGGTCGGCCACCCATTCGGGCGGGAGGAGGAGCAGGAGCCAGCGCGTGCCGCCTGCGAAGGCGGCGAAGAACGCGCCTGCGAAGGCGGCCAGGCGGCTGCGCGTCATGCGCCCGACCCACAGGTAGGCGAGCAGGAGGGTGAGGCCGAAGAACAGGCCGCGCGTGAAGTCGAGCGCGTTCCAGGGAACGAGGCCGCCCAGGCGCGTAATTTGTGCCGCGAAGAGCAGCATGAGGTAGTGGTAGCCGAAGCGGACGTTTGGGTCGAGGGCGAAATGGGGAGGGATGTCGCCGCGCGCCATGAGCGAGATGGTGGGCAGGTTCTGGTAGTCTTCGAAGAGGGACAGGCCGCGGCCAATGGCGGTGAAGACGTAAACGAGGAAGGCGAGCGCGGCAACCTGTCCCCACGAGGCGGGCAGGAGGGCGCGGCGGATCTCGTCCCACGAAAACGGGCGGGTGAGGAGCAGGCCGAGGGCGAGGGTGAGGAGCGCGCCCAGCCAGAAGGCCGGCGGCGCGGGCAGGACGCGCCCCAGCAGGTTGGCAAACCAGGCCTGCGTCACCGCGCCGAGCGCCAGCCCCGTCCCGAAGATGAAGCGCCGCGGGGGGCGGAACGCGGCCTGAACGAGGAGCATCCCGCCCGCAGACCAGGCGAGGAGCCAGAGGAGGAAGGGGAGTTTGGCGGGCATGGGGCAAGTATACATTGGTAAATAGTAATTGGTAATTGGAGATTTGACTCCCTCCCCCATTTCTGTTTTTTGAAATGGGGGAGGGTCGGGGAGGGGGTTGGCGTGGGTGTATAATTTCGCCATCGCATCCAGCCGCTCGCGAGGGAACCCATGACCGAAGCAAAAAAGAGAGTTTGGGAAACGCCGCAGATCCTGTCCGACCTGCCACTGCGCGATGAGGATGAGGCGCATTTTCACTTCGATGAATTTGCCGCGACATTGGCGCGCCTCGTGGCAGACCGGTCCACGCGCACACCGTTGACGATTGGAGTCAGCGGGGCGTGGGGAACGGGAAAGACAACCTTGCTCCAACGCGTGCAGACTTTACTCGATACGCGCGACAAGCAGGGAAAACCTTTCTTCGCCAACGCGAACGAATCCGCCGAAAAGTTTCGCAAAACCAAAACCGTCTGGTTCGATGCGTGGAAGTACAACGATGAAAGCGAATTATTGGTCGCATTGGTGCGCGTGATTTTGGGGGCGATGAAAAAAGACGGTTTGAAAAACAAAGGCAAAGCCGTTTGGGAAGACCCCACACAACCAAAGTATGATTTATTGAGCATGTTCGTCAACGCCTTTCAGTTGAAGTTCGGCGGGCTGGGCGCGGAGTTTCAGATCAAACTCGATCCCCAGGGTCACAAAGAGGAATCGCCTTTCGCGTCCCACACCGCGTTCTTCGATCATTTCGACGAAGCCTTCGAGCGTTTGCTGGCTGCCTGGGTACATGGCAAAGATCACGCAAGGATTCAAGAAGGGGAAGGCGCGCTGGTCGTCTTCATTGACGATCTCGACCGCTGCCTGCCAGAAAAGACCGTGCAAGTGTTGGAGACCGTCAAACTCTTTCTCGACAAGCCCGGCTGCGTCTTTGTGATCGGCGCGCATACGCAGGTGGTTCAGGAAGCCGTGACGAAATACTACGTGGGCATGACCGCCGAGACCGCCTCCGATTATCTCGAAAAAATCATTCAATTGCGCTTTGACCTGCCGCCGATTTTGGAAAACCAGATGGGCGCGTTCCTCGAGAAACAAAAGAAGGAAAAGAAACTCGCCCCGGAATCACTCGAAAACTGGGAGACCATCGTGGCGGCCGCGGGGATCAACCCGCGCAAAGTCAAAACCTTCCTCAACGATTTCAATCTGGCGTGGACGCTGCTGGTCAATTCGGAACAGGCCGAGAACGTGGCGCGCGCCGATTTCACCCGCTGGCAGGTGGTAATGCGCGTCGCGCCGGAATCGTTCAAAGATGAGATTCATAATCCAGGGCTTCACGCAGAACTGCGCTTCCAGTTTGTGCAACGCGTCCTGGCCTGGGCTGGCGGAGATGCCGAGGCAGCCAAGATCATCGAAGAATTCCCGTTTGCCAAAAGCCGCCGCCTAAAGAACACCCTGACGAAAATCGGCGCTTTTGGACCGCGCTTCGACGCAAAGGTGCTGGATGCTTTCATCCACCTCGTCGCGCCGCCCAAACCGCCCGAACCTGAAAAAGCGCCAGCGGAGATAAAGGAGAAACCGAAAGAGGAAGCGCTGGAAGCCTACGTGGAAGAGTTTGCCGAGAAAGCCGCGCGTGGCGAGATGAAACCCGAAAAGGGAAGGCGCGAGGCTGTTCCCGCCCGCGCCGGCGCGCAAATCTTGGGCGGGATTTCCTTCGTTCCCGTACCGAAAGGCAAATTCCTGATGGGTTCGCGCGACGACAACAAACTGGCTTACGATGACGAGAAACCCCAACACACGGTTGAAATTCCGCGCGATTTTTGGATTGGGCAATACCCTGTCACGAATGAGCAATATGATCTGTTCGTGCAAGCCCAAAACGGCAAACACCCGGTGAGCGATTGGAAAAAGAAAAAAGACCATCCCGTTGTAAACGTCTCGTGGGAGGACGCGCAGGCGTATTGCAAGTGGCTACACGGGCAAATTCAGAATTCAGAATTCAAAATTCAGAATTTGGAAATTCGCCTGCCCACCGAAGCCGAATGGGAGAAAGCCGCGCGCGGCGAATTTGGTTTCGAGTGGCCGTGGGGCAACGAGTTCGACAAAAACAAATGCAATTCCGATGAAGGAGGTAAAAAGGCAACCACTCCCGTCGGCGCGTATTCGCCTGCGGGCGATAGCCCCTACGGCGCGGCGGATATGGTTGGCAACGTTTGGGAATGGACGCAGAGTTTGAAGAAGAATTATCCCTATCAGGCAGGAGATGGACGCGAAGATTTGAAAGCCACAGGGAATCGCGTCCTGCGCGGCGGCTCGTTCCTCTTCGATCGGAGCCGCGCCCGCTGTGCGTTTCGCGGCAACCTCGATCCCGTCAGCCGTTACGGCGGCCTCGGTTTTCGGGTGTGTGCGTCTCCCATCTCCTAAAACTCTGTACTCTGAATCTCTGTACTCTGAATCTCTGAAAGAAGGGATTGCTCGCCGAAGGCGAGTCGATTTTTGAAAACTTCAGTACCGCAACATTTATGTTGCCAGGCCGGGCGAGATAAATCTCGCGGTACCCGCAGGAGACGCATGACATTACAAGAACAACTATGGAATTGGGATAATCTGCAATGGGCGTACCAAAACGCCTCGCGCGGCAAGCGCGGGCGCGGGGCGACTGCCGCGTTCGAATACGTGCTGGCTGATAACCTGCTCCAGTTGCAAAGCGAATTGCGCGAACAGACCTACCAGCCGGGGAAATACAACAGTTTTTACATCCACGAACCGAAAAAACGCCTGATTTCCGCCGCGCCGTTCCGCGACCGCGTGGTTCACCATGCGCTTTGCAGCGTGACGGTGTTTCACTATGAAAAGCAATTCATTCCCGAAAGTTACGCCAACCGCGTCGGCAAAGGTACGCACCGCGCCCTGGATCGGGCGGAGCAATTTGCCTATCGTTTTCCGTACGTTTTGCAGTGCGACGTGAAACAGTTCTTTCCGAGCATTGACCATGCGATCCTGCGGAAGGAACTGGAAAAAATGCTTCCCGACGAGTCGGTATTCTGGCTGGTGGATCGTATTTTGCAAAGCGGGCGCGGCGTCCTTTCGGAGGAATATGAAATGACATACTTCCCTGACGACGATTTGTTTGCCGCGCAGCGCTCGCGCGGTTTGCCGATTGGCAATCTCACTTCGCAATGGTGGGCGAACTGCTACCTCAATCCCTTCGACCAGTTTGTAAAACGGGAATTGAACTGCCGCGCCTATCTTCGATACGTGGATGATTTCCTGCTGTTCGCAGAAAGCAAATCCCAACTCTGGGAATGGCGTGCGGCAATTATCGAACGGTTGGAGCGTTATCGCTTGACCATTCACGAGGAAAACGCCCTGCCGCGCCCGACCGAAAAAGGGATTCCATTTTTGGGATTCGTTGTCTTTCCAACTCACCGCCTGCTCAAAAAACGAAAAGGGCTTGCCTTCCAGCGGCGGATGAAGAAAATCATGCGTGTTTCATCCAATGAGCAAGTGAAAGCCAGCGTGCAGGGATGGACAAATCATGTCCGTTTTGGAGACACCTATGCCTTGCGCGAATCGGTTTTGGACAGACTTGGACTCTTGACGGAGGCGGAATATGCCTGAGGAGATGGTCATTTTCACGCGCACGTACGATTTCCTCACCTGGCTTTTGCCTCTTACCGAGGATTTTCCCAAAAGCCAGCGGTTCGTCCTCACTGGGCGATTGCAAAACGCCGCGCTCAATTTTCAGGAGAAGATCATCGAAGCCAACAATCGCAAAAAGAAACGCGCGGAGAAACTGAACGAGGCGGATACGGAATTGCTCAAAGTCCGCCTCTACCTGCGAATGTGCGCGCGTTGGGAATGGCTCAAACCCGGCCAGTACAAACACGCTTCAGAAATGGTCGCCGAATTGGGTCGCTTGCTCGGCGGCTGGCTCAAAACTGTCACGCCCGATTCGTCATAATGGCGATTCGCGTGAAGGGCTTGTCCGAAAAAGACGCGTCCTGCGCGGCGGCTCGTTCAACAACAATCAGAGAAACGCCCGCTGTGCGTATCGCAACAACAACAATCCCGACAACCGTAACGACAACATCGGTTTTCGGGTGTGTGCGTCTCACACCTCTTGCGCTTATGCCAGAAATGCGGTCAGTGACGAACTGTCCCGCCGAGGCTTTTTAGGAGATGGCGCGGACAATGCCCTGGCTGAGTCCTTGCAGAAGGCCAGCCGAATACAAAACCTGCCCGCCGTTTGGGAATCCCGTCCCCGCGGCGGGCAACTTTTTCTTGACTCTCCCCCCTCCTCCTGCGTATAATCGCCGCCATCCAGGAGCAGGAAGCAAACGCGGATCTGATGGAGAAGGATGCGCCCGCTGAAAACCTCCGCAGCAAAAAGCCGCCTGGAATCGTTGACGAAAGACTCTGGCGATTGCCAACCATGAATTTACAGGTTCTCGATTTGGGCCTCATCGAATACGAATCCGCCTGGAAACTCCAGGATGAATACGCGGCGGAGATCGCGGCCGGGACGCGCCCGCCGACCCTGCTGCTCCTCGAGCATCCCCACACCTTCACGTTTGGGCGAAGAGGCCGCCCGGAGAATCTGCTCTGGCCGCCCGGGGAGTTGAAGCGGCGCGGCGTCTCCGTCCACTGGGTGGATCGCGGCGGGGATGTCACCTATCACGGGCCGGGGCAACTCGTGGGCTACCCTCTCATCCCCCTAACTCCTATTTCCTATCCTTCTAACCCCCTAACTTCTAACCCCTATCCCGCATCCTCTCACATCCCCGATGCGGATTACGTTGGTTACGTCCGCAGATTGGAGGAAACATTGATCGCCGCGCTGGCGCGTCTCGGGGTGGCGGCCGGGCAGAGGTCCGGGCTGAGCGGGGTGTGGATTCAGGCGGATGCCTGGTCGCGCTGTCGCCGCTGCCGTCCCGAAGACCGCGCCAGGCCCGCCAAGATCGCGTCCATCGGCGTCAAGGTGGACGCGAAAGGGGTGACATGTCACGGTTTTGCTTTGAACGTCAATCCCGATATGGAATACTGGGACGGCATCGTCGCCTGCGGGTTGAGCGAGCCGGCAGCCGCGCTGTCCGACCTGCTCGATCCCGTCCCGGCGATGGAACGGGTGAAGGCCGAGGCGGCCGCCGCGTTTCGGGAATTTTTCGAACCGGATGGCACGAAAGCGGCCTGACCTTCGTCTCACCTTTGGCGAATTGACTTTTTTGCCCGAACCCTGTACACTAGACGCAGGTTGTTCATAGCGCTTATGGAGGCAGAGATGGCTGGAAAATTCCAATTTGTAATGCGCTCAGGCCCGACGGTCGGGGCGCTGTATCCGCTGGAGGGCGACGTAATCTCCATCGGACGGGATGCATCGAACACCATCCAGATCAACGACGCCGAGGTCTCGCGCCGTCACGCCCGCCTGCAGTTTCAGGGCGGCAAATATGTGATCGAGGATGCCGGTTCCACCAACGGCACGCACATCAACGGGCAGCGCATTATGTCCCCTTATGTGCTAAAGCCCGGCGACGTGGTCTCGTTTGGCGAGGGGATCGTGCTGGGTTACGAAACCGCCGACTTCGACCCCGGCGCCACGCTGGCTTCGGTGCGTCCGCCGGCGCGCGTCTCCGCCCCGCCGCCCGCGCCCGTCCAGCCCTACGCCGGGCAGGTCCCGCCCGGCCCGCTCATGCCCGCCAGAAAGACCAACCCCCTGCCGATCGTCATCGGCGCCGGCGCGCTGGTTTTGATCTGCGCCTGTGTGGGTTTCCTCTGGTGGGTGGATTCGGCCAGGATGTGGTGCACCTTCTTCCCCTTCCTGGGCGGTTGCCCCTAACGACCGGCGGCCCTCGTGAAAGCGAGGGCCTTTGATTTCCAGATTGCCGATGGCTGGTTGTTGATCAGCGGTTCGCCAACACCTCCGCCAAATGCGCCGCGCGCTGGCCCTTCCCCATCCGATGCAGGCCTCCCGCGATGTGCATGAGACATCCCGCGTCGGGGACGACCAGCGTGGGTGCTCCGCTCGCTTCCAGGTTTTCGATCTTCTTCAATAACATCTCTTTCGAGACTTCGGGATGGACGATGGAAAAGATTCCGCCGAAGCCGCAGCACTCGTCTGCATGGGGGAGTTCGACGACCTGCGCGCCTTTCACCGCGGCCAATAACGCGCGCGGCTGACGATCAACGCCAAGTCCGCGCGAAAGGTGACAGGAGGGATGGTAGGTGAGAGTCCCGTCCCAGCGCGCGCCGACATCCGTGACGCCGAGTTTGTCCACGAGATATTCGCTGAATTCGTAAGTCCGCGCCGCGAGGGATTGGGCGCGCGCCAGCCAGGCGGGATCGTCCGCGAACAGTTCGGGGTAGTTGACGCGGATCGTATGGACGCAGGAGCCAGAAGGGGATACGATGTCGGAGTGCAAAATCTCCCGATTTTGCGCAAAGTCTGGAGACTTTGCAGTCCCCTCGAACACCTCAATCGTATGTTCCGCCATTTGCCGCGCGTCCGCCCGCAGGCCCGCGTTGAAGGCGGGCTGTCCGCAGCAGGTCTGCCCGCGCGGGAAGTCCACGGAAACGCCGAGGCGGGAGAGAACGTCCACGACGGCCTCGCCCACTTCGGGGTAGAACGTATCGCAGAGACAGGTCACAAAAAGTTGAACGATGGACATGTTCCCATTCTACCGTACACAGGTAGACAGGTAAACACGTACACAGGTTGTAAGCTCTGGTAGACACATAGCCGACGCTTGAGTCTGGTAGACACGTATCCGACAGGAATCTGGGAGATACGTATCCCA
>DAOUMJ010000250.1:0-4678 GCA_034411715.1 Anaerolineales bacterium | reverse complement strand
ACCGGAACTGCATCAATTGCGTGGCATGTTCATGCTTGTTCATGCTCCCAGTTTGATACAGTTCCTCTTCTTTGTCAAATTTTGTCTAAAGTCCAATTCTTAAATCCTGCTGGATATTTCCAATCAGGGAAGATTCATGCACTTTCCCGCGCTCATCGTGGAAATGGTGCGGCGCGGACTGAAGATGGTTGTAGTGAGGAGAGTTGTCCCAGCGCAGGAGCGGGACAGAAGTAAAAACCTGATACGCATAATCCTGAAACTCTGGCTCGACGTGAATCCAAATCTGGAGTTGATGGTTCTTCGGCAACTGACAACGAATCTTGACCTCCAATTTTCCCGATGGAGTTTCGTCAAGATGGACAACACGCGTGTTTTTAATCAACGCGTTCGTCCGCAGGATACCTAAAACATCATCAACGAGCGCGTTCATGGAGCAGTTCCTGATAGGTCTTCTGCCAGTCCGCTAACATGGAACGGGCGGAACGCCACGCCAGCCAATCATCCTCCTGCGCGGGTTTGGCGTTACCTTTCAGGCGCGCCGTGAACTTGTCAAAATCCACCCCGTACTTGTTTTCCATTTTGCGGATTCGGCGGCGGTAATAGGTCATCTTGCCGCGCACGGTGGACGCGGCCATGTCCCATAGGGCATCTTCCACGGTGGGATAGCGTTTCGCCGCCACAAGCGAGTTCGCGACTTTATTCAAAACCAGGTTGGGATAGGTGTTAAGCGCCATTTTGAATCCTTTCTAAAAATTATACACTCGAAAGTCTGGAGACTTTCGACTCCGATAAACAACTATCCCATCGGCATGTGATGTTTCGCGGCGTAGTGACCAACGGATTGCTTCGCGAAGCGGATAAACGGATGATGGACGCTCTATCCAATTATCCGTTTTCTCATCCGCTGGTCATTGTTTGTGCCTGCGCCCGAAGTTTCCGCGCATAAGATACACTGTCACCGATGTCTTGTCTATCCGCCCACATGCCGACAAGACCAGATTTGAGCAAGTCCTTGCCAGTCATGGGTTTGTTGACTTGTCTCACCTTCTCGATCAGGCGCGTGGCAAGCAACAATTGCTCATTAGGAGAAAGTGTATTTGCTTGTTTGAGTAACCGTTCTACTGTATCAAGAGCCATATCAACCTCTTCTTTCAATTCAACGAAGCCAAATATCCATGATAAGCGTTTCTCAAATTCTCTTCGATCTTTGCATGTAACGGAGTCTCTTGATACGGATGCTTCTGTGACTGTTCATGAATAAACAGGGTGCATATCTCACACAGAAAGTATCCGATCAAAACGCCGCGCTCGCGATACATGAATCCGTTGATTGAAAGCGCTTCTTTCCCTTTGAAATTTACCACGCCAAGAGGGTTTTGCATACAGGCAGGACATAAGTCGCCGTCATAGAGCCAAAAGCCCTTCATGGCATCGCCGAACTGCGCCTTGCCTTGCGCGTACATCATTTTCAAAACATCTTCGGCGGCGCTGGATGGCTTTGACTGGCGGTTTCGTTTTGACGACATAAAACTCACTCACTCCGCAACACTTCCAAAAACGGAATGGCTTTGACAATCTTGATTCCGCGATAGTCGCCTTTCAGGGAATCAAAATGCGGGTCATACGTCACCAGATAGTTTGCCTTTCCTTCCACCGCGCAGGCGACAACCACATTGTCGTCGGGATCGGAGAGCAGGGCTTCGATCTCTTCTTCTGGCACGACAACCCATTCCGCCGAGCTCGCCAAGGCGGCGGTTTGTTCAACGATCTCCTCGGGAGGAATGTGGCGCTCTTTAAGTTTTTCGATCAATTCTTTGGCAATTTGGTCGCAGATAACCAGCGTGAACTCATTCCTCTTCCAGCGTTCCCTCAATTCGCGCGTAGGGCTATTTGCGTTCTTGCTCAGGGACGCTGACACAAAGACATTGGTATCGAACACGGCGCGCAGGCGTTTAGTCACTTTCCCACTCCCCCTCGATGGCTGTGCCTTTTTCGATGGCGATGGCGCGGATTCGCTCTGTCGCGTCAATGAACCGTTGAACGATTTGCTCATGCGACAAGTTTCTCATCCCGACTGCGCGGGCTTTGGCGCGCGCCAGTATTTCATCCGCTGTCAGGGATGATTTTTCGCTTTCTTTCTGCTTCAAGTCGCTGATGGTTTCATACACGACCAGCAAATCATTCGGAGGCAGTTGGGCAACACTGGTAATAACCTGTCTCAACAATTTTTCAGTATCCAAAGTATCTGCGTTCATGGGATATTTTCCTTTCACAACAAATCTTACTTTGAGCGATTGAGTCTACGATTCAGCCATGAGCAGGACTTAGTTCCATGGTTGACATCAACTCAGGGACAGTCACCTTGCGAATCCTCGCCAACTCCGTAACAGCCTCCATGCGGCGGACGTTGGCCTCTTCGATCTGATCAGAAAGGGCAATTAATTCTGCGTGTTCCTCATCGCTCAACATTTCGGCATCACGCTTTTCCAACAACGCTCGATAACGTTCCCATTCCATCGCGGAAAGGCTGGCGTTGATCCGTTGTAGGAGATCGGTCTCCTCAGGGGACAAACGCGCGGGCGTTGCGCGGGCTTGCAATTCCTGTTGCAGTAACCGCACAATGTAGGAATCGGGACTCAACCCGACCTGACTGGCGGCTTGCTTTAATTTGCGTTCCATTTCAGGAGGTACAGTCAAAGAAACATTCATGGCAACCTGCCTTTCCAACTTTCACCATTATATGCGGACTCCAAAATCTCATCCCATCGGCATGTGATGTTTTGCGGCGTAGTGACCAACGGATTTCAATCGGATAAACGGATGATGGACGCTGTATCCGCTAATCCGTTTCGCGAAGCGATCCGCTGGTCATTGTCCGCAATACTTCCAAAAACGGAATGGCTTTGACGACCTTGATTCCGCGATATTCGCCTTGCAGGGAATCGAAATGCGGATCATACGTTACCAGGTAGTTTGCCTTCCCTTCCACCGCGCAGGCGACAACCACGTTATCGTCGGGGTCGGAGAGCAGGGCTTCGATTTTTTCGATGGGAACTTCGACCCACTCCGCCAAATTTTCCAACGTCTCAGCCAAAGATCTGATTTTCTCCGCGTCAATACTGTGATCCAGCAACTTTTCAAGTACCTCTTCCGCAAGCGATGTGCAGATCAATAGCACAAACTCGCCGCGCTTCCATCGGTCAATCACTTCGCGGGTTGGGCTGGATGGATTCTTGCTCAACGCGGAGGAGACAAAAACGTTCGTGTCCAGCACAGCGCGAATGGAATTAATCATCTTCCCATTCCCCCTCGATGGCCGTGCCTTTTGCGATGGCTTCGGCGCGAATCGCGTCAAGTGTCTTGCTAAATTTCTCCATCACTTCGGCGCGGGAAAGATGTTTCATCTCCGCCGCGCGGGCTTTGGCGTACGCAAGGATTTCCACCGCCAATTCTCGGTTGGGACGCGCGCGCTGTTTTTTGAGCGAGTCCACCATCTCAATAACGATTAGCAATTCCTTTTCTGGCAGTTGCGCCACTTCGATAACTGCCTTGCGGATGAGTTCCTGTGGCGCGAGCGCAAGAGTGTCTGCATTCATTTTGTACTCCTTTCAATCTTTCACCATTATAGCGGACTCCAAAATCTCATCCCATCGGCATGTGAAGTTTCGCCGCGCAGACCTGGATAGGCATCATGCGCGCCGCGGCGGGCGAGAGTCCATGCAGAGAAAATGGTGATTGAGAATCAGGCATGTGAGAAAACCTGTCAGGTCGTTCATTCGCCAGCCTGCTCCAAAATCTGACGATACAAATCGTCGGAAATGAAAAAGCCAACTTCATTCCGCAAAGCGGACATGGCGTTTTTTAGCGATGAGATCCGTCCTTGCTTCTTGGCGCTCAACAACACGCCCAAGACGCCAACGGTTATTAATCCCAATCCCCTGGCGCGTTCCCGTCCGATCTTTTCATCCATGACGATCATTTCAAAGCCCAAATCCACTGCCAGGGTAATCGCTTCCGCTTCGCCTTGATCCAATTCCAACAATAAAGATTTTGCAAGCGGCTTATTCTGAATTTCCTGCGATTGCAACCAGCCATCATTCAAGGCAGCCTGAATAACAAACGCACCATGAAAATTCTCGGTCACTTTTAGTTCTGCAAGAACGGCCTGGGGAATGTATATTTCTCCAAACTGTTCCTGCAACAGATTCAATTGGCCAATGATCGCCAAGCCGAGAATCGGGGAAGCATCGCTAACGGCTGGCATAGGCGATATCGTCTTGAAGGTCGGTCTCGTCGTATTGGCGCGGGATATTGCGCTTGCCAAGAAGCAGATTGAATTCCATCTTGGTCATAGCAGCCAATTCGGCGGCTTTTCCAAACGAAAGAATGCCCTGCGTATACAGGCTGAGCGCCAGTTCTATTTTCAATTGGCGTTTCTGTTCTTTGCGTGGGATTCTTATCGCACGCGCTACGGTATCGGGTATTTCTATCAGGATGGTCATACAACACCTCTTTTCAGTAAATGACTACTACGATTTTATCCCATCGCTGTGATGTTTCGCGGCGCAGACCTGGACAGGCGGCGCATTGCGACCGAAGGGAGTGTCGAAATGTTTCATGCGCGCCGCGGCGGACGAGAGTCCACGCGGGGGAGGCAGGGAGGGGGCGGGCATTTGAG
>DAOUMJ010000249.1:0-6238 GCA_034411715.1 Anaerolineales bacterium | reverse complement strand
TTATGAGAATGTCACTGCGAGGAACGAAGCAGTCTCCTTGCAAAACGGGGGGATTGCTTCGGGAAAAGCGCCCTCGCAATGACATAACGGGAATTACTGTCCTATTTCTGTCAAAACTGCAAACCCGTTCAACATGCCTGCCCATTATAATGGCAACGTATTCTCTTCCTTCACACGACACCTGGAAACGAACGGGATGGAAAGATCCGAACAGCATAACCCCTTCTTTCGCACCGACCTGCTGACGGGCTGCAACAACCTGGTCAGTTTCTCCGAGGCGCTCGCCGACGATTTCGGGAACCGAGCGCTCGCGCCCCTCACGATGATCGCCGTGGACGTTTGCAACCTCAACTGCATCAACGAGACCAAAGGCCGCGCCTTCGGCGACAGCCTGCTGCGCTGGTTTGGATTCGCCATCAAGGATATGACGGACGCGGTCGCCTATCGAATTTCGGGGGACGATTTTGTAGCCGTCCTCGTCGGAGAAACCCACCAAATCCACGCCGACAAAGCCCGAAAATTATCGGAACGCCTCAACGAGGACGCGAAACAATTCGGCCTGCAGCCGCCGCTGGCGCGCATTACGATATTCCATTTTCCCGAGGGAATCTCCCTCGACGCCGCGGTCGTGTGGAAATACCTGAACGAAAAACACAATTTCTCCGCCAGCGACCAGCAGTTCAAAGTCATCCAGGTGGACCCCTTCCTGAACATGAAATACGATACCGCCCAGGCGCTCGTGATGATGGCCAAACGGATCGCCGACCTGGGCTTCATGCTCGAAAACACCTTCGGCCTGGCCTACACCGACCCCATCAGCAATTCTCCAAACATGCTCGCCATCCAGCACAAACTCGACCTTGCGCTGGATGAGGCCACGCAGCAGGGAAAATCGCTCAGCATCTGCCTCATGGACGGCGACGACCTGCGCAAATACAACAACATGGGCTATGCGGCGGGAGATGAAGTGATCCGAAAACTGGGCGAAACCCTCACGTCGGCGCTCCGCCCGAACGACTTCCTCGGCCGCTGGCGCATGGGCGACGAATTCATCCTCATCCTGCCCGATACCGAAGCGGAACAGGCGCGGGCCGTGGGCGAGCGCCTGCGCGTTCTCGTGGAACGCGCCTCGGAGGCATGGTTGTATCCCACCACCATCTCCATCGGCATCGCCTGCCATCCCCAACACGGCGGACAGGCCGCCTCCCTGCTCGAAGCCGCGCAACAGGCGTTGAAAGCCGCAAAGACGCAGGGCAAGAACAGGGTGATCGTCGCGGAATAATGGGCAGGCAGCCAGGTTTTCTGCATCTCCCATGAACCTCACCCCTCGATTTTCGCGCAATGCAAACGTGACGCCCCTCCCGCATGGCTGGCGGATGGAGATGGCCGCGGGCGACGCCGCCGCCTACCGCCTCGCCCAATTGGACGATTACGCCCGCCTCCCCCGCCGCGCTTTCTCCTCGCATCCTCCCCTGACCTTCAGCCTGCGCGCGCGGGCTTCGAACGACTCCATCCCCGGGACGTGGGGCTTTGGGCTGTGGAACGATCCCTTCGGCCTTTCGCTCGGTTTCGGCGGGAATCCGTTTCGATTGCCCGCGCTGCCAAACGCCACCTGGTTCTTCCACGCGTCGGAGGAGAATTGGCTGTCGTTTTCGAGCGGCGGTGTGGGGCGGAATGAAATTCCGCGCTCCAACGAAACAAGGCAGGCGCACGGGCAGGCGCGCAGGTCTGCCCCTACAGGCAATGGATTCCTCGCTCAATCTTTTCGCTCTCCCAAAATCCCATCGCCGCTTCTCGCCTCGTTTGGGCTTCTCTCCCTTCCAATCCTTCTCCCAATTCTGGCTACACGCAGGACAAGGAAATGGCTGAGGGGCTTGGCAGGCCGCGTCATCCGCGAGGACGGCGTCCGCCTGAGCGTGGACGCGGCCCAATGGCACGCGTACCGGCTCGAGTGGAGTCCGACGCGGTCCGCTTTTTGGGTGGACGACGCGCTCGTGTTGGAGTCGCCCGTGAGTCCGCGTCCGCCGCTCGGCCTCGTCATCTGGATTGACAATCAGTACGCGGCGTTCACGCCAGAAGGAAAAATCGGGTTCGGGACGCTGAGCAACCCCGAACCCGCGTGGCTTGAAATCGAAGATGTGATCTGACAATCCCGCTCAATGGTTCAGCACCAGCACCGCCTCTTTCGAACAGGTGACCTGGCTCCTGTCGCCGATCTTCGGCAGTTCGAGGAAGGGATTGTTGAAGGTGTCCATGTAGAATTTGGCATCGCCGATCTTCACCTGGATGCGGACGATGGAGCCGAGGAAGGTGATGTTTTCGATGACGCAATCCAGCACGTTGTCCTTTTTCTGTTCGGAGGCGAAACTGAAGCGCTCCGGGCGAATGGACAGAAGCGCCTTGTCCCCTTTCTTTTTGTTCTTCAAATCGTCGTCTGCGGACAGAAAACGCACGTCGTCCATATCGAGAACGCCGCCGGATGGATCAACCACGAGCACTGTGGCTGTATTCAAAGTGCCGACGAAATTCGCCACGAAGGCGGTTTCAGGGAAATTGTAGATCTGGAAGGGAGTGCCAACCTGCTCCATCTGACCGGCATTCATCACGACCACGCGATCCGACAGCGACAGGGCCTCCTCCTGGTCGTGCGTCACGTAGATGGCCGTGATGCCGAGTTTGCGCTGGATGGCGCGTATCTCGGCGCGCAGGGAGACGCGGATCTTCGCATCGAGGGCGGAGAGCGGTTCGTCGAGCAGCAGCACATCGGGACGCAGCGCCAACGCCCGCGCCAGCGCCACGCGCTGCTGCTGGCCGCCCGAAAGTTGATAGGGATAGCGATGGCCGTACTCCGGCATGTTGATAAGTTCCAGCATTTCAGCGGTACGTTGCGCGATCTCCTCCACTGATTTTTTCATCACCTTGAGACCGAATCCGATGTTGCCCGCCACGGTCATGTTCGGAAAGAGCGCGTAGGACTGGAAGACCATGCCGACATCCCGCTGGTTGGACGGCATGTCCGTTATATCCCTGCCATCCATCACGATCCGCCCTTCGGTGGGAATTTCGAAACCCGCCACCATGCGCAGGGTGGTGGTTTTGCCGCATCCGCTGGGGCCGAGAAAAGAGACCAGTTCGCCCTTTTCGACGTGGAGGTTGAAATCGCTGACGGCTTCCGTTGCGCCGAATTTCTTGCTTACGTTATTGATTTCCAAAAATGACATGGTGTCCTCGCATGATTAGTGCGCGCCGGCGACCTGTTCCTGTACGCGGCCGCGTCCAATCCACTGTAACAGGCCGATGGAAGCCCAGGTCAGCAGGAAACTGACCACAGAAAGCGCCTGGGGTGTGTAGGCGCGCATCGAGCCGATCTCCTCCATGTAGGGACCGAAAGCGGGCCAATACAGCAGGGAGGCAAAGGTAAACTCACCCATGACGATGGCAAAGGTGAGGAAGACGCCGCTCAGGATCGCCACCCGCAGGTTGGGGAAGATGACCTGTGTGAGGATCGTCCCCCACCCCGCGCCCAGGCTCAGGGCGGCTTCGGTGAGGGTGCGTACGTCAATGGCGCGCAGGCCGGTATCCACCGCCCGGAACATGTAGGGCAGCGAAAGCACGATGTAACCGGCGATCAGCAGAATGGGACTGCCGATCAGCACAATGGGCGGACGCCCGTACAGGCGGATGAGGCCGAAGGTCAACACCACCGCCGGTACCACAAAGGGCATGAGAGTCACGAATTCCACAAAGGGACGGGCCTTGGGCAGTTTCCAATGCACCCAATAGGCGGTCGGCACCACCAGCAGGGTGCTGCAGACGATGGTCAGGATCGCCCACAACACCGAGTAACCGAAATTGAGAAAAAACTTCGGATCCGTGAAGGCCACGCGGTAGGCCTCGAAGGTGTAGCGATCCTTGATCATCTTCAGGCTGAACTCGAAAGTGGAAATGAGCGGCAGGAAGAAGTACACCATGCCGACGAACAGGATGAACCAGGCCCAGATGTTGGTTTTCTTCATCGCACCCACCTCGCAGCGCGCCTCTGCATCCACACATAACCAGCCATGCAAAGGCCCATGATTACGATCATCCCCAGCGCCAGGGCGTTGCCCAGGCCGGGGTTATACAGCACGTCGCCCTGGATCTGCGCCCCGATGAGAATGGTGACCAGGTTGATAAAACTGCCGGAGAACGCGTAGGCGGTGGCGTACGCGCCGAAAGCATTGCCGAAGAGCAGGATCATCGTGCCTAACAAGGAAGGCAGCAGAATTGGCAGGGCCACGTACCGCCAGTAATGATAGGAATTCCCGCCCAGGTTCTCGCAGGCCTCGCGCCATTCGCGCCGCAGGCCGTCCAGCGCGGGCGCCATGATCAACACCATCAACGGGAATTGAAAGTACATGTATACGATGCTCAGTCCCCACATGTTGTAGATGCTGAAACCCAGTTCGCGCGTGCTGATGTTGAAGATCGACTCGATCCAGCGGGTGACCAGCCCGGCGTTACCCATGGTGGCGATGAAGGCAAAGGCCAGCGGCACACCCGCAAAGTTGGAGGCCACGCCCGAAAACGTGGACATGAACGTGCGGATGCCGCGCGGCAGTCCTCCCAGCACCACCGCGTAAGCCAGAAGGAAACCAAAGACCGCACCACCTACGGCGGTGATCAGGCTGATCTGCAGGCTGGTCTTGTAGGCATTGATAATATCCCGCACGGTAAACAGGGCAATGATGTTGTCGAAGGTAATGCTTCCATCATTGGCCTGGAAACTGCGATAGAAAATCGAGAGGGAGGGAAGGAAGAGGAAGACAATCGCAAAGAGGAAAAAAGGCGCGACCCCAACCCAATCCCAATTCATTTTTTTGACAGGAGGTTTGGAAAGGTTGTCCGCAACGCTCACGCTAAACTCCTTTCGACGATTTACAATAGACCCCAAAGGTTGTCATGACCTTTGGGGTCCAGGTCGGGAAAGAGATTACTCGCCGAAGACGACTCTGCGCCAATTCTCGGTGATGTAGGCTTTGGTCTCGGTCAACTGCTGAATGGTCGGGAAGAACGCCTTCTCGTAGGCATCGGCGGGCGGCAGTTTATCCAGCATTTCCTGCGGGACAACGCCGCGGCTGACCATGTCGTTGAAGCGGATCGGGTGGGCATAGCCCTTGAGGTACAGGTTCTGGCCCTCGTCCGACATGACGAACTCCCACCACAAGCGGGCGGCGTACGGGTGCGGCGCGTAAGCGCTGATGCCACCGGCATACGGTCCCGCGAGAACGCCGCTTTCAGGAACAATGATCTCCAGTTCCGGGTTGCCCGCCAGGGCATCACGGTTGGCCAGCGCCAGGTAGTCCCACTCCATGACGATGAGGGTCTCGCGCTGGGCGATGCGCCCCTGGTCGGCGATGACGGGGATGAAGTTGCCCGAATCGTGCATTTCCTTCCAGAACTGAAGGCCGGCCTCGGCCGCCTTGGTAATATCGCCGCCGGTGCGAGCCAAACCCGACGCCAGGACGGTCTGCACCGACTGGTTGGACTTGAGCACGTCGCCAGCCATGGCCACCTTGCCCTTGTATTCCGGCTTGAGCAGGTCCTCCCAGTCCTTCGGCGATTCGGCGATATCGGGTTTGACCACCTCGAAGACCAGCACGCCATAATACTCGGCCCACCAGTAGCCATCCGGGTTTTTCATCTCGATGGTATCCCAATCGGCCACCTTGTACTTGGCGAGCAGGCCGTCTTTCATGGCGGTTTCAGTGTGCGCGACGCCGATGTCAATCACATCCGGCGCTTGCGGGCCCTTGCTGTCCTTGTTGGCGCGAATGGCCTCCAGTTCGTCGGCGGAACCGGCATCGGGGTTGAGTTCGTTGATCTTCAGGCCGTACTTGGATTTGAAGGTCTCGATGATCTCACCGTAGTTGGCCCAGTCGTGCGGCAGCGCGATGGTGGTCAATTCGCCTTCCGCCTTGGCAGCCTTGATCAGGTCGTCCAGGGGGATGGATTCGCCGCTGGTCAGGTCCGGGCCGGTGACTCCGCCGCCGCTGGGAGCGCAGGCTGCAAGATAGGCCATGGCGCCCGCAGTGGTTCCAGCCAGTTTGAGAAAATCGCGGCGCGACAACTTTTTCTGATCGTTCGATGACATCTTTCTCTCGGCGGATTCAACTCGTAAGTGCAACGGAAGCGGTTGAAGGAGAGGCAAGCTGAGGTAGGATAGGCTCCCAGACCGCCAAGTCAAAGGAGCACTTAT
>DAOUMJ010000248.1:0-2993 GCA_034411715.1 Anaerolineales bacterium | reverse complement strand
TTAAAGAACAATCGGCTACGTAATTGCCAGATTCGCACTGGCTACGTGTCTACCAGATTAATTCATCGGCTACGTGATTACCAGAGCTTACAACAGGTACACAGGTACACAAGTACACAGGTACACACGTACACAAGTTACGTAACACGCAACACGCACTACGTAACCATCAAACTACAAAACTAATCTGGTATCATTGCCCACCATGACCAAATTCCTCGCGCACACCCCCAACGGCTTCGACCTGCCGCGCCGCATTGCGCGCCTCGGCGAACTGGCCTACAACCTGTGGTGGACGTGGAACCCCGACGCCACGCGCCTCTTTGCCCGCCTCGATTACGACCTGTGGGAGAGCCTCGCGCACAACCCGATTTTGATGCTGCGCGAAGTGGGACGCTCCGCCCTCAACGCCGCCGCGCAAAGCAAGGATTACACCGCGATGTACGACCGCGTCTTCGCGGACTTCGACCTGTATCTGTCCGAAAAGCAGACCTGGGCTGGGAGCGCGCATCCCGAACTCGCCGGCCGTCCCGTCGCGTATTTTTCGATGGAATACGGACTGCACGAAACCCTGCCCATTTATTCGGGCGGCCTCGGCGTGCTGGCGGGCGATCACCTCAAGGAAGCCTCCGACCTCGGCCTGCCGCTCGTCGGCATCGGCTTCCTCTATTCGCAGGGCTACTTCACCCAGCACATCAGCGAAGACGGCTGGCAGGAAGCCATCAACAACCCTGTTGAGATTCACGAGCATCCGTTCCTCCCCGTTTTGGGTGACGACGGAAAACGTGTCACGGTCTCTGTGGAATTTCCCGACCGCGTCGTCACGTTGCAGATCTGGGAAGTGCGCGTCGGGCGCGTCCCGCTGTATTTGCTGGACTCCAACGTGGATGGCAACAGCGAGGCCGATCGGACTCTCACCGCCCGCCTCTACTGGAGCGACCTCAACTTCCGCGTCGCGCAGGAAGTGTTGCTGGGCGTGGGCGGCGTGCGCGCCTTGCGGACTCTCGGATACAACCCGCTGGTCTGGCATACGAACGAAGGACACGCGGCCTTCCTGACTTTGGAGCGGGCGCGCGAACTAGTCGCCTCAGGCCACGCCTTCGCCGACGCCCTCGAACAGACGCGCGCTTCCAACATTTTCACCACTCACACCCCCGTCCCCGCGGGCAACGACGAATTTCCCCTATGGCTGATAGACAAGCACCTCGCCGCGCTCTGGCCGGAACTCGGCCTCAGCCGCGACGAATTCATTGACCTGGCGCGTCACCAACAGCCCTGGGGCGAGACCTTCAGCATGGGCATCCTCGCGCTCAAACTCGCCGAGGGACGCAACGCCGTCAGCGAACTGCACGGACGCGTCTCGCGCAGGATGTGGCATTTCCTGTGGAACGACCGCGCCGAGGAGGATGTGCCGATTACGCACGTCACCAACGGCGTCCACATCGCCAACTGGATCGCGCGTCGGATGCGTCTCCTGTACGACAAATACCTCGGCGCGGACTGGCTCGACCATCTCGACGATCCCGACCTGTGGTCGAAGGTGGATTCGATCCCCGATGGGGAGTTTTGGGCGGTCCGCACGCACTTGAAACGCAAACTGGCATTCTATCTGCGGGAACGCGCTCGCGTGCAATGGCTGGAGGACGGCGTGCATCCCGTTCAGGTGGTCGCTTCGGGCGTGCTGATCAATCCCTACGCGTTGACGATTGGATTCGCGCGCCGCTTCGCCACCTACAAACGCGCCGGGCTGATCATGCAGGATGTGGATCGCCTGCTTGAACTCATCAACCAGCCGAATATGCCTGTGCAAATTATCTTCGCGGGCAAGGCGCATCCCGCGGACGAGCCCGGCAAGCAACTCATCCAGCAGATTTATCGCACCGTCAAAAAAGCGGAGACGGGCGGACGACTCGTCTTTCTCGAAGATTACGACATGAACCTGGCGCGTTACCTCGTCCAGGGCGTGGACGTGTGGCTCAACACCCCGCGCCGCCCAATGGAAGCCAGCGGCACTTCGGGCATGAAGGCCGCCATCAACGGCGCGCTCAACTTCTCCGTGTTGGACGGGTGGTGGCGCGAAGCCTTCAACGGTCAAAACGGCTGGGCCATCGGCGAGGACGCGGAATTGGACGCACAAGTACAAGATGAAGCCGATGCCGAGAGCCTGTATGAGACTCTCGAAAACGAAGTCATCCCGCTCTACTACGACATGGGCGCGAACGGCCTCCCCCACAAATGGATCGCCCGCGCCAGGAATGCCATTCGAACAATCACTCCGCAATTCAGCACGCGCCGCATGGTGAAGGAATACGTGGAGCGATTGTACCTGCCCGCGTTGCAATCGAATGGGAATGCGAAGCCGAAGAGGAAAAAGAGATAACCAAGTAGTACCGCAAGATTTATCTTGCCCTCGCAGGCAACATGAATGTTGCGGTACTACATGGCAGATGGAGTTTTATGTTTTCCAAACCCCTCCCCGAAATTGACGTGACCGTCCTCGCCGAGAAACTCAAATCAGACGAGGAGTTTATCCTGCTCGATGTGCGCGAAGCGGACGAGTTACTGCGCGCCAACATCGAAGATAGGCGACTCGTCCATGCCGCGCTGAGTCGGCTGTCGGTGGAGGGAACGTCCATGCTGCCCGCGCCCGCCGACGGTCACGCGCGAAGCGTGTACGTTCTTTGTCACCACGGCAACCGCAGCACGCAGGTCACACGCTGGCTCGCGAAGAACGGCTGGACGAACGTCTTCAACGTCCGCGGGGGAATTGACGAGTACGCGCGGGTGGTGGATCGGTCGGTTGGGTTTTATTGATAAGGTACACAAGTACACAGGTACACACGTACACAAGTGAAAGAGCCTCCCAAAATGGAAGGCTCTTTTGTTTACCTGTTTACCTGTTGTAAGCTCTGGTAGACACATAGCCGACGCTTGAGTCTGGTAGACACGTATCCGACAGGAATCTGGGAGATACGTATCCCATCGCACGTTAA
>DAOUMJ010000247.1:0-5152 GCA_034411715.1 Anaerolineales bacterium | reverse complement strand
TGGCGGCGGTTTCGGGCGGGGTGGATTCTTCGGTGGCCGCGGCGCTGGTTCACAAGGCTATCGGCGACCAGTTGATCTGCGTGTTCGTGGACACGGGCTTGCTTCGCCAGGACGAGGGCGGGCAGGTCGCGGCGGCGTTTCGCGGAAATTTGCACGCCGAGTTGATTACTGTGGACGCGGCAGACGAGTTCTTCGACGCGCTCAAGGGCGTGACCGAACCGGAGCAGAAGCGGAAGATCGTCGGCGAGAAGTTCATCCGCATTTTCGAGGCGCAGGCGCGGGGACTCGGCCAGCCGAAGTTTTTGGTGCAGGGGACGATCTATCCCGACGTGGT
The DNA here is from genome assembly GCA_034411715.1 of Anaerolineales bacterium. Classification (GTDB taxonomy): domain Bacteria; phylum Chloroflexota; class Anaerolineae; order Anaerolineales; family Villigracilaceae; genus Denitrolinea. The sequence goes on along the minus strand of DAOUMJ010000247.1, from coordinate 4,818 downwards.
CGAGTCGTCCGCGCCGGACCGAAACAAGGCCGAGAGGATCAAGACGCATCACAACGTGGGCGGACTTCCCGAAGACATGCAGTTCGAACTGGTGGAGCCGCTGCGCTATTTGTTCAAGGACGAGGCGCGCGCCGTCGGCGAGGCGCTGGGGCTGCCTGAGTCGCTCGTGTGGCGGCAGCCGTTCCCGGGTCCGGGGCTGACCGTGCGCTGTCTCGGCGAGGCGACGCGCGAGCGTGTGAGTCGCCTGCGGGCGGCGGATGCCATCCTGATCGAGGAGTTGTCCCGTGCGGGATTTTTGGGCAAGGGCGCGGAAACGTCGCAGGCGTTTGTCGTTCTGCTCCCCGTCCGCTCGGTGGGCGTGATGGGCGATCAGCGGACGTACCAGGAGGCGGCCGCCATCCGCGCGGTGACCACCGAGGACTTTATGACCGCCGACTGGGCGCGCCTGCCGCACGACCTGCTTGCAAAGGTGGCGAACCGTATCGTCAACGAAGTGGACGGAATAAATCGGGTGGTGTATGATATTACCAGTAAGCCGCCCGCTACCATCGAGTGGGAGTAGGGATTTTCGATTGACGATTTTCGATTGACGATTGCCGGCAATGAAACGACATCGAACGGAACACGCAACATGCAACCAAACACGGGGAAAGTCTCCTCGCGCTCGTTTTCATAATTCGGATTTCATAATTCATCCTTCATCCTTCATCTTTTATCTTTCATCTTTTCTCCTCCTTTCATCCCTCATCCTTCATCCTTCATCCTTCGCCTTCGCCCAAACCTCCGCCTACGCCGAGATCGGCGCGCCGGACGCCTCGGCCTTCCCGAAGGTCTCCGCCCTGCTGGACGTGTACGACGCCTCCGGCCAGTTCGTGAGTGGATTGAAACCGGCCGACGCGGCCGCGCTCGAGGACGGCAACCCGCGCCCGGTTCAGGAACTGACCGAGGAACCGGTCGGCGCGCAAATTGTGATCGGGGTCAACCCCGGGCCCACGCTGGACGCGCGCGACGCCCAGGGAGTCACGCGCTACCAGCGCGTCCAGCAAATGCTGGGCGGATGGGCGCAGTCCCGCGCGGACGCGCAGCCGGGCGACGACCTGAGCCTCGTCACCATCGCCGGGCCGCTGATCGCCCATACCACGCCCGAAGCCTGGCTTGCCAGTTTCATCGCCTTCCAGCCCAACTTCCGCGCCACCACGCCCAACATCCAATCCCTCGCGCTCTCGCTGGACGTTGCCCTGGCCGCCGCGCCGCAGGTGGGCATGAAACGCGCCGTGCTGTTCATCACGCCGCATATCGAGGACCCCGCGCTGGAAACCGCGCTGGCGGCCATCGCCGAACGCGCTCTCGAATCGCGCACGCGCATCACCATCTGGCTGGTGGACGGCGAACAGTATTTCAAGCATCCAAGCGTACAACTCCTTCAGACTCTTGCCGCGCAGACCGGCGGCGGGTTCGTGACCTTCTCCGGCCGCGAGACGCTGCCCAATCCCGAAACCTATTTCTCGCCCCTGCGCCGCGTCTACCGCCTGACCTACGCCTCGGCCCTGACTTCGAGCGGCGAGCACACCCTGAGCGTGGACGTCTCCCTCGGCGGCGGGACGAGCGTCTCCTCCGAGCCGCAGGCCTTCACCCTCAACGTCCAGCCGCCCAATCCCATCCTGCTGGCGCTGCCCGCGCAGGTGACGCGCGCCGCGCCGCCCGAGGACCCCTACAACACCGAAATCCTCCTCCCGGGCGAACTGCCTCTCGAGGTCCTCTTCGATTTTCCCGACGGCCACCCGCGCCCCATCGTCCGCGTCGCCTTGTACGTGGACGGCGAACTGGCGGCAGAGAACACCTCCGGCGCGCTCGACCAGTTCACCTGGGACCTGAGCGGATACGCCGTCAGCGGCCAGCACACCCTGAAAGTGGAGGCCACCGACAGCCTCGGCCTGACCGGCGAAAGCCTCAGCCTGCCGGTCTTCGTCACGGTTCTCAAACCGCGCGGCGGCCCGCTCATCTGGCTGGCGCGCTATCGTTTCGTCATCGTCTGGAGCGTGGTGGCCGCGGCCGGGCTGGCGCTTCTGGCCGTCCTCTTCGGGACGCGCGTCCGCCGGGCGCGCAGCCAGCGCAGGGCAAAGCGCCGCCAATACGCCGATCCGCTCACCCAGCCGGTGCCTGCCGTGCTGGAACCTCCGACCGGGAGAAGGACAACGCCTCGGCGGACGCGGCCGGACCAGGTCACGGAAGCCGCGGCGCGCCTCGTCCGCCTCCATCCAGACGGGAGGCCGGCTCCTGCTTCCCCGATCCCGATCGCCGGCCCGGAGGTCACGCTCGGCGCCGACCCGGTTCGCTCCTCCATCATTCTCGACGAGCCAGCGCTTTCGCCGCTTCACGCGCGCATCCGCCAGACCGAGGCGGGGTACATCCTCTTCGACCAGAATTCGACGGCGGGGACGTGGGTGAACTACGAGCCGGTCACCCATGAGGGCTATCCCTTAAAACATGGGGATAGGGTACACTTCGGAAATCTGATGGTTCGTTTCGAGTTGAGGAACCCGCCGGAAGTTTCCGAACCGCTTATTGCTCCCGCCGATTCATGATCCGCACCCAGCGCGCCCACCTGCACGTCGCCGCCCTCAGCCATCCCGGCATGTCCGGGAAGAACAACGAGGACCGCTTCGCCGTGCTTTCGCACGTTCTCAGCCGGGAGGAGCCCATACCCTCCCTCTTTGCCGTCCTTTCGGACGGCATCGGCGGCCATCGCGCCGGGGAGGTGGCCGCAGAACTGGCGGTGGATCATATCAGCCACGCGATCTCCGAAAGCAACGGCCGCGACCCGCTCAGGAGCATGGAGGAGGCCGTCCACGCCGCCAGCGAGGCCATCGCGCATCATTCCGCCTCTGACAATGACCGTCACGGCATGGGCGCCACCTGCGCCTGCGCCTGGGTCATCGGCGATAAACTTTACATTGCCTGCGTGGGGGATTCGCGCATCTACCTTTTGCGCGAGGGGCAGATGCGCCAATTGACCACCGACCATACCTGGGTGCAGGAGGCGGTCGAAAAGAAGATCATCCAGCCCGAGGAGGCGCGCGAGCACCCCAACGTCCACGTCATCCGCCGCTATCTCGGTTCGCTGAAACTGCCCGAGGTGGACTTTCGCCTGAAATTGAGCGATTCCGAAAACAGCATCCAGGCGCAGAAGAACCAGGGCATGGCCCTCCTGCCCGACGACATCCTCCTGCTCTGCTCGGACGGCCTGACCGATATGGTCTGGGCGGACGAGATTCAAAAGACCTTGCTCGAGGCGGAAAACCCGAAGGCCGCGGTGCAAAGACTTGTGGCGCAGGCCAACGAGCGCGGGGGACACGACAACATCACCGTTATCGTGATCTCGGCGCCAAAGCCGCGTCCGCTGGAGGAGAAAAAGAAGGGGTTCATGGATTGGTTGTTGGGAGAGTAGCAAGGTGCATTTCCAGTTTTATCGAAGGGGCAACTTCCTTGTCACACCCTTTCTTTTGCCCGGAAACCATGGCAGCCTCATGCGCCTTCTCAAACTGATCGCTGTTTGCGGCTCGCTGATCGCCGTTCTCACCGCCTGCGAACTTCCCACGGCCGTTCCTGTCCCTACCCCCACGAGCGCCCCCCACCTGGCGCCCGACACCTCGCCCCCGACACCTGACACCTCGCACCTGACACCCTCTCCCACCCCCCTCCCCGCCCTCGGCACGGACGGCAACCCCATCCTGCTGGCCCTGCCCCCGTCCCAGTTCCTGGACCCGGTCACGGTCGCCAACGGACAGACGCTGGCCGCCCTGCTCGAAGAGCAGACCGGCTATCGCGTCGTCGCGGTCGCTCCCACCACCTATTCCGAATTGATCGAGTCAATGAAGATCGGCAACGCCCACATCGCCGTCCTGCCGATGTTCGCCCTCGTGCGCGCCTACGAGCGGGAGTCCGTGCAGGCCGCCTTCGCCTCCACGCGGGAGGAGATCGCCTCGTACGGCGCGCAGTTCATCGCCCGCGCCGACCGCTTCACCGCCCACTTCGACCCGTCCGGGGAAGAAAACACCGTCGACGCGCATGAAGCCCTCTCCCAGTTCAGCGAAAAGAAGCCCTGCTGGACCGAGCCCAATTCCCCCTCCGGGCATCTCGTCCCACTGGGTATCCTGAACTGGTACAGCATCCCCACCGAGGAGGGCGCGTTCCTGCAGAGCCATTTTTCCGTCGTGCGCGCCGTCCGCATGGGCGAGATCTGCGATTTCGGCGCCACGTACATTGACGCCCGCGTCTATCCCGCGCTGAAGGATGAGTATCCGAATATCATGACCGAAGTGGTCGTCGTCTGGCAGGTCCCGCCCATCATCCCCTACGATGGGATTTTCCTGTCCGCCACCGTGCCTGCGGATGTGTCCGCCGAATTGAAGCGCGCCCTCGATCTCGTCTTCGCTACCGACGACGGCAAGACCCTGTTCGATTCGCTGTTCGGGTTCGAGGGCATGATCGCGGTGGAGGATATTTTCTACGTGGAATTCACGCGCTACATTCAATCCTCCGGCGCCGACCTGGACAACCTCGTGCATTAACTGATGTTCCGCAGTTTATCAGTACTGCAACATTCATGTTGCGCCTGCGCGGGCAAGATAAATCTTGCGGTACTGCGTACTGCAACTTCATGTTGCCCTGCAAAGGCAAGATAAATCTTGCGGTACTGCGTACTGCAACATTCATGTTGCCCCGCAAAGGCAAGATAAATCTTGCGGTACTGCGTACTGCAACATTCATGTTGCCCTGCAAAGGCAAGATAAATCTTGCGGTACTGCGTACTGCAAC
>DAOUMJ010000246.1:0-5125 GCA_034411715.1 Anaerolineales bacterium | reverse complement strand
CGTGATCGCCGCCGTCAGCGTCGTCTTCCCGTGATCGATGTGCCCCATCGTCCCAACGTTCAGGTGCGGCTTCGTCCGCTCGTATTTCTGCTTCGCCATCGTATCGTCTCCTTGTCGAAGGTTGGTTACAGCAACTGAGCCCACGATGGGATTTGAACCCATGACCCCGTTCTTACCAAGAACGTGCTCTGCCGACTGAGCTACGTGGGCTTGACGTGCTGCCCGGCGAATGCCGGGAAGGTGGGCGGTGAAGGATTCGAACCTCCGAAGGCTGCTGCCAACTGATTTACAGTCAGTCCCCTTTGGCCACTTGGGTAACCGCCCGGTCAGTCTAGTAGTCTTTCGTCTACTAGTCACTTGGTCCTGTTGGGACAAGACCAACTGACTAAGAGACCAACCGACTATTCACTTGTGGAGCCGACGACGAGAATCGAACTCGTAACCGCCCGCTTACAAGGCGGGTGCTCTGCCGATTGAGCTACGTCGGCCTGCCGGGTTTTTAAGCAGGGAAATTATACCAAAGGCTATTTTGGGTCGCAAGGCTTTGGCATTAAAACTGCTCCAGAAAGTCCGGAGCAGACGGATGGAAGTTTATCAGGGTTAGAGAGATGCGTCAAGCCTGGGCAAATGGCGGCAGGCAAGGTTGACAAAAAGATTGTTTGAGATAAAATAGGCGAGCAATTCAGGCAGGCCGAAGTGGCGGAATTGGCAGACGCGCTAGGTTCAGGGCTTAGTGACCGCAAGGTCGTGAGGGTTCAAGTCCCTCCTTCGGCACCAGAACAAAAAGATCCGCGGCGGCGGATTTTTTTGTTGGGGATATAGGCTCCTCGCCGAGGATTTGAACCTCGAACCTAGCGGTTACGTTTGCCCTCAAGTTTCCAAGAGGAACGGACTATCTCTTCACCCTGCGAGGGGTGTCGGGCGCTAGTGGAGTTTATTGGACAGGCTCCTCATCTCCTAGTCTCTGCACCTTCCCAGCTACTAAGGCGGTTTAATCAACCGCGCTTGCCTTTCGCTGAGCTTGGCTCAGGATTGCCATCACACGAAGTGAAGGTTTCCCTGAATTCACCCGATTTTTCCGCTACCCGTTACCGAGTAGGGCTGCATGTTCGTTACAGCCGCCCGCTCTGCCGATTGAGCTAGCGAGGAATGCGAGCGGAATTATATAGGCAAGGGCGGGAGGTGTCAAGCAAGGATTCAAAAAGGCTTCCGAAGTTTCGCAGACTCCGGAAGCCTGGTTGGTCAATATTTGATCGCGCTCAGCAAATGCAACTTGTCAATCTGGTGGCGCGCCTTGATCATGCGGACGGTTCCCGTCAGCCCGCGCACGACGAGGCTGTCGGTGGTGGCGCCGTCGCCGTAGTAGCGGACGCCCTGCAGGAGTTCGCCGTCAGTGATGCCCGTCGCGGCGAAGAAGACATCCTCCGAGGAGACGAGATCGTCCATCGTCAGGATCTTCTCGAAATTGTAGCCCATCTCGCGGCCGCGGCGCAGTTCGTCCTCGTCGCGGGCGTAGAGTTTGCCCTGGATCTCCCCGCCCATGGCGCGCAACGCGCAAGCGGTAATCACGCCCTCGGGCGTGCCGCCCACGCCAAACAGCGCGTCCACGCCCGATTCGGGCATGGCGGTCATCAGCGCGGCGGCCACGTCGCCGTCGGGGATCAGGCGGATGCGCGCACCCACCTTGCGGATCTCGGCGATCATGTCTTTGTGACGGTCGCGGTCGAGGATGATGGTGGTCAGGTCTTCGACGGCTTTCCCTTTGGCCTTCGCAATCGCCTTGAGATTCTCGGTGATGGATTTCTCGATGTTGATCCGCCCCTTCGCTTCGGGGCCGACCGCGATCTTGTTCATGTAGACGAAAGGACCGGGGTCGAACATGGCCCCGCGCGGCGCCAGCGCCACCACCGAAATGGAGTTGGCGCGGCCAAAGACGAGCGGACGCGTCCCGTCAATCGGGTCCACCGCCACGTCGAGGTCGGGGAGCGAACCGTTGCCCACGCGCTCGCCGTTGTAGAGCATCGGCGCGTTGTCCTTTTCGCCTTCGCCGATGACAATCACGCCGTCCATCTCGACCGAACGCAGGACGAGACGCATCGCCTCCACCGCGGCATGGTCGGCGGCCTCCTTGTCGCCGCGGCCCAGGAAGCGTCCCGCGGCGAGCGCGGCCGCCTCTGTGACGCGCACCAGTTCGAGCGCGAGATTGCGGGTGGGAATGTTATCCAGCATGAATTACTCCAGGAATTTGGGTCGTTGCCCGGACTGCAAAATCTCCGGATTTTGCGCCGAAGTCCGTAGACATCGGGCTGTGCCTCCGCGACAAATTACAGGAAAAACCATCTGATCCAGTAAACGCCGATGACCGCGGCCCACAGCCACGAATCAATGCGGTCGAACGCGCCGCCGTGACCGGGGATCAGGCTGCCCGAATCCTTGATCCCGCCCTGCCGCTTGAAGAGGCTCTCGCCCAGGTCGCCAAGCGTGGTGATGACGCTGAGGACGAACCCGAGCGCCATCCCCTGCCAGACGCTGATTGTGAGATGCCCGACGGGAAAGGTGTTTACACTGTACGCCCAGGCAAAGAACCCGCCATAGAGCGTGCCGGTGAACACACCCGCGAAATACCCCTCCCACGATTTTTTGGGGCTGAGGCGCGGCGCGAGTTTATGCTTACCGTATTTCGCGCCGATCATGTACGCGGACGAATCGGCCATCCACACGGTGGGCAGAACGAACATCAACCACCACCCCCCATCGGGCAGGGCGCGCAGGTCGTAGAGGTATGCGCCGATCCAGCCGAGATAGAGCAACCCGCCGACGGTGGCGGCAAAATCGAGCGCGGCCTGGTCGCGGCCGCGCTCATAAGCATAGAGATGAATTGCCATGGCGATCAACGTCAGAAAGGCCAGCGCCGCCGCGGCAAATTCGGGATAAAAACCGCGCGCGATCAGGATTGCCAACGTCCCGCCCACGGTCACCGGCATGGACGGCTGGTAATTCGCGGCGCGAAACAGATGGACATATTCCCATGCGGCCAGGACGACGAAAAAACCAATCAGCAGAAAAAACGGGACGCCCCCAAAAAGAACGGCCGGCATGGCAATCGCCAGCAGGATCAGCGCGGTGACGGTGCGTTTAACCATGTGGCGTCCGATTGGTGACCGCCTCCGAAACGCCTCCAAAGCGGCGGTCGCGCTGGGCGAAAGTCTCCAACGCGCGGCGGTATTCCTCCTTGTCGAAGTCAGGCCAGAAAGTAGGCGTGATGTACCACTCGGAGTACGCGGCCTGCCAGATCAAAAAATTACTGACGCGCAACTCGCCCGATGTGCGGATGATCAAGTCGGGATCGGGGACGCCGGCGGTGTAGAGATACCTGCCGACTATTTCATCGTTCACGTCCTCCGCGGGAACCCTGTCACGGATGATGCGTTGAATGGCTTGCACAATTTCATCGCGTCCGCCGTAATTGAAGGCAATATTCAGGACGAGACGCGTATTGTTGCGCGTCAATTCGATTGCGTCCAAGACTTTTTCCTGCAGGGACGGCGCCAGCCTCTCCAGCCGACCGATGTGGCGCAATTGGACTCCCTCCTTGTGAAGTTCGCCCAACTCCCGATCAATGACATCCTCCAGGATCCGCATCAAGCCCTGAACCTCCTCGGGCGGGCGGCCCCAATTCTCGGTCGAGAAGGCGTAGATGGTCAGGTACGGAATTCCAAACTCCACGGTCGAGCGGATGACGCGGCGCAGGTTTTCGGTGCCGGCCTTGTGGCCCGCCAGGCGCGGCAGTCCGCGCTGAAGCGCCCAGCGCCCGTTGCCATCCATGATGATGGCAACGTGGCGCGGAATCCGTTCGGACGGGATCAGGAGGGGTTGGTCGGACATAAGACGCGCGTAGCGGCTGCGTAAGTCGTCGCTACACTTCCATGATCTCTTTTTCTTTGGCCAGCCCGTGCTTGTTGATATCCTCCACGTAGCGGTCGGTCAGTTTTTGCAGTTGATCCTCGCCGCGTTTGAGATCGTCCTCCGAGATCAGTTTTTCCTTCTCGAAATCGCGCATGTCGTTGTGAACGTCGCGGCGGATGTTGCGGACGGCGATGCGCGCCTCCTCCAGCCGCGCGTGGACGTGCTTCACCAGGTCGCGGCGGCGCTCCTCGGTGAGCGGCGGCAGGTTGAGGTGAATGTTCTTTCCGTCGTTATTGGGGGTCAGGCCCAGGTCTGAGGCCAGGATCGCTTTTTCAATCGTCTTGAGCGTGGACGGATCGAAGGGCTTGATCAGCAGCGAGCGCGGTTCGGGAACGGAGATCGTCGCAAGTTGGATCAGGGGAGTCGGCGTGTCGAAATAATCCACCATCAAACGCTCCACCAGCGCCGGGCTGGCGCGCCCGGTGCGGACGGTGGCGAGGTCCGCCTCCAGCGCGTGAATGGCTCCGGTCATGCGGGTCTCGGCGTCTTTCAGCATGTCTTTTATGGTATCGTCACTCACCGTTGCCTCCAGGAAACGTGTTCGTTATCAAGGATACCCTAAAACCTCGAAAAATGCCACCGATTGCGAAATCGGTAAGACCGCGTTGAAGCGATGACGGATGATCGGCAAAAGACGTTTTACCCATGTACCAATGTGCCGACCACTTCACCCCTCAACGCTCGCAACAGGGCGGTCTCATCCCACAGGTTCAACACGAGAATCGGCAGGTGGTTATCCATGCACAGCGAGATGGCAGTGCTGTCCATCACTTCGAGACGGCGGTTCAACACGTCAATGTAGGTCAATTGCTCGAACTTTTTCGCGTTGGGATTCTTGTTGGGATCCGAGTCGTAGACGCCGTCCACCTTGGTGGCTTTGATGACCACGTCCGCTTCGATCTCGGTGGCGCGCAGGGCGGCGGCCGTGTCGGTGGAAAAATAGGGGTTGCCCGTCCCCGCGCCGAAGATGACGACGCGTCCCTTTTCGAGATGGCGGATGGCGCGGCGGCGGATATACGGTTCGGCGATGGCGCGCATCTCGATGGCCGACATGACGCGGGTGTAGGCACCGGCGCGTTCGAGGGCGTCCATCAACGACAGGGCGTTCATCACCGTGCCGAGCATGCCCATGTAGTCGGCGGTGGCGCGATCCATGCCG
>DAOUMJ010000245.1:0-7393 GCA_034411715.1 Anaerolineales bacterium | reverse complement strand
CCAAAACGCGCATTCAGAGCACAGAGATGAATTGGAAACTTTGTTGTCATGGAACTTTCAGTCCTTCCAAAAAGTAAAGATCTCAACCGTTTAGAGTATACAATCGGTCGTAGTATGTGTTGAACATCATGTTGGGAGTGACATAAAGCCCCAGATCACGTAGAACAATCCCCCAGCAACAATGTATAGTATAAGTAAAACCACACCAATCTTTATTTGCATTTTTCTCCCTGATATGAATAAGGCACCTATCAGTCCCCAAATTGTGAAATAAATAAATAGTGATCCAGTCGAATTGGAGTAATTGTTTGATAGAAGATAAATTAGCGCATCAAACAATTCCTCTTGGCCTGCGATTATTGGTCCTAAAAGAGGTGGGAAAAATGTCTCACTGACCACGAATAGAAATAAACCACTTATAAATCCAGCAAAGCCACCGATGAACCAACGTAACAATAGGACGAACCAACTTTTCCACTTCTGTGGTTGTTGTTTGTGGACGGTTTTTAGGTTATCCATCAGTTTCTCCGTAATTTTTCGCCGATTCATTCAACAGCTGCATTTGAAATTGAGAAGTGTCTTGATGTGGCAGGAATAATCCTAGGGTCCTCCTGTCCCTAGAACATTGAAGCGCAGTTGATAAGGGTTGTTTGCATCCCAGGCACCACCCACACCAATTACACGGACATAATAGTTTCCAGGCGCTGCATTGACAAGTATCACCAGTTCAGCCGCTTTCTTGTCCTTCTTGGAACTGCCTATTAATTGCCCGGCAGAGTTGTACACGTACAGATCGTAATTTGTGGGCAGACTGGTCAGATGAATCTGCGGGCTGCCTTTTTGGGTCAGACGGAACCGGAACCAATCTTCATCTCCGCTTGGATTGAGGTATCGACGCAAGTTGACATTGTTTGGACTGGTCGCTGAAACTAGACCGGGGATGTTGGGCATGTCGTCAGGCAGGGGGGGCAATTGTTCCGGTGTCAAGAAAGATTCGAATGCTCCAATATCAATTCGCAAACCACTTCCTCTGTATTCATCAATAATTATGGTATCGGGATCGCCAGAATCGATCAAGGGCGAAGTGGGCGCAAGGCGGTAGTCTCCAAATATAGGGTCCAAGAATTGCGGATCCAAATTAAAGAGATTGTCGTGTGCATTTGATTCGGTAGCTAAGTTGCCTATATGCCACTCTGACGTGCAATCACCACCCAATCCGCAAATGGAGAAGGAATTGTAACTGTATTCGATCCCTCCATCGTTCGCAGAAAGAACATATATGGGTGCAGTTGTTTGAGCGATAAAGATATTATTACGAATACTGGAAATATTTTGTTGTGTTTCAAGCAAATTAAGGGTTATCCCACTCTGTCCGCCAACAATAGTGTTATTTTCAATTGTATATTGGACCGGACTGCCAGAAATCAGGCTTTGAACAAGGATACCTCCCAGCGCGTTATTGTCGAAAACCACATCGCTAATAAAAATGTCTTTCAGACTGCTTGGAGAGATGTCCGTTAATGCAATACCATATCCATTGCTGCGCCGAATTGTCAATCGTGAAATGCTTACATCGCTGGAGGTGACCTGGATTGCAAAGGGACCTGTTATTGCTTCAACAACCGATAGATTGTCAGGGTCACCAATCAATGCCACTGGCTTGTTTATGGTTACCGACTCGTGATAGATTCCGGCTGGTACATATATTATTGTGCCTGGAGGCGCTTGGTCAACGGCTTGTTGGATTGAATCGTCTACCCTAACATACGCCCGCGCGCTATCCCAAAGTGACGCAAAGTCATTATCGAATTTATTCGTTACATTTCTATTATCCACGCCGAAGCTATATTCGACCAGATCCATTATGTTATCAGGATCAATTCCAAATGCACTGTAATCAAAATTCTGGCTGCCGATAACCACAAACTGCCCGTCAATTGAGAGCGCTTTAGCGTGTAAAGGCCCATTGGAAAATTTTACTGTTATATTCGAGAATATATTAGACCCATTGGGCAACAAGAGTATTTGCGTGCGAAGATTTTCGATGCTGTCAGAATTCATCCGTTTCTCGGCGCTAGAAAGCAACATCTTAATTCGCACACCCTTTTGGGCGGCATCTATGATGGCCTGCGTATAGGGGAACGGTCCGTGTTCGCCGCCAGGGAAAGAATCCGGTTCCCAATTTTCAATACACCAGTCCCCAATCCAAAAGCATCTGGGAGGATAATTTTCGAAGTAGCGATTTTGTAAAAGATTTATATTAGTGCTTGAAGCGCGGATTGCTTCTGTTGTCGCGTTATCAGCCGTTTTTAAAGTCTCATTCCGGAAAAGCGAAAATACATTTATTGGATTGCTTGCATTGGGTTGAATTAACAAAACTTCAGGAGCATGCTGTAGTGGCGCTGTAGTATATTCACAATTGAAGCCGTAAACGCACTTGCGCCCACGCGCATCCTGCCAGAGGTCATCGAACATCGCCAATGAATCTTGCACAATTGGGCCGGAAATTTTAAGCCCGACATCTGTCACTGATGAATCTGGATCAATGTACAAATCCTGAAGATTGTATCCGCTCACAATAGCGCTTTGACCATCTACGATAAGTATTTTTACATGACTGTGCAAATTGGGTTGATCGAAGCCCCAGTAGGTTTTTGAATTTCGATATGTGGCGACTTCCACCCCCCATTTTCCTCCAAAATCTTCGAGAGGAACATCAAGACTATCCAATGCTCTTAACACTGTGTTTCTTTGATCCCCAGGGTCTGGGTAACGTTCCAATCCAAGTAAGATTCTAACTCGAACATCGTTAGGATAATCGTTTGAATTTGATTTGACCTTTTCGTATAATTCTTTGACACCGCTGATAAATATCCTTCCTGCATCCTTGTTCCAAATCATCGTTGTAAAATCCACTTCGTATTTCGCTTGGCTGGCAAGATCGGCAAAATCCTGAAACGCGTTTTTTCCAGAAGACGAGTCTTCAATAAGGATTAATTTCTCGAATTTGTTCAAGCAGTAATTCTGGTCAGTCCCAACCTGAGCAAGTACTGCTTGGCCGATTGCAGACAGTGTAGCAGGAGAACATTCATAACCAGTTCCACCTGTTGCAATCTTTACTACAAAAGCTTGGGTATCACCTTCCGCTACTCCGCTTGTACCGACAAAATCGGTAGAATCTGTCTCGCCTGTGATGTAAACATTTCCATTCTCATCCACCGTTCCTACAGTTGCATAGCTGAAGTCCCAACCAGATCCACCTACGTAGGTTCCATACCTCATCGTATACTTCGTGGCGCTGACCGGCACAAGCGCTACTGCAAAAACGTCATAATCCCATCCTGCCGGGTCGGATTTTATAGAATCGTCCGGGTTAATGAAATTAATACCCATCGTTGACCCAACAACATACAAGACGCCTTGACTGTCGATTGCGATGGACATAGCAGAGTCACCGGTATCTCCTCCCAGAAATGTGCTGTAAACAATAGCGCCGGAAGGATCGAGTCGAGTGACAAAAGCATCCCCCCCGTTTGTTTGATTTCGCAACGCTTCTGCTGTTCTAGGAAAATCCGTTGTGGAATTTGTGTCACCTGTAATTGATACGAAGCCATCGTTGTCTACTGCAATTCCCCATCCTCTATCCCTGTTGCTCCCCCCGAAGGTTGTAGAATAAATTGTTTCGCCATTTTGGTCGAGGCTAATAACTGTAACATCGTAAGAAGCATAGTTGGGAGGTGTACCTGATGTGCCAACAATATGCGCAAACCCGTTGCTTCCAACGGCTACGCCATTAGCTCGATTGGCTAACGATTTGATATATGCGGGAGCCGATCCATCAACATTGATTTTTCCTGTGAAATATTTGTTACTTATCGGGACGCCGTAGAGTTCAGATGATTCTGTATACCCAATAAAATAAACATTACCACTGGAATCTATTACACTGCTCACGATATCGTCGTTACCGTTTCCTCCAATAAACGTGGAATACTCCAAGTCATTTCCCTGTGGATTTAATTTGGTCAGGAAGGCGTCTGAGCATGTGTGAATACCGGGATTGTGTGTAGGCCCATGAAAGATCGAGTCGTATGCGTTCCTAGTTGGGAAATCAGGAGACTCGGTACAACCGGTTACGTACGCGGCGCCGTTTTGATCCACGGCAATGCTTGAGCCAAATTCAACCAAATTCCCGCCCAGAAATGTAGCGTAAGTGATTTGCCCTGTGTTTGGATCTAATTTGACTATGAAGACGTCTCCTGTTCCTGCATACGATTGATCGTATCCTGCGTATGCTGGAAAGTCTGGCGAGTCAGTATAGCCTGTCACATAAATATTACCATCTCCATCTACCGCAATTCCCTCGCCAGTTTCCCAGCCACTACTACCGCCAAGCAAAGTCGCGTACAAAAGGCGGTCTTGAGCGCCGCTCTGCAATGTGGAAACCAGAGGTTCTGGATTGCTTGGGACCACACGGGATTCCATTAAGAAGGATTCAGGACCCCTAAAACTAACCGATCTAAAGGAGGATTGAGACTGACCAGAAGCCGCGTCGCCCGGCTCAATTAGCCACAGCCCATCTGTTTCCAGGCGGGGAGAATTTTGTCTTAGTTTTGGGTTGGCAAGACCGTTCACCCGGAATGACGGTAACGGGAAATTGCCTAGTTCGGTTTCTACCAACAGTGACCCCTCCGACAGTCTCAAACCCTTTTGTCCAGCAAGTTTGACTTGAAGCCCCTGTTTGAAAATATGGCCTTCCCTCGCGAAAAATTCGCTTGAATCCCTCACATCAAAATACCAATCGAGGCGGCCATTTTGACTCGAAATTACCAGATCTGCACCCGGGTAAATATTCACGTAACGAACGGCCTTCCAAACTGGCACGTTAGTTTTCCAGACCGAGGGATCGTTTCCGATAAGGTTCGATATTTGTGTATCAAGTTTTTCAAATGGTTCTAGCCGTGCTTGCGGGTTGGCTCCCGGAAAAAATATTTTCAGATTAACCCGCTCATGGGGAAGATTCGCGAGTTTCCAACTCAAAAGGTCGACAGCATCCAATTCCTTTTTGGGATCGTGCTGCGGGGATTTCAGAAACGTCACCCAAATGGCTTCTTGGGTAAGAAATATCGTTGTATTGGCGCTATTGACTTGAAACCGAATTTCAGGATTAAACTGTCCCACATTCTCAACAAACATAACTGGAGGATTCTCAGTCAGGAGCGGAGTTTCCCCTCTTTGACCACTGGAAACCGGCTCATTTATGACACTTGGCAAATGGCTCTGCGCCTGCGCCGGAGATATTGTTAATGCAATATTCAAGAGCATAGCGGATGCAACTGCCACTGCAAGCCATTTGAAGAAAGTCATTTGCGATTTCATGATTCACCTCTCCGCTGAAAACGCGAAATCTTGATATCAGATTAATATGAACTTTTCGGTACTTGCGTCTTGCGATTTCACTACACCTAATTCGTCGCGTTATGGATTCCCACAACAGTAAGATTGGCGTGAGTCTACTTCCCTCCTCTTGAATCTGTCAAGGATTGTATACACAATCGTGATGGCTTTACGAAAGGCCATAAGACACTTCCTTGACTCCCGAACACCTGTTCTACTATAATCCCGGCGTATGTCTATCTGGGATCGCCTCCTGTACCTGATAGGCAAGCGTCCAACGCCCGACCCTCGTACCTATCACCTGGAACTGAGCGACAGCCTGCAAGTCAGCCTGTCCACAATCGCTAAAGACGAAGGCCGTCCTGAACACGAATTGATCCCCGAACTCCTGAACGCTGGCCTGACTCAATATTCCTCCAACGAAAGACTCTGGAAGAAATGGGAGTCGCTTTCGCCGCGTGAAAAGGACGTGGCCGCGCTGGTCTGCCTGGGGTACACCAACCGCGAGATCGCCGCCCGCTTGAATATCTCGCCCGAAACGGTCAAGGATCGGCTGGAGACGGCGCTGCAAAAATTCCACGTCGCCAAACGTACTGAATTAAGAGTCTTGCTTGCCAATTGGGATTTCAGCGAGTACGAACGCCAGAGATAGACCGCCCCCTCCGCGCACACCCACATACAGTACCCCCGTCTCACCCCCATCTGTTACCCAGGTGGGGGCTGTTTGTTTCTTCGGGCAGGAATTATTCTCACGCCATGGAACTCCTGCCTGTCCTTCAAACCGGCCGCCTGATCGTCCTCTTCGCCCCGCACGCCGCGCGTGACGAAAGTGCGCGCCTCGCCGCCGAACTCGCCCTGCGCGGATCGGTCACTGTGCTGGATGGCGGGAATCGCTTCCTCCCGTATCGTGTCGCACATTTGCTCCGGCGAAAAACGGTGAACGTGACCGCCGCCTCGAACCGGCTTTTCGTCCGCCGCGCCTTCACCTGCTACGAAATGACTTCCCTGCTGGCGGACACACCCGCATTGCGTCAACCCTGCCTGATCCTCAACCTGTTGAATACGTTCTACGATGACCATGTTCCCGTCCATGAAGCTGACCGCCTCTTGAAATCCTGCCTCGGACAAATCCACCGTCTGCGATTATCCGCGCCGGTCGTTGTCGCCCTCGCCCCGCCTCTCGTGGAAGAACGCGCCTTCCTCATCGAACAAGTCTGCGCCAGCGCCGATCAGGTATTCACCCTCGAATTGAACGCGCCGCCTCTCCCCTCTCAACCGAACCTCTTCCCTCTGACCACCTGAAACCTGACACTTCGCACTTGACACTATGGGTCGCACCGTTATCACCATCACCCAACATCTTAACGAGACCGAGAGCCTGCTGTCTCCCTTCCGCCGCGCCTTGCGCCGAAGTGACCAGTACATCTTCGACGGACTCTTTGCGTCCGCGCGCCGGCATATTGCAGCCATCGCCCAGGCTGAGTCGTTGCTGCCCTTCGAGTCCGCTTTGCTGGCAATTCTCCTTGAACAGGCCAAGGAGATCGCGATCTTGCGTCAGGAACTCGACGAACTGAAAGCGAAGCATGGATGACGTCATCGGCTGGCTGTTGGATGTGTACGCCGATGAAGACGGCCTCATTCTCTGGTTGCTCACGGACGACGATCACCGTCTGCGCCTGCGCATGAATTTTCATGTCACGTTTTATGCCGCCGGGGATTTCGGCTTATTGCGCCAGGCGTGGCTTTTCCTCAAAAACGAAAAGGTAAAACTGGAACGCGCCTCCCGCCGCGATCTCTTCCTGGGCAAGCGCGCTTGCATGGCGGTCACCGCGCCCAATCCGTCCGCCTTGCCGGGTCTGTTCGCCAAACTGTCACGCCAATTCCCCTCCCTGGATTATTATACTCTAAACGGTTGAGATCTTTACTTTTTGGAAGGACTGAAAGTTCCATGACAACAAAGTTTCCAATTCATCTCTGTGCTCTGAATGCGCGTTTT
>DAOUMJ010000244.1:0-22132 GCA_034411715.1 Anaerolineales bacterium | reverse complement strand
AACATTCCAAAGGGCGCAGAAATAATCCTGCTGGATCGCAACGATCCAGGCTACACCAGTTTTATTTTGGAAAATGCTCCCAAGGAAAAATTGGGGCATCCCATTGCCTGCGTGGATGTGGGCAAGTTGGCGCCCATTCAGTCACGCTTGCGAAAACCCAAAATCATCACACGCCCACCAGCAGTGGTAGCCGGCTAGAACAAGAACCCAGGTTCATGACAAAACCCGGGTTCTTTTCATTTCTACTGATCACTGATGACTGAAAACTGATTACTGCGTCTTCCCCGTCGGATTCGCCATCTCCTGCCGCACCGTGTGATACAGATTCTCGGCCTTCAACTCCGCCAGCGCGTAGCACGGCGCTTTCAAATGCGTAGCCAACTGTTGCGCCAATCCCTGATCGAAGGCGGCGTGCTCCATATTGATGACCACGCTCCTCACCTCCTCGCGGGCGATCAACTCGGCGAAGCGGTAGGATTCCTCCTGCGGCGGCAGCGCGCCGATCGAGACGTTCCCCGCCCCGTCGGTCAGGACGATGAGCAGCGGCTCCACGTCGGGGTGGGTGAATTGCTCGTGTTGCAGCACGTCCGCGGCGAGGAGCAGTCCCGCGGAGAGAGGCGTCTTCCCGCCGACGGGGATGTCCATCAGCGCGCGCTGGGCGAGTTGCACGGAATTGGTGGGGGGCAGAACGAGCGTGGCGCGGTCCTTTTGGAAGACGATGAGGCCGACGCGGTCGCGGCGCTGGTAGGCGTCCGTCAGCAGGGACAGGATCGCGCCCTTCGTCGCGTTCATCCGCTCCGCAACGGCCATGGACCAGGAGGCGTCCACCACGAACAGGACGAGGTTCGCCACCCGTTTCACGCGCACCTTGCGCTGCAGGTCGCCCTTTTCGATGGCGAAGGCGAGACGTTTGCGTTTTTCCGTGCGGCGTTTTTGATATGGCGCGGCGGCGCGGAAGGTGGCATCGAAGGCGATGTCGTCGGTCCTGTCGCCCGCGGGACGCGCCTTGATGTACCGTCCGTGCTTGCGTTCGGTCCTGGTGAGGGATCTTCTTCCCGCGTGCTTGCGGGTTAATTTATCGAGCGGCGTGTTTAACTTTCGGGGCTGGAAGGTCTCGCCCGTCTTCACCTTTTGCCCGCCCTCCCACCAGTTCGCGCTTGTGTTGGCGAACGCGTCCTGGCGGCTGGGTTCGGGCTGGCCCTGTTGCGGACCTTCCTCTTTCTCATCTTCGAGTTTTAAGTTTTTTTTTCCTCGGGTTTGCCCTGCTGGGACTCGGATTTCTCTTCCTCGGCCTCCGCAGGCATGGACTGGCCCGCCAGTTGTTCGATGCGCTCCTGCAACTGCTCGGTGGTCATCTCGGCCTGCTGGAAGGGTGTGCGCTTGATGCGGTGCGGAAGCGCGAGTTCCGCGGCCAGGGCGATGTCGTGATCGTTGATCTTGGTGCGGCCTTCGAAGGCGGCCTGCGCCCGCGCGGCTTTCAGGATGACCAGGTCGGCGCGGTGGCCGTCAACATTAAGGGATGCTGTTAAAGCGGCAATGGATAAGAGGTCGCGGCTGGTGTGGGTGACGCGGTCCACCAGTTCGCGGGCGCGCTCGATCTGGCGCGAGAGTTCCTCCTCTTTCGGCATCCATTCCTTTCGGAAGGCTTCGGGGTCACGCTCGAAGGCGATATTGCGTTCCATGATCATGACGCGTTCGCGCGCCTCGCGGATGCCGACGATGTCCATCGAAAGAGCGAAGCGATCCAGCAATTGCGGACGGAGTTCGCCCTCCTCGGGGTTCATCGTCCCGACGAGGATGAAGCGGGCGGGATGCGCGAACGAGATGCCCTCGCGCTCGACGGTGTTGACGCCCATCGCCGCAGAATCCAGCAGAACGTCCACAACGTGATCGTCGAGGAGATTTACCTCGTCAATGTAGAGCAGTCCGCGATTGGCCGAGGCGAGCACGCCCGGCTCGAAGTGACGTTCCCCTTTCTGGATGGCCTGCTCGATGTCGAGCGTGCCGACCACGCGGTCTTCTGTCGCGGAGACGGGCAGGTTCACAAAGGATGTCTTCCGCTTGTGTGAGGGAAGTTTTTCCCCGGAAGCGGCGCGTTCCTTGCATTCGGTGCACCAGGTGGCGGGCTTGTCGGGATCGCATCCGAAGCGGCACTCGTCCACCACTTTGACGCTGGGTAAAAGGGCCGCGAGAGCGCGCGCCGCCGTGGACTTGGCCGTGCCGCGCTCGCCGCGGATCAGCACCCCGCCGATGCGCGTGTCCACTGCGTTCAAGATCAGGGCGCGTCTCATGCGCTCCTGTCCGACGATGGCTGTAAATGGGTAAATGGCTGGCATGTTTGACTCCGTGCGACATTATAATCCAATGCGCCAGGGAAGAAGGGTTGGAAGGTCGTATCTGATTTCCGCAAATCCACAAAATCGGCTATAAATACCCATAGTCGCAAATTGCGCCTTCCACTTTCTGAAAGAGCGCAAATTGTGACCGAGTGCGGTATAGTTTGCCCATGCAGGAACAAGTCAATAAATTTTAATTACAGGAGCAAATTCATGAAGAATAAATCGTCTTTTCGTTTTTCCTCTATTCTTTTTTCACTCGCGCTGATGGTCGTACTCTTTGCCGGTCTTACTGGCGGACCCTCCTCACGCGTCTCCGCGCAGGGACTTCCTCCCCCGACCGAGGATCCGCGCATCGTGGGCGGCGCTCCCGCCGACCCGGGCGAATGGCCCTGGCAGGTGGCCCTCGTGGACGGGAATGCCACCAATTTGTACAACGGCCAGTTCTGCGGCGGGTCGCTGGTGGCCGCGAATTGGGTGGTGACGGCCGCGCATTGCGTGTATGGTTCCGCCCCATCCTCGCAGGATGTCGTCGCGGGCATCTACAATTTGCAGAACCCCGCGCCCGGTTATCAGCGCAGGGATGTGGCGCAGATCATCGTTCACCCGAATTACAACGCGGCCACCAGCAATTCGGATATTGCCCTCTTGCGTCTCGTCAGCCCGGTCACGCTGGGCGGAAGCGGCGCGACCAAAACACAGGCCATCCCGTTGGTTCCCTCCTCGATTGGCGCGCTTGTGGGAATCGATTCATGGGTGACGGGCTGGGGGAACACCGAATCCGTTCCGCAGTGGCCGACTGAACTTCGCGAAGTGAGCGTCCCGATCATCTCCAACTCGGTGTGCAACAACGCCAGTCATTACAACGGCGAGATCACGGCCAACATGCTCTGCGCGGGCTTCGACGCGGGCGGCAAGGATTCCTGCCAGGGCGATTCGGGCGGTCCGCTCGTGATTGATAACGGCGGGCAGTGGCAACTGGCGGGCGTCGTCTCGTGGGGATATGGCTGCGCCGAACCCTACCTGCCGGGCGTTTACACGCGCGTCTCCAAATTCACAACGTGGGTCAATTCCTACGTGCAGACTTCCACGCCTGAAACCACCATTTTCCGTTCCAATGGCTCGGACGATGGCTGGATCCTCGAATCGAGCGAGACCAGCAGCGCCGGCGGCACGCTGAATTCCATCCAGACCGTCTTCCTGCTCGGCGATAGCGCGGCCAACCAGCAGTACCGAACCATTCTCTCGTTCAACACAGCCGGTTTGCCCGACACGGCGGTCATTACAGCGGTCACGCTCAAGATCAAGTACATGGGCATGGCTGGCGCCAATCCCTTTGGCACGCATGGGAATATCATCGGCGATATCCGCTCAGGACCTTTCAGCGGCCTCCGAACGCTCGAGACCGCCGACTTCGCCGCGGCGTCCGGCAGGAATGGCGCCTTCGTCATCCGCAACAAATCTGTTGGCGGCTGGTATTCCGCCTCGTTGGGCGCGTCCGACTTCATCCACATCAACCTGCTCGGGTTGACCCAGATTCGCCTTCGATTCAAACTGGACGACAACAATGACTTTGGGAAGGATATCCTGAAGTTCTACAGCGGCAATGCCAGTCCCAGTCTGAGGCCCCAACTCATTGTGAAGTACTACACCCCGTAACCGTTCCTGCGCCTGCGTTACCCCACGCCCCGCCCACTTTGAAGGACGGGGGTTGATGGTGCGCATGCAAACCATGTCAGTAGCGCAAGTCTATGGACTTGCGCTGCTCACCAGGTGACAACCTTTGCGTGCATATTTGCGCTATCGCACGTAGATCGGATTGCTGTAGATCCAGCCGCGCCGCGCGCCGAGGCGAAAGCGGTGGACTTCCACCCGATAGGCCCCCGCCTCGGTGACGGTGTGCGCGCATCTCTCGGCCCGCTTCCAGGCCTGAACCTTCCGCCCGTTCCGCCACAACGAGATTTCCGCGGCGGCCGGGAGTTTCACCTGCAGCGTGACGCCGCCAGCCAGGGGAATTTCTTCGCCCATCGCGGCCGCGCCCTCGCGTCCCTGCGCGGAGAAGCGGAAGCCGCGCGTCGGCGCGAGCAGGTCGAAGCCCACCCAGCCGCGCCCGCGGCCGAGGGCCTGGAGGACCAGCCCGCAGTCCGCGCGGGAATCGTCCCCGAGGGGACGGTCGAGCAGCAGGTGGGTGTTCAGCGCGCGGAAGTGGAAGTCGTAAGGGAAGATCGTCCTGCGAAGCGGGCCGAGGCGGTAATGCAGGGCGTGCGCGTCCGAGCCGCCGATGGCGGCCACGCGCCGCCCGCTGGCGAGCAGTTCGTCCCATTTTTGAAGCGTGAGCGGATCGGGGCCGCGCGTGAAAAAGTATGGGAAAAATACGTTGAAAATTGCGCGCGGCCAGGTGGTGAGCGCGTATTTCAAATGGCTGAGGTGGTTCCAGAGTTCGAGGCCGGTGTAGCCCTGCGCTTCCCAGTTTTCCCAGGTGATGTCGGTCTCGTGGAAGAGCGGCGCGGCCGGCTCGTGCGGATGGGCAAGGAAGCAGATGCCGCCCGCCTCGCGAACGGCATTGATCAGCGCCTGCGGGTCTTCCGCCAGCGTGGCCAGGTCGCGATCCGCGCCGAAGATGAGCAGGTGATTCTTTTGCGGGTCGCGCGCCTGGTCGTGAACTTCCTGCCCGACGAGCATCAGGACGCGCTTGTCGCCGCCGCGGCGCCAGCCTTCGAAGTCCTTCACCAGCACGTTGTGGTCGGTGACGATGACCGCGTCCAGCCCCTGGCGCATGGCGGCCGCGGCGATGTCGCGGTGCAGGCCGGTGCCGTCCGAGTAGCGGGTGTGCGTATGCAGGTTGACGATAATTTCGTGCATGAGGGCTGCTCCAGATAGAGAGGAAAATTAAAAGAATCCGTGAAAATCCGTCGAATCCGCGAAATCCGTGTACAGTTGCAGAATGTCGTTTGACGTTTTTTCCTTTTCACAAGTATAATTCCCGCGCTAATTTGGCAGGAGGCCACAAATGACCCAGTTTATACAAATCGCCCTGATTATAACTTCGGTCGCCCTCATCCTGAGCGTCATCTTGCAGAGCAAGGGCGCCGGGTTGGGCGGGTTGACCGGAGCCGATACCGGCAGCGTCTTCACGGCGCGGCGCGGCATCGAGCGCACCCTCTTTCGGGTGACGGTGGTATTGAGCGTTCTGTTCTTCGGGCTGGTGATCGCGTTGATCATCTTCCCGTAACCCGATTTCCTCATCATGGAAAGGTGGCTGGCCGGCGGGGCGTTCGCCGCCGGCAGGCCATTCTTTTTTTTGCGGATGAAACATCTACGCTGGCAGATCTTCGTGGTGGTTGTCACCCTTGTCCTGGTGGGAGTCCTGCTCCTCAGCCAGGGACCGGTGGTCGCGCCCATCCTGCCGCAGGCCGCGCCGGGCGGCGTCTACACCGAGGGGCTGGTCGGCGGGATGGGGCGACTGAACCCCCTGCTCGACTGGAACAATTCCGCCGACCGCGACGTGGACCGCCTCGTCTACAGCGGGCTGATGCGTTTCGACGCGCGCGGCATGCCCGAGCCCGACCTGGCCGAATCGTGGGGCACCACCGCCGACGGCGCCATCTACAATTTCAGCCTGCGCCCCAACGCGGCCTGGCACGACGGGAGGCCCGTCACCAGCGACGATGTTCTCTTTACCATCGAGTTGATGAAAAGCCCGGCCTCGTTCTATCCGCAGGATATCAAGGAATTGTGGGGCAGGATCGAGGTCAAACGTTTGAACGACAGGGCTATGCAGTTCATCTTACCTGAACCGTATGCCCCCTTCCTGGATTACGCGACCTTCGGCGTTCTTCCCAAACACCTGCTGGGGGGCATTCCACTCGACCAGTTGTTGAACGCCGACTTCAACCTGAAGCCGGTCGGCAGCGGCCCGTATAAATTCGATCACCTGCTGATTGACAAGGGCCAGATCGCAGGCGTGGCGCTTGTCCGCAACGAACAATATCATCTCCAAAAACCGTTCATCGAACAGGTCGTCTTCAAATATTATCCCGCCCCTGCGGACGCGCTGGAGGCTTTTCGCGCCGGCGAAGTGGCGGGCATCAGCCGCGTCACCAACGACATCTTGCAAGAGGCGCTGGCCGAGCCGAATCTCTCGATTTACACCAGCCGCCTGCCGCAGATGGGCTTTGTGTTGTTCAACCTGGGCAACCCGGAAGTGGCGTTCCTGCAGGAGCCAAAACTCCGCCGCGCGCTCATGCTGGGGCTGAACCGCCAGCGCCTGATAGACGCTTTCATGCAGGCGCAAGCCATTCCGCTGGACGGGCCGATCCTGCCCGGCTCCTGGGCGCATTTCGACGGCGTGGAAAAAATTCCCTATGACGCGGACATGGCGATTGCCCTGCTCAAGGAACTGGGCTACACGCTTCCCGCGGACGGGGGGACGGCGCGCGTCAAAGACGGGCAGGCGCTGGCGTTCAGCCTCGTTCATCCCGACGACGAAGTCCACGCGAAAATGGCGCAGTCCATTCAGGAAAATTGGGCGAAGATCGGCGTTGCGGTGAGCCTGATCCCCGTCTCACCCGCGCGCCTGCAAACCGAATTTCTCGAGGCGCGCAACTACCAGGCCGCGCTGGTGGAACTGGCCCTGCCGCGCACGCCCGACCCCGACCCGTATCCCTTCTGGCACCAGGCCGAGGCCACCGGCGGGCAGAACTATTCGCAATGGAACAACCGTTCCGCCAGCGAGTATCTCGAACAGGCGCGCGTTACCACGGACTTCGGCCTGCGCGCCCGCCTGTATCGCAATTTCCAGGCGATCTTTGCGCGCGAACTGCCGGCCTTGCCCTTGTACGCGCCGGTGTATTCCTACGGCGTCAACGCCAACGTGCAGGGCGTACAGATGCCGCCGCTCTTCGATCCCAGCGACAGGTTCTCGCTCATCGCGCAGTGGTATCTCGTCACGCGCCGCGCCCTGGAAGCGACTCCCACTCCCGCGCCGTAGGTCGGACACTTGCACCGAACGCAAGTGCGGTGTTGCCAATCCGACCTACAAGCAACTATGACCTCTCCCGAAAAGGACGAAGCCTTTTTCACCGCCGGCCTCCGGCAATTGGAGCCGTATCTTCTCTCGAAGGAGTTGTACTGGCCGACCTCCGTCCACACGACGGATTTTACGCAGGTGACTTTGGGCGCCATGCTCCTCGTGCGCGAGAGGTTGAAGGGCTGGCGGATGCCCGGCTCGATGGAACGGGAGGCGGCGCTGGGCGCGATCCGCTTGAGGTGGCGATCGGCCTGGGACGGGAAGGCCCGCCGCGAGGTCCGCGCGCGAGGCGAGTTGTGGAAGGATTATCTCGTCGAAGCGCGGCGCGCGCCGGTCGAGTCCGCCCATCGGTATCCGTATCAGGTTCGGCTGCGCGCCATCCTGTCGCTTCTGCTGGACGACCTGCGCGAGCCTCCGTCCGATTCGCTGGCCGCGCTGGATGCCGAGTTGCGGCGCGCGCTGCAAACCGGCGCGTTCGTTTGGGACGCGAGATTGGAATGGGTCTTTCCGCAGGAGAGTTTCTGGTTTTTGTATGGCGCGCTCGCCTAGTACCGCGATATTCATGTCGCCCCCGAATCGCAAAATAAATTTTGCGGCACACACAGGAGACTAACATGACCGACGCTCGTGATATTGCCCTCACCTATGCCCGCCAGAATCGCGACCGCTTTCTGGCCGATTTAAAGGATCTGCTGTCCATCCCATCCATTTCGACCTCGGAGGAGTACAAGCCCGAAGTGCTGCGCGCCGCCCTGTGGGTGGCCGACCATTTGCGCGGACTGGGAATCCAGAACGTGGAAGTGATGCCGACGAGCGCGGACGGCCATCCGGTGGTGTATGGCGAGTGGCTCAAACGCCCCGGCGCGCCGACGGCGCTGGTGTACGGCCATTACGACGTGCAGCCGCCCGACCCCCTGGAATTGTGGGAGACGCCTCCCTTCGAGCCGAGCGTACGCGGCGACCTGCTGTTCGGGCGCGGCGCCTCGGATATGAAGGGGCAGGCGCTGGCGGTTTTCCACGCCGTGGAGGCCGCGTTGAAAACGGGACAGATGCCCGTCAACGTGAAGTTCCTGATCGAGGGCGAGGAGGAGATCGGCTCGGAGAATCTCGGCGAGTTCATCGAAAAGAACGCGAAGAAATTAAAGGCCGACCTTTCCATCAACACCGACGCGGGCATGATCGGCGCCGACCAGCCCACCATCACGTATGGATTGCGCGGCCTGGCCTACATGGAATTGCGTGTCTACGGCCCGAGCAAGGACCTGCACTCCGGCCTGTTCGGCGGGACGGTGCATAACCCCGCCCAGGCGCTGGCCGAACTGGTGGCCGGCATGCACGATAAGAACGGCCGCGTCACCCTGCCCGGTTTCTACAGGAAGGTGCGCCGCCTGGGTAAGCGCGAGCGCGAAGCGTTCAAACGCCTGCCGACGAACAAAAGATTCTATCGCGAGCAGACGGGCGTCCCTGCGTTGTGGGGCGAACCCGATTACGCCCCCGATGAGCGCGTGGGAGCGCGCCCAACGCTGGAAGTAAACGGCCTGCTTTCCGGTTGGACCGGGAAAGGGAGCAAGACTGTCCTGCCGGCCCATGCAATGGCGAAGATCTCCTGCCGCCTCGTTCCCGACCAGACGCCCGAAGAGACCTTCAAGCAGATGCAAGCCTATCTGAAAGCCAACGCGCCCAAAACCATTCGCTGGGAATTGATCAACCTGCACAACGCCGGGGCGGCCATTACCGACCTGGATAGCGCGGGCGTGAAAGCCCTCGCGGAAGCGTTGAAGACCGTGTGGGGAAAACCTGCGCTCTTTCGCCGCGAGGGCGGCTCCATCGGCGCGGTCGTCCAGTTGCAGGAATACGCGGGCGTCGAGTCGGTTCTCACCGGCTTCGGCCTGCCCGAGGACAACGTCCACTCGCCGAACGAACGCCTGCACCTGCCCACCTGGTACAAGGGAATAGATGCGCTGATCCACTTCCTGTTCAATATGGGTAACGCGCAATCGTCAATAAATCCGCACGGCCGATGAGACCTTTGCGATAACCGTACCCTGTGAGCAACACCGGCCAGGCGAGTGGATAAAACACAACACAAGACTTGAACGAGTGATTGTGTGCTTGATATCTTCGCTTATGAAGGAGTAGATTCTATGCCAATATCCAAGGAAGGTCCCTATATTCAAGCCGCCTGTTTTTGCGACATGGTAATCGAAGATAAGGCTGGGGTTTTATCGTTATTGAGAGTTATTGATACTCTTACACACACCGAAGCGAACCCAACGCCGCCCGACGAAATGCCCCACTTTGGTTACACACTCAAACTGGTGTTGATGCTTAAATCAGGAGTGGCAAGAGGGAGATTTAATTTGAAAATCGTTCCAGAATTACCCAATGGAACAACACAACCCCCAATCCTGGTAACAGTTCATTTCGAGGGCGAAGAGAAAGGCCAAAATATCGTAGCCGACATGAATTTTGTCTTCACCCTCGAAGGGCTATATTGGTTCAATGTTTTCCTGGATGAAACAAAACTGACATCCATCCCCCTGCGCGTCAAATATAATCGCGTCGCGGTTGGGACTACTGAACAGTGACCGACGACGCCCTGATTATATTGCCCGTAGATGCGCCTATATATGACTGTCTGGGTGTCTCGTTCGACGAGCCAGTTTGGTTTACGGTGATTGGGGTGGCGCGCAGGTAGGTGATCACGACAGAATGCTCTCGTAAGACCCGTTTCAAAAAGTTGACGAAATCCTCGCGAGTACGAATGCCCAAGTCCAACTCCGTCAAGCCCAGTTCAATCGCAGAGATAACATCGGCGTCGGCCGAATCGGGATACTTGATTAAATCGGGCAAGCGCGGAACAAACCACTCTTCCAAATCGTGAGTAGTAATCCGACTTTCTACGAAATCCAGTATCGTATCTCTTAGCATAGAGGAAATCATGTCTGAAGCCTTTCCTTTCGATGAAACCAGGGTTGAATGGGTATCCAAAGAGATTATACGGCAAATTTTCAACGAGAGGGGAATATTCGAAAAAGTGAAAACTGGCGAACTGACCGCCTATGTGAAAAGGAACTCACATCCAACCAACCCGCCGCCAGCGGGTGAGCCTGTCTGTACCTGGAGTCAGATCGTTTACTATTTTACCCAGAATGGCGAACCCGTCGCGATCGTTCATCAGTTTCTAAGGCCAGATGGAACAATCGGCGCGAGCGGATTACCAGACCCCAAACGTATTTTTCTCGAGGGGCGAATTATTTCCACACGCACGGAAAAATCATAGCCGAAAACATTCAAAGCAGTTTGGCGGTTAAGGACATCCTAAATTCTCGCTTTCAATACTACTGGAGTTCGGCTACTACGCTAAACCAAATTTCTCTACCGTACAAAACCCGTGAAGCCGTCATTGCGAGACGCCAGCGCTCTTCCGGCGGCGAAGCAATCTTCTCCCGACAGGCAAAATCCTCGCAAAACGGGAGATTGCTTCGGGAAAAACGCCCTCGCAATGACGGATGTACGGTAGAGAAAACCAAATTAGGGGATCGATATTAACGCCAACCTTTATTCGTGAGCGCGGCTCGCGCCGCCGAACTTGCCTAGCGCGCCGAATCAATCCTGATTCTCACGTCCACCGCCACCGCGCCTTTGTCGAGCACGCGCAGGGGATTGATCTCGATCTCCGCGATCTGGGGATGATGGTGGACGAGTTCCGCCAGCCGCAGCAGAATCTCGCGGACGGCGATGCGATCGGCGGGCGGGATGGATCGCCAGCCGTTCAACTTTTTCCCCGCCCAGGTGCGCTCGATCAACGCCTCGGCCTCGCGGACCGTCAGCGGGGCGAGGCAAAAGGCGACATCTTTCAACCCTTCAACGTCCACTCCCCCGGACCCGAACATGATCAGCGGACCGAACTGCGGATCGCGCGTCGACCCGAGAATGACCTCCTGCCCCGCGCCGATCATCCGCTGGAGGTGACAGCCCTCGATCCGCGCAGACGGTTTGGCCTGTTTTGCGTTGCGCGCAGCCAGATTAAAGGACTCCTTGACCTCTTCGGGAGAATTCAAGCCGAGGAAGATTCCGCCCACGTCCGATTTGTGGAGAATATCGGGCGAGGCGATTTTGAGGACGAGGGGGAAGCCGAGGTCACGCGCGAGCGACGCGGCCTTGTCGGCGGTGCGCGCCAACCTGACGGGCGCGGTTGGGATGCGCGCGGCTGTCAGTAAACGGTCAGCCGCTTCGGGGTCCAGCCAGGAGGCGGGTTGCCCTTCGAGCAGGGAATGAATCAAAGCGTGGTCGAGAGTCGCTTCGGACGCGGAGTCGGTTTCGATGTCTTTGAGATAATCGGCGCGGCGCGCGAGACAGGCCAGGGCCGAGGCGGCGCGTTCAGGGAAGTCGTAGGTGGGGATGCGGGCGGCGTTGAAGCGCCGCCAGGCTTCGCGGACGAGGTTGCTTCCCATCAGCGCTACGGTGACGGGCTTGCGGGAATTTTGAATGAGCGGGATGAGCGAATCGGCCACGGATTCGGTGGAGTGCATCGGCGGCGGCGGGAGGACGATGAGAACGCCGTCCACGCCGGGATCGTCGAGCAGGATTTGCAGGCTGGCGGCGTATTCGTGCGGCGAGGCGCTGGAGAGCATGTCCACGGGGTTGTTGAGGCTGGCCGCGGGCGGCAGCAGGGCGCGCAGTTGATCTCGCGCGCGATTGGAAAATTCCGCCAGGGTCATGCCGTGCGTTTCGATGAAATCGGCGGACATGACGCCGGGGCCGCCGGCGTTGGTGAGGACGGCCATCCGCCTGCCCGTGGGGAGGGGGAGCCACGCAAGAGCGCGCGACCACTCGAAGAGTTCCTCGGCGCTGACGGCGCGCAGCGCTCCCGCTTTCTCGAACGCGGAGTCGTAGGCCGCGTCCGCGCCCGCCAGCGCGCCCGTGTGCGAAGCCGCGGCGCGCTGCCCGCTGGCCGAGCGCCCGACCTTAAGAGCGACAATTGGTTTCTGCCTGCTGACTTTTCGCGCCTCCTCGATGAACCGTTTTCCATCCGGGAGCGACTCGATATACATGGCGAGGACGCGCGTGTGTTCGTCCGCGGCCATGAGGGGGAGCAGGTCGGTCTCGGTGATGTCGGCCTGGTTGCCGAGGCTGACGAGGCGCGAGAACGAGAATCCCTGCTGGCGCGACCAATCTATCACCGCCGCGCAGAACGCGCCCGAATGGGACAGGAATCCGATATCGCCCGCGGCGGGAAGCGGCGGCGGGAGGAAGGTGGTGTCGAGCGGGTAGTGCGTGTCGAGCAGGCCGATGCAGTTCGGGCCGAGGATGCGGATGCGGTTCTCGCGCGCGATGCGAAGGATCTCGTCTTCGAGCGCCGCGCCCGCGGGACCGATCTCGCGGAATCCGCCCGCCATGATGATCGCGGCGCGGATGCCGCGCGCGCCGCAATCTTTCAGCGCGGCGGGGATGGCCGCGGCGGGGACGATCAGCACGGCCAGATCCACGGGGTCGGGGACTTCGGCCAGCGAAGGCGAGACGGCGCGCCCCATGATCGTCCCGCCTTTGGGATTGACGAGGTGGATCGCGCCCGTATATTGACTCTGGATCAGGTTGCGCGCCACGCCGTAGCCGAGTTTCATCGGGTCTGCCGAGGCGCCGACGACGGCGATGCCGCGAGGGGAGAAGAAGGGTTCGATGGTCATGGTGTCTCGTAGTTGGGTGGTCGGATGGTTGGAAAGTTCATCTTGTTTATCCCTGGTGACTTTACGTCTTTGCCGTGATTATATGCCCTCGCGTGGAATTGGCGGAAGTGATGCCCGTCAGGGGAATCCGTGCCTTTTGCCATGCTCTTTCCTTCGATTTCGAGATTCTGCTTGTCTCCAACTCCATTTTATGCTACGCTTGGCAAGGCTTTCAATTATCCATTCGAGTTCGATCATGGAAACGCCAACATCCTCTCGTTTCTTCCTCTCCTCGAAGGATTTCGAACCCGCGTACCTGCGCCTGCACCGCACGGGCGAACTGACACGGAGGGCGTGCCAGGCGATTGACGGTCTCTCCGCCTGCCGCGTCTGCCCGCGTGACTGTGGGGTGGATCGGCTTTCGGACGAGACCGCGGCCTGCAAAACGGGACGCTACGCGCTCGTCAGCAGTTACTTTCCGCACATCGGCGAGGAGGACTGTCTGCGCGGCTGGAGTGGGAGTGGGACGATTTTCTTCTCGTGGTGCAACCTGCGCTGTCAGTTTTGCCAGAACTTCGACATCAGCCACCTTGGTCACGGCGAGGAGACGCGTCCCGCGCGCCTGGCGGAAATGATGTTGGAATTGCAAGCCGCGGGCTGTCACAACATCAACTTCGTCACGCCCGAACACGTCGTGCCGCAAATCCTCGAGGCGTTGATTCCGGCCATCGAGGGTGGATTGCGAATCCCCATCGTCTACAACACCTCGGCTTACGACTCCATGGAAAGCCTGCGATTGATGGATGGCGTGGTGGATATTTACATGCCCGATCTCAAAATCTGGGATTCGCGGCTGGCGCTCAAATACCTGCTTGCCAAAGATTATCCCGAAGCCGCGCGCCGCGTCATCAAAGAGATGCACCGGCAGGTGGGCGAATTGAAAATGGATGAGCATGGACTTGCCAGGCGCGGCGTCCTTGTGCGTCATCTCGTCATGCCAGGCGGTGTTGCGGGGACGCGCGAGATCATGGAATTTCTGGCGGATGAAGTTTCTCCTCACACCTACGTCAACATCATGGCGCAATATCGTCCCGCCGGGAAAGTGTCCGCTGAAAAATTCCCCGAAATCAATCGCGGCATCACGAGGCAGGAATATGCCGAAGCCGTCTCCGCCGCGCAAGCGGCGGGGCTTTATCGCTTCGATGAGCGGCACACGTTTTGGTAAAAAAGACTCTGGTCAACCGCCAGAGTCTTCCTTTGTTGCTCGCATGTTCCTCCCCCATTTACGTTCTTTCAAATGGGGGAGGTTAGGAGGGGATCACGGGTATACGCGCTTGATCGTCCTCGGGAACGGGATCGCCTCGCGGATATGCTCGATTCCGCACATCCACGCGGTGACGCGCTCCACGCCCATCCCAAACCCGGAGTGGGGGACGGAACCGAACTTGCGAAGTTCCAGGTACCACTTGAACGCGGACTCGGGCAATCCCTCCTTGCGGATGCGCGCCAGCAGCGCGTCGTGGTCGGACATGCGCTCGGAGCCGCCGCAGATTTCGCCGTAACCCTCGGGCGCGAGCAGGTCTACCGATTTGCAGACCTCGGGGCGTCCAGGCCACGGTTCCATGTAAAATGCCTTGACCGCGCTCGGATAGCCATAGACGAACAGCGGCTTGTCGTGGAGTTTCGTCAATTCCACTTCGTGCGGCGCGCCGAAATCCATGCCCCATTCGAATTTGAGCAGTTCCTTCTTTTCGGGATCGGTCTCTTTTTCGTAGAGTTCGATTAGATACTTCGCCGCGTCGTCGTAGGACATGCGCGGAAAGGGCGGTTTGATGGTTTCCAGTTTGGAAATGTCGCGCCCCAGAGATTTCAATTCGGGCAGGCGGTCGCGCAACACGCGCTGGATAATATGCGTGACCAGGCGTTCTTCTATTTCCATCATCCCATCGAGGTCGCAGAAAGCCATTTCGGGTTCCAACATCCAAAACTCAGTGAGGTGGCGGCGCGTCTTGGATTTCTCCGCGCGGAAGGTGGGACCGAAGCAGTAGACTTTTCCGAACGCGAAGATGTTGGCCTCGTTGTAGAGTTGACCGGTCTGCGCCAGGTAGGCTTTGCCCTCGTCGAAGTATTCCGTCTCGAACAGGGTGGTTGTCCCTTCGGCGGCGGCGGGAGTCAGGATGGGCGTGTCCATGGCGATGAAGCCGTTGTCGTCGAGCCACTCGCGGGTCGCGGCCATGACCGTGGCGCGGACGCGCAGGATCGCCCACTGGCTCTGCATCCGAATCCAGAGGTGACGGTTGTCGAGCGCGAAGTCGGGGCCGTGGTCTTTGAGCGACATGGGGTAGTCCACGTCCGCGGTTTGCACGATCTCAATCTGCTTCACGCCGACCTCGTATCCGCCAGGGATGCCAGGCGCGCGCTTGTCCGCGCGGACAGGCCCTGTGATTATGACGGATGATTCCTGCGGCAGGCGCACGAGCTGATCGAAGACAGCCTCGTCGAGATCGCCCTTGAACGCCACGCACTGGACGAAGCCCGTCCCGTCGCGCACGAGCAGGAAGACGAGTTTGCCCTTGTCGGTGCGGTTGTAGACCCAGCCCTGCACGGTCACTTCCTGGCCTTCGTATTGTGAAATTTGGTCAACGCGTATTACTGCCATGTTTCCTCCAGTAGGAGAGAGTAGAGAACAGAGAGTAGAGAGTAGTACCGCAAGATTTATCTTGCTGAAGGCAACATGAATGTTGCGGTACTTAAGCGGTTGCTGCTCTCTAATCCTCTACTCGCTAATCTCTATATGCAATTCCTTCAACTGCTTCTCTTCCACAACCGACGGCGCGTCGGCCATCACGTCGCGGGCGTTTTGGTTCTTCGGGAAGGCGATCACTTCGCGGATGTTCGGCTCGTCGGCGAGCAGCATCACGAATCGGTCAATTCCCGAGGCGATTCCTCCGTGCGGAGGCGCGCCGTACTCGAAAGCCTCCAGGATATGACCGAAGCGCTCGCGCGCCACTTCGATGTCGAGGCCGATCAGTTTGAAAATCTTTTCCTGCACCTCGCGGTCGTGGATACGGATCGAGCCGCCCGCCACCTCGTTGCCGTTCAAAACCGCGTCGTATTGTGTGCCTCGCATTTTACCCGGATCCGTGTCAATCATGCCCAAATCCTCGGGCATCGGCATCGTGAACGGGTGCTGGCTCGGATCCCAGCGCGTCTCCTCCTCGTTCCAGAACGCGAAGGGGAAGTCAATGATCCAGCAGAAGGCGAGGACATTCGGGTCGCATAAGCCGAGTTCGTTGCCGAGTTTAATTCGCAAGCGACCAAGGACATCGAACACGACTGCGTGCTTGTCCGCGACGAAGAGAAGCAGGTCGCCCTTTTCCGCTTCCAGCCTGGACGTGAGGGCCTGGTTCCGTTCCGAGGAGAGGAACCTGGCGAAGGAGGATTTCTGTTCGCCCCCCTTCGAGATCGCCAGCCAGGCGAGTCCCTTCGCGCCGAGTTCCTGCGCGTACGCGGCGAGCGCGTCAATTTGCTTGCGGGTGTAATCGCCGCAGCCTTTGGCGTTGATGCCGCGCACGTGGCCTCCGCCCGCGACCGTCTCTTCGAAAACCTTGAAGCCGGAACCGGCCGCGAGGTCGGTGACATCCTTCAGTTCAAGACCGAAGCGAATGTCGGGGTTGTCGCGTCCGAAGCGTTCCATCGCCTCGGTGTACGTCAGGCGCGGCCAGGGAGTCTGGAATAGTTTTTTCTGCGGAACGATCTCCGCGACCAGTTTGGTGTACATGCCTTCGAGCAGGTTCATCACATCGTCGCGGCGATCCACGAAGGCCATCTCGAGGTCGAGTTGCGTGAACTCGGGCTGGCGGTCGCCGCGCTGGTCTTCGTCGCGGAAGCAGCGCGCGATCTGGAAGTAGCGCTCCATCCCGCCGACCATGAGTAACTGTTTCAGTTGCTGCGGCGACTGGGGGAGGGCGTAGAACTGTCCCGCGTGGATGCGCGAGGGGACGAGATAGTCGCGCGCGCCTTCGGGTGTGGCCTTGAACAGGATCGGCGTTTCGATCTCGAGGAAGCCTTTTTCGTCGAGGTAGTCGCGGATGAACTTGACGACGCGATGGCGCAGGGTCAGGTTGTTACGCATCCGCTCGCGGCGCAGGTCGAGGTAACGATATTTGAGGCGCGTGTTTTCATCGGGCAGGTCGGCGTCCGAACTGACCTGAACCGGCAGGGTCTTGGATTGATTCAACACCCTGACTTCGCGGGCGATGACCTCGATCTCGCCCGTTTCGAGATTCGGGTTGACCATCCCCTCGGGGCGTTTGCGAACCTCGCCGACGACTTGCAGCACCCACTCCATGCGCGCCTCGGCGATGCGGTCGAGCGCGTCCTTCGGCAGGTCGGGGTTGAAGACGACCTGGACGAGGCCGAAGCGGTCGCGCAGGTCAATGAAGGTCACGCCGCCGTGGTCGCGCCGACGATGTACCCAGCCGGCCAGGGTCACGGTTTGACTGGCGTGCCCCGCGCGCAGTTCGCCGCAAGTGTGAGTTTTATACATAGTGCGCCTCCGAAAACTTGCCTCCCGTCATTGCGAGGAGAGTGTTCTTCTCGACGAAGCAATCTTCTCACTGTGGAGGGGGGATTGCTTCGCAACAAACGCTCGCAATGACGATGGCTCGTTACAAAATAAATCGCCCTTCGCGTATGCGTCGGGCGATGGGTGTGACTTGAGAGAGCCTGTCAACCAGCCATGCTTCGCCCAACGCCGCGGACGGCGTCATTGTCGTTATTATTATTGTTGGCGAAGGGCTTGGGTTGCATGGCGGGCATTATAGCACAGACCAATCTGTACCGACAATGGATTTACTCACCCTCAGGATAATCATCGAATTTGCCTTTCAGCATTTTTGCGAGGTTTACTTGAACTTGCGATTGATCTGCCGTCCATTTTTCTGTTGAAGAATCGCAGTATTTCAATGCGCTGTTGCCAATTGTTATTTCAAAATCCACGATCCGTATGAGATAACCCCAATAGAGATGCTCGGAGACCACTTCAACAGGCGATCTTCATCCGCCTTAGCGCCCACCCGCCTTTCTTGTCAGGCTTTCCAAATCGGTCTATACTCAGTATATTGGAGTGTCCATGTCCGAAATTGACCTTGCCCCTCTCGCCCCCGCTATCGAAAAGTTCGTTCTCCTGGGCCGCTCGGGTTTGCTTCCCGCGCTGCACGCCGCGCAGAAAATCTACGGCTGGCTGCCCGAGCCAGTGGCGGCCGAAGTTGCGAAGACCCTCAAAGTGCCGCTGGCCGACGTGCATGGCGTGATCGAATTTTATTCCCTTTTCTACAACGAACCGATTGGCCGACGCGTCATCCGCGTCTGCACTGACCCAGCCTGCGCGCTCAAAAATGCGGACGGCCTCCTCGACCATCTCTGCTCACATCATGGGACGGAACCGAATCAGACTACCCCGGACCGGGCTCTGACCATCGAGCGGAGTCCCTGCCTCGGCCTTTGCGAACACGCCCCCGCGCAATTGTCAGTGATCAGTGATCCCCCTTCGGGGACTTCGCAGTTTTCAGTGATCAGTGGGGCGGAGGAGAGTGAGCGGCCTGTTTCGCTGGTGCATGGTTCTTTACGCGAGTTGACGAAGAATTGCGGTAACGGCACGACCTCGCTGGCAAAGTATGGCGAATACACCGCCTTCAAAAAAGCGCAGACGATGACGCCTGAGGAAGTGATTGTCGAGATCAAAGCCAGCGGGCTGGTCGGACGCGGCGGCGCGGCATTTCCGACGGGCGTCAAATGGGAAGGCGCGGCCAAAGCGGACGGGTGGCCGAAATACGTGGTGTGCAACGCGGACGAGTCTGAGCCGGGGACGTTCAAGGATCGCGTTCTGATGCTGGACGATCCGCACCGTCTCATCGAGGGGATGTGCATCGCCGCGTATGCCATCGGCGCGACGAAGGGATACATTTATCTGCGCGGCGAGTATCCGTACATTTTGCCGGTCCTCGAAAACGCGCTAAACGAAGCGCGAGCGGCGGGCTATCTCAACGAAAACTTTGATATCGAAGTTCGGCTCGGCGCGGGCGCGTACATTTGCGGGGAAGAGACCGCACTGTTCGAGTCCATCGAAGGCAAGCGTGGATTCCCGCGCGTCAAGCCGCCGTTCCCGACAACAAATGGTTTGTTCGACAAGCCGACCGTCATCAACAACGTGGAGACGCTGTTCAACGTCCCATTCATCATCGAGAGGGGCGCGGCGGAATATCGAACGATGGGGACGGAGAAATCGCCCGGGACGAAGTTGTTTTGCGTTTCGGGCGATGTGGCAAGACCTGGGCTGTACGAAGTTCCGTTTGGTGTTACCTTGCGCGAATTGCTGGAAATGGCGGGCGGCGTGGTGCGGAATGATGTTTCGTATAGCCAGGATAAGATAAACTCCCAATTCACAACACAACTAAAAGCAGTTCTCTTCGGCGGTGCGGCAGGCGCGTTTGCGGCTTCGGCACATTTGGATGTCAAACTCACCTTCGAAGATTTGCGCGCCGCGGGGCTTCCGCTCGGCTCGGGCGCGGTGATGGTCTTCAACGAAGAGCGCGACATGCGCGATGTCTTGAAGCGGCTCGGAAAATTCTTCGCGCACGAAAGTTGCGGCAAATGCTATCCCTGCCAGATGGGGACACAGCGCCAGATGGAAATTTTGGATCGAATTGCCGCTGGGAAGATGAAAGGAGGCGACCTGGAACGATTGCAGGATGTGGGCTGGACAATGACCGACGCGTCCCTGTGCGGACTCGGTCAGACGGCGGCCAGCGCCGTGTTATCCGCTGTCAAGTTGTGGCCTGCCATGTTCGAAGCAGACTTCCAGTCTGCTTGCCGGGCGGACTGGAAGTCCGCGCTCCGCAGGTTTTTCGGATAGGCGCATAGCGGTCGGGCAGGGCGGGGATGGCGTCATCTACTGATATCGGTCGTTAATCCACAAATCGCATGAAGACCCGGTTGGCGAGGAGGCGGGCGGAGGGAGTGAGACGTATTGCGTAGTACGTATTGCGTATCGAATTTTGGATGGGGATTCTTTCCAATAGATTCAGGCGGAGGAGTTCTTCGATTTCCTTCGGATAAACTTCCATTAACTGACGCCCAAACCTGGATTGGAAATCGGATTCGGAAACGCCGTCAATCAGCAGGCGGAGGTTGTTGAGCATGTACTCGCTCATGTCGTCGCGGGGAGTCTGTTTGTGGTGGTTGACGGTGGCGGGGGTGATGGGAAAATGGTAATTGGTAATTGGTGATTGGTAATTGGCGAGCCGCTCGATATAGGTCTTGATACGGAGGACGTTGGAGGTGCGGCAGCCGTCCGCGTATCCGTGCGCGCCCGCGCCGAGGCCGAGATAGGGGAGGGAGCGCCAGTATTGGAGGTTGTGGCGGCAAGCGAAAGATGAAGGATGAAAGATGAAAGATGAAGTTTCGGAAGGCAAAGTTTCATCTCTCATCTTTCCGCTTTCATCTTTAATTTTTGCCCAGTTCGAGATTTCGTAATGGACATACCCATTCGCGGCAAGAAACTCTTCGGCAAATTCGTACATGTCCGCGGCGAGATCGGGGTCGGGAAGAGGCAGGAGGCCGCGCTGGGACCAGCGTCCGAAGGGCGTGCCATGCTCGAGGGTGAGGGCGTAGGCGGAGATGTGTTCGGGATGGAGGTCAACAATGCGTTGGAGGGTAGCCTGCCAGGAGGCGAGAGTCTGCTCGGGGAGGCCGTAGATGAGGTCGAGGTTGACGCCGTTACTCTGGCGGTCGAATCCCGCCTGCCGCGCCCATTTGACGGATTCGATCGTGTCGAAGAAATTGTGGGCGCGTTCCAACATGCGGAGTTCTTCGGGGCTGGCAGTTTGGACGCCGAAGGAAATTCGATTGATGCCCGCTTCGCGGATCTGGCGCAGAAATTCGGGCGAGGTGGTTCCAGGGTTTGCTTCGATGGTTGATTCAATTTCAGGATGGAAGTCGAAGGCGGCGCGCAACGCGTCCATGATCGCGGCCAGTTGAAGTCCGGAAAGAAGCGAGGGAGTGCCGCCTCCAAAAAACACAGTTTGGATAGTTCGATAGTTACGTAGTTCGGTAGTTAGGTGGTTGGATAGTTGGGAGGCGATGAAGTCAATCTCGCGCTGGAGGGCGTCGACGTAGGCTGGAAGCAAGCCTTCCTGTCCGGCGTAGGTGTTGAAGTCGCAGTAGGCGCAGCGGTGGGCGCAGAAGGGGATGTGGAGGTAGAGGGAGAGCATGGATACGAGTTACGTGTTGCGTATTGCGTGTTACGTGTTGCGTGTTGCGTATTGCGTGTTGCGTGGAAGGCCGATGAGGAGGGCGATGGGGCCGAGGAGGAGAATCCACATGGCGGTTCCGATGCCAAAGGCCTGGGCGGCGAGGCCGATGCCTAACGGCAGGAAACTGCCGATCATTCCCGAAACATTGTTGAGCGCCTGCGCCGATCCGCTTTTGCCGGGCAGGGAGGAGAAGAGATGCGCTTTCAGAATGGCATACCACCCGCTGTTGAAGAAACCAAGCAGGCCGAGGAGAATCAGTTTGAGCCAGTATACCTGGACGAGCAGGAAAGCGGGAAAGAGAACGAGCTCAAGGATCACGCTGACGCGCAGGTAGTCGAGCCCTTTGATGCGTTCGACGAGCGGGATGAGCAGGAGGTCGCCCAACATGCCAACGCCTGTCCAGATGGCGACTGCGAACGCGGCCGAGGCGGGGGAAACGCGGACCACATCCACGAAGTAAAGGGCGAGAAAGCCGTAAAGCACATCGAGCATCAGATCGGAGAATTCGAGCAGGATGAGCCAGCGTAGGACGGCTTTGTCCTTGAGGGCGATCAGGGCGGCGCGGATACCTTCGAAAAACGCGCGCGGCGAGGGGAGCCCAGCCTGGGGCGCGCCGCTGTTGGGTATTAGCCGAAACGCGGCGATGAGGACGACGGCGGAGAGGCAAGCAAGCGCCAGGTAGCCTGTCCGCCATCCGAAACCGAGGGTCACCAGCCCGCCCAGCAGGAGGGGGCCGAAGAAGACGCCGAGCGATCCTGCAAACGTCCAACGCGCCATGTTTTG
>DAOUMJ010000243.1:0-15374 GCA_034411715.1 Anaerolineales bacterium | reverse complement strand
GCAAGGCCTTGCCTTCGAGAACCGCGTCGGCCATGCGGGCCACCAGCAATTTAATGGCGCGGATGGCATCGTCGTTGGACGGGATGACGTAATCAATGTTCTGCGGGCTGCAGTTGGTGTCCACCAGCGCGATCATGGGGATCTTGAGCAGGTTGGCCTCGTGGACGGCCGCCTCTTCGCGGCCCACGTCCACGATGAAGAGCAGGTCGGGCAGGCGCTTCATGTTGCGGACGCCTTCGAGTCTGGTCAGCAGGCGGTTGATTTCGCGCTCGATCAGCAGGCCCTCCTTTTTTGTCAGGCGGTTGATCTCGCCCGATTCGCGCATTTTCTCGAGGCGGTCCAGTTCGAGAATGCGCTGATGGATGGTGGACCAGTTGGTGAGCATGCCGCCCAGCCAGCGTTCCGTCACGTAGGGCATACCGCAACGGGCAGCCTCTTCCTTGACAGTCTCCTGCGCCTGGCGTTTGGTGCCGACGAACAGGACCGTGCCGCCGTTCGCGACCGTGTCGCGAATGACGTTGAAGGCCTGGTTCAACAGTTTGACGGTCTGTTGCAGGTCAATGATATGAATGCCGTTACGCTCCGTGAAGATGTACGGCTTCATGCGGGGGTCCCACTTGTTGGTGCGATGTCCAAAGTGGACGCCTCTCTCAAGCAGGGCTTTCATGGATACTGTGGCCATGGGGAAAGAACCTCCTTGCGTTTGGCCTCCGCTTGCATCGTCCCCGCCAGCGATTGCGTCCGTTCGGTCCGCAACACGCGCTGGAAGGTCCGCAAGCGTGTGAGATGGGGCGGTCGTTGCCCGCCCGGGCAGAATTTTCCATCCAGTTCCCGATGGAAGCGGCGGGATTATAACACAGAAAAAACGGGGGAATGAAAAAGGCGCGGGGTCACGCGTCCGGCTCGAGGTCCGGTTGGATGCGGACGGGAGGAATGTCGAAGAAACGGTCTTTCAGGTCAATCAACGGTTTTTCCATCAAGTGAAAACTCGCGGCGGCGATAGCGATTGTGAGAAGTAAAGTCGCGAGCGCGAGCAGAGGCGAAAAGGGCTGGGTGATGGTGTGACCGAACAAGGTCGCCATCAACCAGACGAGGCCGAAATGATAGACGTAGAGTCCGTAGGAGATTTTGCCGAGGTAGCGAAGCGGACGCCATTCCAGCAGGCGCGCAGCCCAGCCATGCCGCACCACGCCGTACATGAGTAACGCGCTGACGATATTGATGAAGGAGTAGCCCCAAAGAAACTTGTAGCCATAGGGCAGGGTAATGGGATAGCCAAGCGCGGCGAGGGAGGCGTCCTTCCACTTCCCCTCAGCGAGATAATCTGTAAAGAGGCCAAGCAGGGGCAGGAGAACGATTGAAACGATGAAGACGGTTTTGGCTGTCGGGATTCGCTTGATCTGCGTGAGCAGCGCGCCGAGCGCGAAAGCGTCGAGATGGGTGAACGGGAGGGAGTAAACCACCAGGGAAACATCGTCGCGAAGGAAGGAGAAGGAATCGAGCCCATGCAGGAAATAGGTCAGGAGGCGAAGGGCAGGTGAAAGAAAAACAACGAGCCAGAAGGCTTTTTGATAGTATTTTTTGGGAAGGAGAAAAATGAACAGCGGCCAGGCGAGATAGAACTGCTCCTCCACCGCCAGGGTCCAGAAGTGAGTAAGGAAATAGGATGGAATATAGCGATCGAGGGCAAAATAGAAATCGTACAGATAGGCCAGCGCGAAAGGCAGTTCGTTCTGGTAGACGCGCATCGGTTCGGGATGAAAGTTGACCGAGAGCGCCCAGGTGGTGAGGAGCCACATCGCGGCAAGATAAAAATAATACAGCGGGAAGATTCGCAGGATTCGGCGGCCATAGAATTTGATGAAATAGGGCCTGGCAGGCAGGTTTTCCTTCATGTCCAGGAGGATTCCGGTGATGAGAAAGCCGGAAAGAACAAAAAACAATTGGACGCCAGGCCAGCCCCATTGCGCCCAGTGTATGTGAAAGAAGAAGACCATGAGAAAGGCAATGCCGCGCAGGCCATCCAACCCTTTGATACGCATGCGACAATTATAACACGGGAGTTCTCCGCAACATAAAACCGGAGACCGCGCTATGCCTTTGGTACGGGAAAATATTTTTCCTTCAAATCGAGGAAGGGCTTTTCAATATAACGATAACTGAGCGAGGCGATCGAGTAAACAACAGCAAACTGTACCGGTACGAGGACGATCTTTGCCAGGGGCATCGGTAATTGAATCGCCGGCCCAACCAGGCGATACAAGAGAACAATGACCATCGAGTGATAAACGTACATGCCGTAGGAAATCCTGCCAAGGCGAACCAGCGGCCTGGAATTCAACAGGCGATTCAACAGTCCCTCACGAGCGACGGCGTCAATGGTCACTGCAAACCAATAATTGAGCAGGGAATACCCCCAGACATACTGATAGGCATCCACCATCAGAAAGGGATAGCCGAATGTTTGAAGAAGACCAATATTTCCCGTCCAGATATATTGCGCGGCAAAACCAATTGAAGGAAGAATCACGGCCAGGATAAAAAACTGTTTTGTGGAATGAGGAAGTTTTTGCTGGGACAAAAGCGCGCCCATGGCAAACGCATCCAGGTGGGAAAAAGTGAGGGCATAGATTCCATACGCCACGCCATTCGTCATAAAGGGAAGCGGCGTGATCGCATGAACAATGGACACGATCAGGCGGAATAAAAATGCGAACAAAATCGCCCCCAAAAACAATTTTTTCAAGTGCTTTTCGGGAGTAAAAAAGATCAACAGCGGCCAGAGGATGTAGAATTGCTCCTCTGCCGAAAGTGTCCAGAGGTGGCCGGTAAACAGCGAAGATTCATCTGACGTTAAAAAGTTGTAGGTAAAGGTAAGCAGGTACGGAATTTGATTCAAAAACCCCTCGATTCTGTTTCCGAACATTCCAACGTTATAAAAAATGATCGCTGCGAGAGGGTCGAGAATCAACAGATAAAAGTAATACAGGGGAATAATTCGCAGAGCCCTCCGCCCGTAGAATTTGACAAAAAATTCTTTGTCCGCCAGGTTGCGCTTCATCTCCACCAGGATGCCGCTAATGAGAAAGCCCGATAGAACGAAAAATAACTGGACGCCCGTCCAGCCAAAACTAAGATAATCCGTATGCACAAGAAAGACAAGAAGAAAGGCAATGCCGCGCAGGCCGTCCAACCCGGGAATCATCGTTGTTTCCTATGTTGCCAAGATGGACCGATTGTAAACCAAAAACCACGCCCGTTTGGGGACGTGGTTTTGGATTTTCAGGCCGCGGCGGCCTGCCCATATAACTGCTGGCGGATCTGCATCAACTGGCGCTGCATACGGTCGTCGGTTTTGATGCCGCTCTCGATCTTCTTGATCCCGTGCATGACGGTGGTGTGGTCGCGCCCGCCGATGACTTCGCCAATCTGCGGCAGGGAGGCTTTGACATCCTCGCGCAGAATGTACATCGCCAGTTGGCGCGGCAGGGAGACGTTCTTCGAGCGATCCGCGCTGAGCAACTTCTCGGCGGAGAGATTGAAGAAACGCGCCACCACGTCTATCACGACCTGGGGTTGCAATTCGCCGCGCTGGGGCAACAGATCGGCCAGGGCCACATCCACAAGGCTGGCATTGAGCGCCGAGCCGCTCAGGTCGGCAAAGGCGATGATGCGGTTGAGCGCGCCCTCCAGTTCGCGGATGTTGGATCGGACGCGGCGGGCGATCTCCTGCAGCACCTCGTCGGGGACGTAGCGTCCCGAGCGTTCGGCCTTCGAGCGCAAAATGGCGAGGCGGGTTTCGAGATCGGGCGCCTGGATGTCAGCGGCCAGCCCCCACTCGAAGCGCGAGCGCAGGCGCTCCTCGAGCGTCACCAGCGATTTGGGCGGACGGTCGGACGAGACGATGATCTGCTTGTCCTGCCCATGCAGGGTGTTGAAAGTGTGGAAGAACTCCTCCTGCGTGGACTCTTTGCCCGCGATGAACTGGATGTCGTCCACCAGCAGCACGTCGGCGGAGCGGTATTTTTCGCGGAAGGCCTGGGTGGTGTGCGTGCGGATGGCGGAAATCAGGTCGTTGGTAAATTCTTCGGAGGAAACGTATAGGACGTTCAGCCCGCGCGCGTGGCAGGCATTCCCAATGGCGTGGAGCAGGTGGGTCTTGCCCAGCCCCACTCCCCCGTAGAGAAAAAGCGGATTGTAGGCCCGCGCGGGTTTTTCGGCCACGGCCAGGCAGGCCGCGTGCGCGAGACGGTTGCCCGCGCCGACCACGAAGGTCTCGAAGGTGTAGCGTGGATTGAGCAGCAGGCTGCGCGGACGCGCCTCGGTGGAGGAGGCGTCGGGCTGGGACTCGGCCGGGTCGGCCTCGCCCGCCTCCCCGTCCGCGCCCGAAGCGACAATGAAATCCACCGTCACGTTGGAATCGGTCACGTTCATCAACAGGCGATTGACGGTGGCCGCCAGGCGCGAGTCGAGCCAATCGCGGGCGTAGGCGTTGCGGACGGCGACGGTCATCACGCCCGCGTCGAACGAGACGGGCTTGGTATCACGCACCCAGGTATCGAAGGATGCTTTCGGCATTTCCATTTGTAATCGGCCCAGAACCGATTGCCAAGCATGCTCTGCATTCATAAGATGCTCCCACTAGCAAGTGATAGGGTGTATTGAACTAACCCGCGCTCGTTCTGCGGTTTAGTGCGGTAAGGATATGCGGTTTTCCACGATCTTCTGGAGGTTGGATGCGGCGACCTGCATCCATTCATCATTCAGCGTGATTGTATTCTAGCAGAAAACCCCGATAATGAACAACACGCCCAGCCTACGGGATGTTAAAAGATTTCATTTTTTTAAGGTCGCTGAATGTTAAATATCGCTGTGAGAATGGAGCGCAGGCGGATGCAATCCTCGAACAACTGTTTCAGCCAAAGACGCCGACGCCTCAACCGGCAACCCCCATATATGGGGTTCGCGCAGCTTTGACGCCCTTCGCTGACACATCTGCCTTAACAAATCATGAAGGAGAAATTTTTAGTATGACCGTCACTGTCGCGCCAGATTTGGAGACTCGCCCGGCAATTTTTCCGCCGCGCGGGTCTGAATTGGAAATGTTCCCGATTATGCGGCGCGACGCGGCGCCCAGGCGAGGATGGCAGTGCCTTCGCCGGGCGCGGAGACGATATCCACCTCGCCGCCCACGGCGCGGACGCGCGTCTGCATATTGGCCAGCCCATGCCCGAGGGACTTGTTCATCGTTTCGGGGTCGAAACCGCGGCCGTTATCGCGGATCTCCATCACAACGCGCTCGTCGGTCGTCCACACGTTGACGGAGACGCGTTTGGCCGCGGCGTGTTTGGCGGCGTTCGCCAGGGCCTCCTGGCAGATGTGAAACAAAGCCATGCTGTGACTGGGGGGAAGTGAATCGAGTTTGGCATTCGAGCCGTTGACGGTGGCCGAGGTCAGCGTGTTGGCGCGGTATTCCG
Source organism: Anaerolineales bacterium (assembly GCA_034411715.1). GTDB lineage: Bacteria > Chloroflexota > Anaerolineae > Anaerolineales > Villigracilaceae > Denitrolinea. The sequence goes on along the minus strand of DAOUMJ010000243.1, from coordinate 9,897 downwards.
CGGCCAGCCGTTTGAGGCCGTCCAGCAGGTTTTCATTGTTGAGTTGTCGCGGGCGCAGGTCGAGGATGTAGGCGCGAATGTCGCGGATGACCTGGTTCAGGTCTTCGATGGCCTGCTTGACGCGCTGCCGGGTTTGCGCGCTCTCCTCGCCCAGGGTATGCAGGATGTTCTCCATCGCCAATCCCACCCCATAAATGGACTGGATGATTCCGTCGTGCAGGTCCATGCCGATGCGCTCGCGCTCCTCCAGCACGGCCAGGCGGCGGGCGTTCTGGTGCAGGCGCGCGTTCTCGATGGCCAGCCCGGCCCAGTTGCCCACCGCCGTGAGCAGTTGAATATCGCGCCCGTCGAAGGGCGATTGTCCGCGCGTGGCCACGTTCAACACTCCCACCAGGTTGCCTGAGGCCTTCAAGGGGATGCAGGCGATCTGCTGAAATCCCGCCCGCACCACCGCGTCGCGCAGAAAACGGGCGTCCTTTGCCAGGTCCATGCTGATGATCGGTTCGCCCGTCTTCGCCACCAGCCCGGGGAACCCGTCTCCCACGCGGAACTGGCTGCGGGTCCAGAAGGCTTCGGCCGCCTGCCCGCGATGCAGCACCATTCGCAGGGTCTGCTTGTCGTCTTCCAGCAAAAATATCTCGCCCGCTTCGACTTTCATGTAGTTCATGACGAGGGCGAGGGTCTTGTTTAGAATTTCATCCATTTCCAGCGACGAGGCCAGCGTGGAGGCGATGTCGTTCAGCAGGGCGGCGTCTTCGCTGCGGCGCGTCAGGGCGGCGTCGCGTTCGCGCAAATGCTCGTAGAGACGCGCGTTCTGAATGGCCGCCGAGGCGTACGCGGCCAGCATCTGGATGATCCGTTCATCTTCGGCGGTGAATTCATTCCGGCCGATCTTTTCGGTCAGGTAGATCTGCCCCAGTTGCAGGTCTGCGGCGCGGATCGGGACTCCCAGAAACGACTTCATGCGCGGGTGATGCGGCGGGAATCCCACCGAGCGGGGATCGCGCGTCGCGTCCGGGAGACGGATCGGCTCCTCGCTGTTCATCAGCGCGCCAATCAGGCCGCGGCCGCGCGGCGGGTGTGGAATCCGTTTGATCTCCTCGTCCGTCATGCCCACGGAAATGAATCGCTTCAACCGGCCCTCGTCGTCCAACACGCCCACAGCGGCGTAACGCGCGCTGGCCTGTTCGCACGCCACGATGGCGATCCGCTCCAGCAACGTCTCCAGCGAAACATCCTTCACCAATTCCAGACTCGCCTGATGAAGGGCGATGAGACGTTCCTGTAGTTCTTCTCTGGTCAATAGCATCGGGCGTCACCTCTATGTTGACGATTATATCCAGATTTGTGGAGTTTGATAGAATTTGGCAGGCGGTCAACTTACAATACCGCCAACAAGGAATTAAAATGACAAACTCCCGAATCGCTGGATTCTACAACCTGACTCTCGACGAGCGCCGCGCCAAACTGGCGGAGACCTCGGGTCTGACCCCGCCCGATCTGGCCGCGTGGACGACGGGCGGACTCTCCCCCGAATCCGCCGACCATCTGATCGAAAACGTGATCGGCCTTCACGCCCTGCCGCTTGGAATCGCGCTCAACTTTCAGATCAATGGCCGCGACGTTCTCGTGCCGATGGCAATCGAGGAACCGTCCGTGGTTGCGGGCGCGTCGTTCATGGCGAAACTGGCGCGAGCCGGCGGCGGATTCCACGCGACCGCCTCCGAGCCGCACATGATCGGGCAAATGCAAATCGTCAACCTGCCCAACGTCCACGAAGCGCGGCTGAAAATTTACGAGAAAAAATCCGAGTTACTCGCCGAAGCCGACACGATTGACCCCGTCCTCAAAAAATTCGGCGGCGGGGCAAGAGACCTCGAAGTTCGAATAATCGAAGATTCGCCAATCGGCGCTTTCCTCGTCGTCCACCTCATCTATGACGTGCGCGACGCCATGGGCGCGAACGCGGTCAACACCGCCTGCGAAAAACTCGCCCCGCAGATCGAGACCATCACAAGGGGCAAAGTCCACCTGAAAATATTGTCCAACTTAGCCGATAAACGTCTCGCCCGCGCGCGCTGCACCATCCCCGTCAGCCAATTGACGGTGGGATTCGAATCGTTCAAGGGCGAGACCGTCCGTGATGGCATCATCGCCGCCTGGGCGTTCGCCGCCTCCGATCCGTACCGCGCCGCCACCCACAACAAAGGCATCATGAACGGCGTGGACGCGGTGGTCATCGCCACAGGCAACGACTGGCGCGCCATCGAAGCGGGCGCGCACGCCTACGCGGTGAAGAACGGCAAGTACACCTCGCTCTCATCATGGGGCAGGGACGCGGACGGCAACCTGGTCGGCACGCTCGAAATGCCGATGGCGGTGGGCATCGTCGGCGGCGCGACCAAAGTCCATCCCGCGGCGCAGACCGCGGTGAAACTGATGGGCGTCAAGACCGCCAGCGAACTGGCCGAGATCATCGTCTCGGTGGGACTGGCGCAAAACCTGGCCGCCCTGCGCGCCCTCGCCACCGAAGGCATCCAGCGCGGTCACATGTCGCTGCACGCAAGACAGGTGGCGATTGCCGCAGGCGCAAGCGGCGAGTTAATCGAGAAGGTGGCGGCGCGCCTGGTAGCCGAAAAAGTTGTTAGAATTGACCGCGCGGAAGAAATCCTGAAGGAACTGGCGGCCTGAACATGCTCAAAAAAATCAACATCGAAGCATACACCATCCCACTGGCATTGCTGGCGGCGCACTTGCTGGCCTTCGGCCTCTTGCTCCCCTTTTGGGGTTACTACCAGGACGACTGGCACTTCGTCTATTACGCCTACGCGGGCGGCGCGCGCGGACTGTGGGAACTGTTCAACTACGACGGACATCCGCTCGAAGCCTGGTATTACATTCTCTCGTTCAACCTCCTGGGATTCAAACCGCTGGGCTGGCAACTGACCTCCCTGCTCTGGCGCTGGCTGACCTCGGTGGCGGTCTGGGCCGCGCTGCGCGAATTGTGGCCCGCCCGAAAGCAGGCCGCCTTCGCCGCGGCGCTGCTCTTCGCCATCTACCCGCTCTTCTCGCTCCAGCCGCTGGCGGTCAGTTACGTGGGGGCATGGCTCAGTTATTTCCTACTCTGCCTTACCTTCTACTTGATGCTCAAGGCGATCCGCACGCCGGAAAAATTCGGCCTCTACACATCCCTCGCGGTGCTTATCAAGGTTCTGCACTTGTTCACCTCCGAATATTTTTCGGGGCTGGAACTGGCCCGCCCGCTCCTGATCTGGCTGGCGCTCCTGCCCGCACAGACCACGCGCCGCGAAACCGCCTGGAAGACCCTGAAGATCTGGACGCCCTACCTCCTCCCCACCCTGGCCTTCATCCTCTGGCGGATCTTCATCTACCAGCCGCCCATCGCCGGCCACAACGACGCCACGCTCGTGACCAGCCTGCTCGCCGACCCGCTGGGGACCATCCAATTCACCCTCGTACACACCCTGCCCGACCTGTTCCACATCCTGTTCGCTTCGTGGGCGAATATTTTCTCGCCGTATTATTTCGAACTATCCAGCCCGGCCAGGCTCACAACCTTCGCGTTGATGATCGGCGGGGGCGCGGCCGCCTTCGCCTTCCTCTCCCGCCTGAAGCCGGACGAGGCCGAGGCGCATCCGCACTGGACGCGCCAGGCGCTGGGGCTGGGCGTCCTCTCCATCCTGCTGGGGATGCTGCCCGCCTACGCGGCCGATTATTTCATCACCCTCGAAAACCCGCCCTGGAACAGCCGCTTCGGCATGGCGGCCACCTTTGGCGCGGCGGTGGCAATCGCTGCCCTACTCGACCTGCTGATCTCCTCCCCCCGTTATCGCAACCTGGCGCTGGCCGCGCTGTTTGGCCTTTCGCTGGCCTGGCATGTTGATCTCGGCAATGCCTTCCGCCGCGGCTGGGACAAGCAGGCGCGCTTCTACGAACAACTCACCTGGCGCGCCCCCGCGCTGGCTCCCCAAACGGCCATCCTGAGCGAGCAGGAGATCCTGCCGATCATGGGCGATTACCCCACCGCCTTCGCCATCAACGCCATCTACGCCCGCCCCTCCTCACTGGAGAAGCGCATCCCCTACTGGTACTTCCCCATCCTCGGCAACCTGGATCGCCACATGGAGGACCTCGCCCAGGGCGAGCCGCTCAGGGCAAACAAGTTTTCAGTGCGCTTCGTCACCAGCGGGACGCGCAACCTTCTGGTCTCGTACGAACCGGAGATCGGGCAGTGTCTCTGGCTGTTGCGCCCGCAGGATGCCGGGGCCGATTACGTCGCCTTCCTGGAACGGCGAAGCCTCCGCATCGTCTCGCTCGAACAAATCTCGACCGACGCTCCGCCCGACACATTGATGCGCGCCGTCTTCGGCGAAGGGCAGACGCAGAAGTGGTGTTACCACTTCCAGAAAGCCGACTTGGCGCGTCAATTCCTGGACTGGGAGCGGGTCGCGGCGGAATGGGCTGAAGCCTCCCTTTTGGGTCTCGCGCCCAGAAGTCCGTACGAGTACCTCCCCTTCATCGAGGCGCACGCCCGCCTGGACGACTGGCAAACCGCCTCCAGCCTGACTCGGTCCGCCTTCCAGATGGACAAAGGAGCCGCCTCCAGCCTGTGCAGCCTGTGGACCGCCCTCGAAACGGAAACCGCCCCCTCGTCCCAACGGGAAGCGGCGGTTTCCGAGATCCAGTCCGCGCTGAGTTGCACCCCATGAATCCCCATTGGCGAACAACGAAGGCTTGACGAAACGCAGATAAAGTATATACTATTGATATATACCAAAGGAGCCTTATGGAAACCGCAAAGATCTTCCAAAACGGAAAAAGTCAAGCCGTTCGCCTTCCGAAAGAGTTTCGTTTCAACGGTGACCGCGTCTACATCAAGCGCGTCGGGGACGCGGTGGTACTTCTCCCCTACCACACGCCGTGGAAAACCCTGCTCGACAGCCTTTCCTTCTTTTCGGCAGATTTCATGAGCGAACGAGTTCAACCTCCCATGCAAGAACGTGAGGACGCGTTCTCATGAAATACATGCTGGACACAAATATCTGCATCGGCCTGATCCGCCAGAAACCGCAGCGGCTCGTTGAACGACTCACCCAATGCGCCCCGCTTGATGTTGGCATTTCATCCATCACGGTCGCAGAATTGGTATATGGCGCGCAGAAAAGCAATCAAATTGAACAGAATATGTTCGCTATCGAGCAATTTCTCCTTCCCCTTGAGATTGCGAATTTCGACCAGCGCGCGTCAATTGCTTATGGAATCATACGCGCCTCGCTGGAACGACAAGGAAATGTTATCGGCTCAATGGACATATTGATCGGCGCGCACGCGTTGAGTCTGGATGTCATCCTCGTTACAAACAACACAGGCGAGTTCAAGCGCATTCCAAATTTGAAGATCGAAGACTGGATGGCGTGAATTTTCCCGAAACAAAATCAGAGGAAGCAGAATGGCGCACACAGTTAAATCCGTCAACGGCGCAACCATCCGCCTGCCCGATGAACGCTGGGTTCACATCACCGAGGAACACGCGGAAATGGCAGGTTATCTCTATGATGTTCTCGAAACAGTTCAAGAACCTTTAGCGGTCTTTGAAGGCAACGCGGGCGAATTGCTTGCGGCGCGTGAAATCGAACCTGGAAAATTCATCATCGCAGTCTATCGAGAAACAAGCGCAAAAGATGGTTTTATCATTACGGCTTTTCTGACGAAACGATGGAAGCAAATCGAAAGGAGAAAGAAACTATGGCATCGGTAACTCTTGATCACGTTTTGAATTTTGTGCCTCCTGCCCTGGAACTTCACCAGAAAAACATCTGGCTTTCTTACGATGAGGAAGCCGATGTGTTATACGTGAATTTCAAGAAGCCCAACCGCGCCGACGACTCCGAGTTGCTGGATAACGATGTGATTGTCCGCTACGAAGGCGATGAAGTCGTCGGGATGACGGTTTTGAATGCGAGTAAGAAAAGCAGGAAATGAGCGCGAGAAAGCCCCTCACCCCCGAAGAAATCTCCGCCATCGTGGATGGCCTGAATCCCATTGATGTGGCGCAGATGGAATTGCTGGCGAAACTGCCGCCTGGAAAGCGGATGTATCCAAGCTTGCAAGCGAGCGCCATGATCCGCGCGGGTTTGCGAACCGCGTTCAAAAGAAAATACCCCGACCTTTCCCTGTCAGAAATCAACATGAAAATCCTGGAGTACCTGATGTTCATGGAAAAGCAATATGAACATGCTTGAATTCTATATCCTTGTTGTAAAAGCATTGGAAGAGATCGGCGCACCATACATGATCGTCGGCGCGTTTGGCGGCACGATCTTTGGAATCACCCGCGCCACCCATGACATTGACATCATCGTGGATTTACGCGAAACAGATTACGAAGCCCTCTCCCAAAAATTTCCCCTCCCGCGCTATTATGCCGACCCTGAGATGATAAAAAATTCGGTCGAAATGGGGATCATGTTCAACATCATTGATTCCAGTGAAGGAATCAAGGCCGATCTTGTTCCCTTGAAGCGCGAACCCGATTATCAACACGCCTTCAACCGCCGCATTCGCGAAACGTTCACCGATGAAAACAATGAACCTTTTGAAGCCTGGGTCGCCCAACCCACGGACATAATCATAGGGAAATTGCAGGCGTGGGATGAAGGCAGGTCGAACAAGCATCCCGACGACATCTTTGCCATCCTTTATTTCTGTTTGCGCGGTTTGAGCAATCAATCGGTCAATCTGGACAAAGTCACCAAACAAGCCGCCCGCATCGGACGAGAGACTCTCGACATGTGGCTCAAAACCCTGGCACGAGCAAGAGAAGAAATTGAAAAGGGAAGTACGCCGAGAAAATGGTAAACAACGGCGAGGTATTACTTTTTGTATATTATACTTGACAAATAGTATTACTTTGTGTATAGTAGAACTATGATAATTCAAAGAGACATCTACACCGAAATAGCGCCTGTATTGCCTTCGCACGAAGCAATTGTCATCACAGGCATGAGGCGCGTTGGAAAGACGACGCTCCTCAAATACATCTATGACCAGATCGACTCAACAAACAAACTCTATCTCGATCTGGAAAATCCCCGCAATCAAATCTATTTCCAGGAAGTGGATTACGACGCCATCAAAACGAATCTCGAACTTTTGGGATTGAAAAAGGAAGGTCGGGCGTATGTGTTTTTGGATGAAATCCAATGGGTCAAGCAGTTGCCATCCATCGTAAAGTATTTATTGGACACCTACCAGATCAAGTTCGTTCTGAGCGGTTCTTCCAGTTTCTATTTGAAAAACCAGTTTTCCGAATCGCTGGCAGGACGAAAATACATCTTTGAACTTTATCCTCTCACCTTCCGCGAATTCCTGCGGATGAAGCAAGCGCCTGTCAATGAAGAAACATCCACGCAAACCTCCCTGGCCTTTTACAACACCTACAAAACCTATGTGGATGAATACCTGCAATACGGCGGTTTCCCTGGCGTTGTTCTGAAAACGACTGAAAGCGAAAAGCAAGCCGCCCTGGATGACATTTTCACTTCCTACTATCAGCTGGAGGTTCTGCAACTCAGCGATTTTCGCAAGAGTCACAAAATCAGGGATTTGCTTTTCCTCCTGATGGGACGCGTCGGCTCACGGCTGGACGTACAAAAACTTGCCAACGCCCTCGGTATTTCCCGCGTGACCGTGAATGAATATCTTGCCTTTCTCGAAGGAACCTATTTCATCAAAACAGTGACGCCCCACACCACCAACAAGGATGTCGAAATCCGCAAGGCAAGCAAACTCTATGTGTGCGATACAGGGCTTGTCCGCCGCTTTGCCCAAGTGGACGAAGGAGTCTTGTTTGAAAACGCGATCTATTGGAATTTACATAACAAAGGAACGGTTCAGTACTACCAACGAAAAAACGGCATTGAAATTGACTTCATTCTTAATCAGCAACAAGCGTTTGAAGTCAAACTTCATCCCGAAAAGGAAGATATGACCAAATTACAAGCGCTTGGTAAGGATATTGGTATTGAGAAGGCAAATATTGTAGGTCGAGATTATGCCCCGATTCAGGATGTTGTGTATCTTTTCAATCTATGAGACTAAAACCTGACATGTCTCATCCGCGCCATGACCAACCTCACCCCTCGCGTGGATATGCGCCGCAATCATCGGACTTTCGCGGACGAAGTACTCTTCAGAGTAGACATGTCAGGTTTTTGAAATCCCCTCGCGTGGACACGCGCCGCAATCATCAGGCCATTAGAGAAACTTTTCAGTTAGAATAAACTCAAAAAATATGACAAAAGACATGTTTGACAAAATCATTCAAGGTGATTGCGAGAAAATTCTTCGAGATTTTCCCGACAACTGTATTGATTTAATTTTCACATCGCCCCCCTATGCAGATCAACGCGCCAAAACTTATGGAGGCATCAAACCAGACAACTATGTTGAATGGTTTTTACCTAAAGCCGCAGAATTTCAGCGCGTTCTAAAACCTAGCGGGACTTTTATTTTAAATATCAAGGAAAGAGTCGTAGATGGTGAACGCCATACTTACGTAATTGATTTGATCTTGAAAATGCGCGAACAAGGATGGCTTTGGACGGAGGAATTCATGTGGCATAAAAAAAATTCCTATCCTGGAAAATGGCCGAATCGTTTTCGCGACAATTGGGAAAGACTGATTCAATTCAACAAAGCGAAAAACTTTGCTATGTATCAAGAATCTGTTATGGTTCCGATTGGCAATTGGGCAAAAGACCGTTTGGCAAATTTAAGCAAAACCGACAAAATTCGGGACGAGTCAAAGGCTGGCAGCGGTTTTGGAAAAAACGTTTCTAATTGGATTGGAAGAGACATGGTTTACCCAACCAATGTTTTACACATGGCGACAGAAACTGGCAACAAAAACCATAGCGCTGTATTTCCACTTGACTTACCGCAATGGTTCATCAAATTGTTTACCAAACCTGGAGATGTTGTTTTAGATCCGTTTGTCGGTTCAGGAACAACAGCATTGGCCGCGATACAGTTGGGGCGGCATTTTGTTGGAATTGATATTAGCCCTGAATATGTTGAGAGGTCAAACCAACGGCTTTCAGAGTCTCAACTTCGGCTACCAACAATTGCTGAGAAAAAGGCAAAATATTCCGTTTCTAAAAATGGAAAAGGAAACAAAAAATGAATTCACTAAATTTAAACGACGTGAGAGATTATGTAAACGAGAATATCGTTGATTTCCATCAACGGCGTTTGAAATCGCTCGAGGAATTGAATCTCGAAAAATTATTGACAAAGAATCCATATCTTTTCAAAGCAAAAAATATTTTAACTGCCAACGCTCTCATCGAAGATTTGTTGTCCGCCTTCTTATCTTCATCTGAAGAAAAATTGTTTGGCGACTTTCTTGAAGGACTGGCTGTGTTTGTCGCCCAAAAAACTTGTGGGGGGCATAAGTCTACCGCCCAAGGTGTAGATTTGGAGTTTTTCAACAATGACACGCATTATGTTGTCTCCATAAAGTCTGGACCAAATTGGGGCAACAGTTCTCAGCAGGATAAATTGGAACAGGATTTAAAAACAGCGGTTGCAAGATTGAAGCAATCAAAGCGTTCTTCAAACATCCAACCAGTTTTAGGAATTTGTTACGGGAAAACAAAGACCACATTCTTACGTGGTTACATGAAAATTGTTGGTCAAAATTTCTGGCATTTCATTAGCGAGAATCCAAATCTATATACAGACATCGTTGAGCCAATTGGATATAGAGCCAGAGAACACAGACCTTTCGCTTAAATTAAAGCGACTTTCGCGAATTTCTGCCCAAAAAGCCATTTTTGCCGCTGATTTCGTCAAACCGTGGCAAAAAGCGCCACA
>DAOUMJ010000242.1:0-11320 GCA_034411715.1 Anaerolineales bacterium | reverse complement strand
TCGCAAGATTTATCTTGCACAAGGGGCGGGATGAATCTCGCGGCCTAGTTGGTTCCTTTGTGGATCATCCCCCGCCCATACTTCTCCTGCAAGGCGTCCACCGCCTCCTGCAACTTTCTGGATTTTTCCCCGCCATCGTCCCACAACGAAAGTTGACGGATGGGCGGACCGAGACGGCTGACTCCCACCCCGATCAGCCGCACCGCCTGCCCGCTTCTTCGCACGGACCTGAGGAGGGCCGCGGCTGTGGAGGCGATCTCCCCGTCCTGATCCGTCGGCTGTTTCAGCGTGGTCTGGCGCGTCAACGTGGTGAAATCGGGCCAGCGAACTTTGAGTTTCACCGTCGTTCCCGCCAGTTCGCTTTGGCGAAATCGCCGTCCTACCTGCTCGGCGAGTTCGCGCAATGTGGACGCGAGAATCTTGTCATCGCGGACATCGCGCGCGAAGGTGGTCTCCTGGCTGATGGATTTGGTCTCGTATTCGGTGACGATGGGACGTTCGTCAATCCCGCGCGCGTGACGCGCCAGGTCGCGTCCGTGCTCGCCGAAGCGGCGGATCAACTCCGATTCGGGCCAGCGCGCGATGTCGCCGATGGTGTGGACGCCGATCTCGGTGAGACGCGCGGCGGTCTTCGGCCCCACGCCCCAGAGCATGTCGGCGGGCAGGGGCGCGAGGAACGCGGCCTCCTCCCCCGCGGGGACGATGGTCAACGCGAAGGGAGGCGCGCCGCCTTTCGCGGCTTTCTTTCCCACCTCGGTGGCGATCTTCGCCGCGAGTTTGTTGGACGCGATGCCGATCGAGCAGGGCAAACCCAGTTCGTCGCGGATGCCGGCCTGAAGTCCGCGCGCGAGGCGCTCTGGGGGGTCGCGTGAGTCGGAGATGTCGAGAAAGGCCTCGTCTATGGAAATCTGTTCGAGCAGGGGAGTTACTTTGCCGAGTCGTTCCATCACCTGCCTGGAGATTTCGCTATACAGGCGATGACGCGGTGGGAGGACAATCAGGCCGGGACAAATCCGCATGGCGCGTGATATGGGCATGGCAGAGCGCACGCCGAGCGCGCGGGCCGCGTACGAACAGGAGGAGACCACGCCGCGCTCGTCGGGCCTGCCGCCGACCGCGAAGGGCTTGCCGCGCAGCGAGGGGTCGCGCGTCTCTTCGACGGCGCAGAAGAAGGCGTCCAGGTCGAGGTGCAGGATGATGCGGGGCATGAGGCGATTATAGTACACGCTCGGGAGGGCAAGTGTGCGCCGGGTGCAAGTGTCTGTGGCAAAAATTCCGGCCACGTTTAAGTGCGGTACTGCCCTTGGCGATCTCTGCGGGAAAAAACGCCGAACTGCACCCAGGATGGGAAACTATGGTTTGATGGATACGGGGATAATTTTTCGAATCCTTGCAAAACTGAAATCCGATAGTCCCAGAGGCAGGGTTAACTTTCCTGTGTAGTTGTGGTATCTTAATTATGCGGTGACGAAATATCGTTCTGACGAGAAAGGATTGACAATGAACCGCATTTACTTCAACACGATGGCAAGAAAAGCCATCTTACTTCCTGCGCTTGCCCTGCTGGTTGCGCTTGCCGGTCCGGTCAATGCGCTTCAAAACGCTGCTGTGGATGCCTCCCTTCTGGCCGCGCTGCAACCCCATGACGATTTCGACAACGCTTTGATTATCGCCAGTCTTCCATACCGCCTGACAGTCACCGATTTCGAGGCGACACCGGTGTACGGTAATCCGCTTGTCGATCCGCCCTCCACCCTCTGCGGTCTTAAGGAGGGTTTGGAGACGGTTTGGTATACGTACACCCCGCCTGCCACCATCAAAGTTCGCATGGATACCATAGGCAGCAGTTATGATACCTATCTGGCGGTTTGGACCGGGACGAGCGGTAACCTGACCGAGGTGGCCTGCAACGATGATGCAAACGCCAACACGTTTGCCTCGGCGATATATTTAACCCTCCAGGCCGGGACGCAATATTATATCGAGGTTGCCCAACATAACGGAACCTTGGACGCCGATACGCCTCCCGCCAAATCGCTGGAGGACGCGGCCAGCGAAGCGGCGGTGGGGAAGACCCACGTATTTCGCCTGGTTCCGATGAAGACCAGCGTGTTTCGCTCGCTCAGCGCGACGGACGGCTACATATTGGAAACCGCCGAGAACAGTAATAAAGGCGGCTTGAAAAACAATACCGCCTCCACCCTCCGCATTGGCGACGATGCCGCCCGCAAACAGTATCGGAGCATCCTGTCTTTCAGAACGTCCGCGCTGCCGGATGGCGCTGTCATTACCCGCGTTCTTCTCAAGGTAAAACGCCAGGGCGTGACCGGTGGGGGAGATCCTATTAATATCTTCCAGGGCTTTTATGTGGACCTTCGCAAGGGTACGTTTGGCTCTGCCGCGTTGTGGTCCTCAGACTGGGAAGCGGCGGCGAACAAGACCCTCGGCCCCTTCAAGCCGGCCATCACCAGCGGATGGTATAAGATCAACCTTACCGCAGGAAGGGCTCAGATCAACAAATTGGCTACAAGTAACGGTTTGACGCAGATTCGCCTGCGTTTCAAATTGGACGACAACAACAACGCCGTTGCCAACTATCTGAGCCTTTATAGCGGCGACGCTCCCACGGCCGCGAGGCCGCAACTCGTCATTACATATTATGTCCCGTAATGACGCTCCAACGCCCCCAATTGGATGGGGGCGTTTTTTATGGCAGGATGGCGAATGACGAATCCCTACTAGAACGCGAATTTTCCCGTCATTAACATGCACATCGTCCCCAATGCGCAGACAGCGATCATCAGCATCACGGCGATGAGGAAGCGCTGCGGTGCCGTCATGCCGAGGAACTGGCCCGGCTTTCTGCGGCGGGCGGGTGCGGCGATTTTTTTCTCTTCGGGGAAGAACTCCACTGGATCGTCAAACCCGCTCGTATCGGAGGCGTCTTTGCGAAGGCCGTCAAACATGGGCGTATTGTATCATACCGCAGGGCGCAGGCGGATCTCTCCAAACTGGATTGTCACGATTTTGTCATTGACGAGCAGGCGCAGTCCTCCGTCCGGCTCGAGGCCGACGACGCGTCCCGCCAGCGGCTCCTCGTCGCCCCGCGCGACCTGGACCTGCTCGCCGCGAAAGGCGAGGTTCTCCTCCCAGGCTTTCACCAGTTTTCCCGTTGCCAGTTTGGGTCTCCAATCTGCCAGCGCGAACAGGATGTCGCGCAGGAGCTCTGCGCGGTTCAATGGGACGCCCAACTCGACTTCCACGTTCGTTGCGGGGAAAAGCAATTCGTTGTCGGGAGGGTTGGACCCCGCCAGCGCGTTGACGCCCATTCCCAGCGCCACCATATCCAGCGCGTCGCCCGTCCAGACCGATTCGACCAGAATCCCAGCCACCTTTTTCCCATTCAACAACACATCGTTCGGCCATTTGACCTGTGGCTTCAACCCGCGCGCTTTCAACGCGTCCATAATCGCCACCACTCCCAACCCCGTGAACAGGGAGGGCGAGTCTGCTTCCGATGCCGCGGGGCGCAGAATCAAACTGAATGCCAGCGCCGTTCCCTTCGGCGTGATCCACCGCCGTCCCGCGCGGCCGCGGCCGGTCGTCTGCTCGTCTGCGACCACCAGCGAAAAGTCCAGCGCGCCCTCCGCCGCCCAGGCCAGCGCCTCGTCGTTCGTCGAGCCGATGGAATCGAAATAGCGCAGTCCGCCCAGCGGCAGGGAGGCGAGCGCAGATTGAAGTTTTTTTAACATGGGGGGTGAGAAACCCGTTTCCTCGGAGAAAACGGGTCTCTTGGATGAGATTACTGCACGAAATCGAGAGGGTTCACATTCGCGCCGCCGATGCGGATCTCGAAATGCAGGTGCGCGCCGAAGGAGTTGCCCGTGTTGCCGGCCAGGCCGATCAGTGTTCCCTGCCCAACGCTCATGCACACCGACACGTTGATTTGGTTCAAGTGGGCGTACACGGTCACGTAGCCGTTGCCGTGGTCTATCATCACCACGTTGCCATAGCCATATTGGCTCCAACCGGCCATCGTCACCACGCCCGCGTCAGCCGCGAAGACCGCGTCGCCCTCGTTGGCGGTGATGTCAATGCCGAGATGCCCGGCGGTGTAGTTGTTGCCCGAAATGGTGTGAGGGCCGTTGGTGGGCCAGCCGAAGGCGCCGTCTCCCACCAGCCCGCCGCTGCACGCCGCGCCGCCGATGTTCGACGTGCCGGTGTTGCTGCCGCGCGTGATGGTGGGGACGAACTGCGTCCAGTCCAGCAGTTCGCGCGAGCCGCCGGGGATCATCACCAGCGCGCCGGGCTTGAAATCGGGGTTGGTCAGGTCCACGTCGTTGCCGGGGAAATTGATGATGTCCTCCGCTTTGGCGTCGTATTCCTCGGCTACTTTTTCCAGCGTATCCCCTTCCTTCCAGGTGTGGAAGATGCCGTCCACAGGCGGGATGAGCAGTTTCAAGCCGGGCTTCAAGCCGTGCGGGTCGTCGTTCAATTCTTCCTTGTTGTTGTAAAGAATGGACGCCATTTTAACGCCGAATTTCTCGGCGATCTTGCTCATCGCGTCCCCGCGCTCAACGGTGTAGAAGACCGGGTCGTAGCGCGGCAGATCGGCGGGGATATTGGTGACGAGCTGGATGCCCCGCTCGATGGCGGGATCCTCTCCCGAAACCGGCGGGATTGGCAGGCTGACGTTGGGCGCATCCCGGCCTGGATCCGCGGTGGGCAACGGGACGAGAGCCGGATCCAACGCCTGCGCGTTCTTCCACCAGAACGCGCCGCCCAGCAGTGAAGCCACCAGCGCGGCTGTCACGATCCAAGCCACCACGCTGAAACGATTGTTTTTCCAGAACGATACGAGTTTGGTCATTGCAAATATCACATGCTATCCGTTAGCGTTTCCAGGAATTCCTGGTTGTTCCTGGCCTTGGCCAGGCGCGAGATGATGGCCTCGGTGGCTACGGCCGAATCCATGCCCGCGCCCTGCGGCGGAGAAGATGTCATCTGGATGTACATGCGGCGCATCAGCCAGACGCGCTGCAGGATGTCGGGGCCGAGCAGCAGGTCTTCGCGGCGCGTGGACGAGCGTTCGATGTCCACGGCGGGGAAGATACGGCGTTCCTGCAATTTGCGGGAGAGCAACAATTCCATGTTGCCTGTGCCTTTGAATTCTTCATAGACCACATCATCGAGACGGGAGCCGGTATCAACCAGGCAGGTGGCGATGATGGTCAGCGAGCCGCCCTCCTCGATGTTGCGCGCCGCGCCGAAGAACTTCTTGGGGGGATACAGCGCCGAGGGGTCCATGCCGCCCGAAAGCGTCCGTCCCGAAGGGTTGACCACGAGGTTATAGGCGCGCGCCAGGCGGGTGATCGAGTCCATTAAAATTACCACGTGGCGGCCGAGCTCCACCACTCTCTTGGCGCGGTCCAAGGCGATCTCCGCCGTACGGACGTGCGAGGTGACCGGCTCGTCGAAGGTGGAGGCGATCACTTCCGCATCCACCGAGCGGTCCATGTCGGTCACTTCCTCGGGGCGTTCCCCGATGAGCGCGACCATGAGGTGAACGTCGGGATATTTGGTGGAGATCGAATTGGCGACCTGTTTCAGGATGGTGGTCTTGCCTGCTTTTGGGGGAGAGACGATCAGGCCGCGCTGGCCGCGCCCAATGGGGGCGATCAGGTTGATGAGACGCGGAGCCAGGTTGTCGTGTTCCAGTTCCAGGTCGAAGCGTTTGTCGGGGAAAACGGGCGTCAGGCTTTCGAAGGTCGGTCGGCGGCGGGCCTCTTCGGGGTCCACCCCGTTGACCGATTCCACTTTCAGCAATCCATAATGCCGCTCGGATTCGCGCGGGGCGCGCACGTGCCCGATGACGAGATCGCCCGCGCGCAGGTCGTAGCGGCGAAGTTGCGCCTGCGAAACGTACACGTCCGATTCGCTGATGCGATAATTCTCGGAGCGCAGGAAGCCGATTCCCTCGTTCATGATCTCGAGGATGCCGCCGCGCACTTCGATGCCTTCCTTCTCGGCCTCGGCCTGGCGGATGCGTACGATGAGCGCTTCTTTTTTGAGCCGATTGGCGTTGGCGATGTCCAGCCCTTTTGCGATTCCCCGCAGTTTCGATAGCGGTTCGTTTTCGAGTGCAAGTATGTCCATGATTCCTTCCAGGATGGTTGGGAAATGTGAAAGACACCCATGCCCCCACATCGTCCCGGAACTTTGGGAGGGCAAGGCCGTGATTTCGATTAATTTCGGGGAGAGGGGTTTACGTTCAAGGTTGAGGGGATGACCCGACGCAGGCAGGCGGAAAGGCCGTGCCCCATCTCAGGTCTCGGTTGTGAAGTGGTCGGGGAAGTTGTTCTGATTATAGCACGGGCGTTCACCTGTTGCAAGCGGGATTTTATACCGTTTGCAGGATGCGATTCTGCAAATCCCACAACCTTCGATAGAGGCCTTCTCGCGCCAGCAGGTCGGCGTGGGTGCCGCGCTCCACGATCCGGCCGCGATTCATAACGAGAATTTCCTCCACATTCTCCAGCCCGACCAGGCGGTGTGTGATGAGCAGGGTCGTTTTGTTTTTCATCAGGCCGAAGAGCGTCTTCAGCGCGTCCCGCTCGGTCAGCGGATCGAGGTTGGCGGTGGGTTCGTCCAAAATCAGAATCGGCGCGTCTTTGATGAGGACGCGCGCGATCGCCAGCCGCTGGCGCTCGCCGCCGGAGAGCCGCAGTCCCTGCTCGCCGATCAGCGTGTCGTAGCCTTTGGGCAGACTGAGGATGAACTCGTGGATCTGCGCGGACTTTGCGGCCGCCTCGATTTCCTCCTGTGTGACTTTGCGACGGGCGAAGCGCAAATTTTCGCGGACGGACGCGTTGAAGAAATACGCGTTTTGCGAGACCAGCCCGATTCGCGCGCGGACCTCGTCCGGGTCCAGGCCATGCAGCGATTCCCCGCCCAAACGGATCTCGCCGTCGTGATATTCCCAAAACCGCAGGAGCAGGTTGGCAATCGTGCTTTTGCCCGCGCCGCTCGGCCCGACGATGGCGGTGGATGTCAAAGGTCGCAGGTCGAAGGTCACGCGGTCGAGGGCGGGTGTGGATGTGTTGGGGTAGGCGAAGGAAAGATCGCTAATGCGTATTGCGTATTGCGTATCTAATCTCTGAACACTGGTTACTGATAACTGTTCACTGATCACTGGCTCTGTATCCACCACTTCGAACAACCGCCTTGCCGATTCGCGCGAGGCGTTCCACATCTGTGCGGCGGGGGGGAGAGGAAGAACGGCTTCGAAGGAAGCGAAGGTGAGCAATGTCAGGGATGCAAGCATGGGTCCCGCGAGTTCGCCCGAGATAACCAGCGGAATGGACAGGTAGAGCACCGTCCACAGGCCGAGGTTGGTCAGCAGGGTGGACAGGGCGGAGTGGATGCCCGTCACGCGCGCCATGCGGCGTTGGGAGTCGCCGTAATCGTTTCCGATGGCGGCGATCTGTTTCGTGCGCTCGGCGGCGCGGCCGAAGGCCAGCAGGTCGGCCATGCCCTGGATGCCGTCCACGAGGCGGGCGTGGAGGTCGGCGCGCAGGACGACGGTCCGCGCGGCGGGGCGGCGGCTGATCGTCTGCGCGAGGAGGGGCAGGATCAGGCCGAGGGTGAGGAAAAAGGCCAGGTAGGCGGAAGCCAGCGCGGGGTCGAATGAGGCGAGGAAGAGGGCGGTGAAGAGTCCAACCAGGATGGCGGTCAGAGGCGGCGAAACGACCCGGACGTAGAAATTTTCCAATGTCTCCACGTCGCCGACGATGCGCGCCAGCAGGTCTCCCGCGCGGAAGTCCATCAGGCGGGCGGGGGCGAGGGGTTCGAGTTTTTCGTAGAACCAGGCGCGCAGGCGGGCGAGCAGGCGGAAGGTGACATCGTGCGAGACGAGACGCTCGGCGTAGCGGAAGAGGGCGCGGGCGATGCCGAAGAAACGCACGCCGACGACCGAGACGCCCAGGTCCGCGACGGAGGCGGCGATGGCGGCGGTGGAGATGAGCCAGGCGGAGGTTCCCATGAGCGCGACGCTGGAGCCGACCGTCCCCGCGCCGAGGAGAACGGAGAGGGCGACGCGTTGCCAGTTGCCTTTGAGGAAGGTGAGGAGGCGGGGGAGGATGGATAAGGTGACGGGTGACGAGGGACGAGCGGCAGGGAAGGTACTGCGTATTGCGTGTTGCGTGTTGCGTGTTGTGGTTCGCGTCCTTTCGACCTCGCTCGAAACAGGGTTGGGAGCGGCTGGATGCGAAGTGAACAATTCTAACGATTCGGCGCGCTCTTCTTTCTTCTTTTTTCTTTCCTCTTCCGTGCTTTCTTGAGTCTTTACCATACTGGCATACAAGCCGTTCTTTTCGAGTAGTTCGCGGTGTGTGCCTTGCTCGATGATCCTGCCTTCTTCGAGGACGATGATCCGGTCAGCGTTGAAGACGGTGTTGAGGCGGTGCGCGATGGTGAGGGTGGTGCGTCCCTGCATGAGCCGCCGGGTGGATTCTTCGAGCAGGGACTCGGTTTCGGGGTCGAGGCTGGAGGTGGGTTCGTCGAGGATGAGGATGGGCGCGTCCACGAGGAAGGCGCGGGCGAGGGCGAGGCGCTGGGCTTGTCCGCTGGAGAGACGCGCGCCGCCTTCGCCGATGACGGCCTCGTATCGGTCGGGAAGCGTTTCGATGAAGTCGTGCAGGTGAGCGGCCTGCGCGGCGGCGATCATTTCCTCGTTGGAGGCATCGGGCTTGCCGAGTTTGATGTTGGCGGCAATGGTGTCGTGGAAGAGGTGGGGTTTTTGAGGAACCCAGGCGATTAGGTGCGAGGTGTCAGATATCAGGTGCCAGGAGTCAGGTTGCGTGGCGGGCGTTTCGCGTTGTGGATGTACTTGTGTACCTGTGTACGTGTGTACTTGTATACGTCCCTCTGACGGATGAATGAATCCCAACAACAAATTGACGAGGGTGGATTTCCCCGCGCCTGTCCTGCCGACGAGGGCGATGCGCTGGCCGCGCTGGATGGTGAGGTTGATGTTTTCGAGGGCGGGGGTGAATTCGTTGGGATAGGTGTAAGAGACATCTGTAAAACGTAAAACGTAATTGGTAATTGGTAACTGATCACTGATCACTGACAACTGATCACTGACAACAGGCGTATCCAAAATTTCATAGATTCTCTTCGCCGCGGTCGTCCCCGTCATCCCGGCGTGGAATTTGGCTCCGAGGGCGCGCAGGGGCATGTAGAATTCGGGCGCGAGAACGAGCAGGAAGAGCGCGGGCTGGAACTCCATGCGGCCATAGAGCAGGCGGAAGCCGATCTCCACAGCGACGATGGCGACGCTGAGGGTGGCGAGCAGTTCCAACGCGAGCGCAGATAAGAACGTGATGCGTAAAACGCCCAGCGTCACATCCCGAAACTGGTCGCTGACGCGCGCGATATTCTTTGCCTGTCCTTTGGATTGACCGAAGAGTTTGAGCGTGGTCAGTCCCTGCAAACTGTCGAGGAAGTGCGCGCTCAGCAGACGAAGAGTTTCGTATTGGCGTTTGGTGACGATCTCCGCGCCTTTGCCGATCATGATCATAAAGAAGGGAATCAGCGGCGCGGTGACGAGGAAGATGATGCCTGAAAGTAAATCAATTGGAAAAACAAATAACAAAATGGAAATGGGGACGAGCGCGGTGATGACCAGTTGCGGGAGATATTGGCTGAAATACGCGTCCAGCGCTTCGATTCCCTCGACCGCGGCGGCGGTCAGTTCGCCCGTGCGTTGTCCGCGCGAGTAGGCGGGGCCGAGACGGAGGATGTGCGCGAAGAGACGCTGGCGCAGGTCAGTCTTGATCCGCACCGCAACCGCGCTGGCCGAGACCTCGTTCAGCCATGAGAGGAAGGCGCGTCCGCCGATGATGGCGAGGATGAGGGTGAGGGGACTCATCACTTGCGCCAGCGATTGTCCTTCGAGGAAGACGGCGCCGATGACGCGGCTGAGGAGCCAGGCCTGCCCGATGGTCAGGAATCCGGCCAAAAGTCCGGAGAGGATCGTGGAGAGGAGGGGGAGGCGGGCGTCGCGGGTGAGGGTCAGGAGGCGGCGGTTCATATCGGGGTGTCAGGTGCAAGGTGTCAGGTGCAAGGTGTCAGGTGCGAGGTGTCAGGTGCCAGGTTAAAAGGTTGGAAGGTTGGGGAGAACCCTCAACCTTCCAACTTTGAATACGCTAGTAAACCAGCGTCTTCTTGTCCGTGCTGACGCGCTTGCGGAACATGTAGTACGACCAGCCCTGATAAACAAGTACGATGGGAACGAAGATCAGGGCGACGATGCTCATGACCGTGAGCGTGTATTGCGAGGAGGAGGCGTTGTAGATGGTCAGCGACCATTCGGGGTTGAGGCTGGAGATCATCACGCGCGGGAACATGAGCATGAAGAACGCCGCCTGTGTCAGGACGATGTGCAGGGAGACCGTGACGAAAGCCCAGCCCTCCCTTTTGTTGTTGATGAAGTATATGCTGACCAGCAGGAGGATGACCGAGGCAATGGGGACGATGCCGGGGTCAATGCCGATTTTGGTGAGCATGTCGGTGTAGATGTAGGATGTGACGGCCAGCAGGATGACCATGATCGCTGCGAAGATGTAGAGTTTCTTCGCCAGGGCGCGGGCGCGTTCGCGCAGGCCGCCTTCCAGTTTGAGGGTCAGGAAGTTGGCGCCGTGCAGGAGGAAGACCGCCACAGTGGTGAGTCCGCCGATCAGGCCGAAGGGATTGAGCAGGGTGAGTGTGGCGCCAAGTCCGTTGGGGAACCACGCGGGTGGGACATAATGCATGTTCGCGTCAATTGGGACGCCTTTGGCGAGATTGGCAAAGGCTGTGCCGAGCAGGAGGGCGGCGAGGAAGGAGCCGATGGCGATCATCCAGTCGAAGCGGCTGCGCCATTTGGGATCGGCACGCTTGGAACGGTACTCGAAGGAGATGCCGCGGATGATCAGTCCGACCAGCAGGAGGAACAGCGCCAGGTAGAAGCCGCTGAACATGGTGGCGTACCAGTGGGGAAAGGCCGCAAAGGTCGCGCCGCCCGCGGTCAGCAGCCAGACCTCGTTCCCGTCCCAGGTGGAGCCGATGGTGTTGATGATGGCGCGGCGCTCCTCGTCCTTTTTGCCGAGGAAAGGCACGAGCATGCCCACGCCGAAGTCGAAGCCTTCGAGGAAGAAGAAGCCGATCCACAGGATGGCGATCAGGATGAACCAAAGAGTTTGGAGAAATTCGTAAGACATGATGTGCCTCCGTTAGTCCTGCGCCCCGACGAGCGAGGGGGCAACGTCAACCGATTCGT
>DAOUMJ010000241.1:0-4514 GCA_034411715.1 Anaerolineales bacterium | reverse complement strand
CACCGGCTTGAACTCGGTCGGCTCGCACTCGTTTTTGGCCTGCTCCACGGCAAAGGGCAGGTAAAACAGCCCGTTTTCATAGACCACCCGGCCGGGTTTCCTTGTCCACCATCCGCCCCACCGTCTCGCCGCTCTCCAGCGCCGCCTCCTCGAACTCCAGGCCCTCGGTGGAAAAGTTGTACCTGGCAAAGTCCGCCGCGGCGATTTCGGGAGGGGAGGGGGTGGGAGTGACCGTCGGTGTGAAGGTGGCGGTTGGGCTGGGCGTGATCGTGGCAGTGGCGGTGTTCGTTGGCGTCGGCGTGGAAGTGGGTGCGGGCGGGAGGGGGCCGCAGGCGGAGAGGGTCAGCAGAAGGGACAGGAGAGGGGAAGTCTTTTATAGACTTGTCGACTTGACATGGTTTGCGTGCGCGCCCTACAACCCAATCAACGCGCCGAAGCGGCCCGTCTTCCCTTTCTCGGCGCGGTGGGAGTACCAGTCGCCAAGATGACAGGCGGTGCAGATTTCAGCGACTTCGATATTTTCCACGCCTGCGGCTTCGAGTTGCAGGCGGTTGGCCCGCCACAGGTCGAGGTGGAATCGCTCGCCGCGCGGATCGAGCAGGGACTCGGCCTGGCGGTCGAACGCGGCGCGCACTTTTTCGGCCACGTCCGCGCCCACTTCGTAATGGTCGGGGCCGATGGAGGGGCCGATGGCGGCGCGCACGTCGCGCGGGTCGGCGCCGTAGCGCGTTCGCATGGCTTCGAGCGCCGCCTTCGCCGCGTCCCGCACCGTCCCCAGCCAGCCCGCGTGTGCGAGCGCGACAACCCCCTTTTTCGGGTCGTGGAGGATGAGCGGCACACAGTCCGCGTAGCGCATGAAGAGGGTGACGCGCGGGTTGTCGGTCATCACGATGTCGGCCTGGGGAGGCTTGAAGGCCAGGTCGCGCGGCGCGTCGGCGTGGACCACGTCCGTGCCGTGGACCAGCCACACGTCATGGATGGAGGCGGGGTCGCGTCCGAGCGCGTCGAACGAACGGATGCGGTTCTCGCGCACGTGGACGATGTCGTCCCCCACGCTTCCGCCGACGTTGAGCGAATCCCAGGGCGCGGGGCTGACCCCTCCCTGGCGCGTGAAGACCGCGTGCGTCACACCTGCGAGATTCTCGAAGGTGAAGTAGCGGATTCCGTTTTTGTGGTGGAAGGGCATGGGATTCTGTAAGTCGAAATTAATTTCGGCTTACTTTGCGATCGCGAATTTTTTGTAAGTCGAAATTAATTTCGACCTGCTTTGCGATCGCGAATTTTTTGATGAAGAATTGGCGCGTCTCGGCCATGGATTCTTCGATGTAGGGATAAGCGAACCAGGCGGTGCTGAAGCCAAAGAGCGTGCCGGTGAGGACGCGCAGGAAGGGCGTGGATTCGCGGAAGGCGAGGATTTCTGTGAGCCACGAAAATTCGAACTGGCTGAAGAGTTGCGAGAAGCCGTCCAGCCCGATGGGGCCGAGTCCGATGAACAGCCAGAGCATCCAATTCAGGGGCGGGATGCGGCGTCCGGTCAGGCCGAAGACTAGGCCGAAGAGCAGGAGGCCAAAGTAAATGGCTACGTCCCGCTCGCATAATGCCACTTTGTAACCTGTGGTCTCGTCGCCGATGAACTGGCGGGCTGTGATGCGCTCGGGGCTGGAGGGGTTGCCGAGGTCTTTCAGACCCGTGATTTCGTCGAAGGTTTTGAGACCGGTCAATCCTGCTTCCCTGAGCGGATAAACCGCCTGCTCGCCGTAGAGGAAGAAGGAGCGGAAGCCAAACTGGTGGCAGAGCGGGCTGTAGATGGTATAGATGGCGCGGGCGGGAATTTCCACGCCCGCTTTCATCAGCGTGGGCGCGAGGAAAGGCAGGCCAACGTAAAGGAACATGAAGAGATTGAGAAGCAGGAGATAATGTTTCGAGAGCCAGTGCGAGACGCGGTCTGCGCCGCTGATCTGCTGTCCGCGGCGGAGGCGCGCTTCGTAGGCCGCGCCGCCGATCTTGTCCAGTTGGCCGCGGCGGTCGAGGGCCGCGCCGAGGGTCATCTGCAATTGCTGGCGTGTGATGGGCGCGGAGAGGGTGTAGGGTCCGATTTCGAGGACCGGGATGGAAGCAACGTATTTTTTGTGGAGCGCGGGATCGGACTCGATGTCCACTTCCGCGAGGCGGTGGGGGTAGTCCTTTTCGAGCGCGGCCAGTTCGGCTTTGGCTTCTTCGCAGAGTTTACATTCTTTGCGGGTATAAAGGGTAACGGTAAGCAAGTGTCGCTCCATGGCTATTGTAAGATTTACCACAGAGTACGCAGAGAACGCGGAGTTTTTCAGGTTAATCTCTGCGATCTTCGCGGTCTCTGCGGTTGGCAACTCAAAGCGTCGGTTCTTAAAGCCCGAAGTCAATCCAGAAGAATTGGCCGCGCTGGGCGATCAATTCGAATGTGCCGAAGAGGAGCATGAAACCAACAATGACGAGAACGACGCCCATGGCGATTTCCACATAGCGCATGACCTTGCTGTGCCTGCCCAGGATCGCGGACACCCATCCGATTCCCAGCGCGGCGACGAGGAAGGGGATCGCCAGCCCCGCGGAGTAGGCCGTGAGCAATTGGCCGCCGAGAACGAGGCTCCCGCCGTTGAGCGCCAGGGTGAGAATGGCGCCGAGGACGGGGCCGACGCAGGGCGACCAGCCCGCGGAAAAGAAGACGCCCATCAGCGCGGAGGAGAGGTAGCCCAACCTTTTATCGGGCAATGAATGGACGCGCACGTCGTATTCGAGGAAGGGGATGCGGAAGACGCCGATCATGTGCAGGCCGAAGACAATGACGACGATTCCACCGATCTTCGCCAGCCAGAAGCGCAGGTCGTAGAGGAACGCGCCCGCCGCCGCGACCGCGAGTCCGAGTACGACAAAGACCACGCTAAAGCCGAGGACGAAAGCCAGTCCGTGCGAGAAGGTGACCCAGCGGCTGTTCCCGCCGCCTTCGCCGCCCGCGGCGCGTCCGCCGAGGTAACCGATATAAGCGGGGACGAGCGAGAAGACGCACGGCGATAAGAAAGAGGCGAGGCCCGCGAGAAAGGCCAGGCCGATGGTGATGTTGGAAAGATCCATATAATCATGTTCCTCGTTCAATCGTCAAAGCGATCGTGCCGTGAGCGGGCAGGGACAGGCGGATTTCGCTTTGCGCCAGACTGACGTAGGGCGTCGTCCAGCGGAAGATCCACTTGGCGTCTTCCGGCTTGGCGTTGATGCAGCCGTGCGACCATTTTTCGCCGAAGGCGTTGTGCCAGAACGCGCCGTGGATGGCTACGCCCTCGCCGCTGACGAAAGTACTCCACGGCACCGCCGGGGTGGAGTACCCCGCCTGGGAGGTGCCGGCCGTCATGTTCTTCGAGATGATTTTCCAATGGGTGATCAGGTTGCCGACAGGGGTGGCGTATTCCTCGGACCTTTGGCCGGTGACTGGGTCAATCACCCTTCCGGTCGAAGTGCGGCAGAAGAAGACCTCCCGCTTTCTTTCGAAGCAGGACAGCGTCTGGTGATCCAGGTCAATGGTGATGGTTTTTTCGTTCGGCTCGATTTCGGGGCTGATGGGCGCCACGTCCTCCTCGGTGAGGACCTTGAAACCGGCGCCGTCGCCCCAGAAAAATTCGCCGTAAGAGCCCCCGTAGCCGTAGCCGCGCCCGTTGGCGTCCTCGTTCCAGCGGTATTCCACGAAGCCGTTGTCCTGGCGGATGCGGTCAATCCACACCACCTGCCCGTAGTACAGGCGCGGGGGGAAGTTGTAAGCGAGGTTGTCCTTCAACCAGGGAGAGGCGATGGTTCCCTCGTGCGCCAGGTCAATGTAAGGCACAGTCACTTCGGCCCAGAAGCCCGGCTGCCCGGCGGAGATTTCGGTGATCGGTGTATTGGGAAGATTGCGAGTAGGCTGGAGCATGGAGCCGTAAATGTATCCCTGCGGCGTCTCCACGTACTTTTGATTGACCATGCCGCCGATCACGTTTCCCACCACCTCGCGCTGCCATTCCACGAGTTGATCGGGTTCCAGCCCGGCGATGGTCGTCTCCGCGCCCAGCGCGTTGGTGGGGCGGCTGCGTAAAACCACATCGCGGGTGACAACGCGCCCGATGATCTCGCTATCGGGGAATTGCGGCAGGCGTTTGGGCGCGCTCAACGCCTCTCTGTCTGGAAAGCGGAAGGGGCGAAACGCCAGCGCGCCCAGTCCGAGACCGGCCAGTTTGAGGAAGTCACGTCGGGAAAGTGTTGTCATCGGGTCTACCACAGATGAAAGGGATAAAAAGGATTTTGCAAGGATACTCGCAAAGAGGAGGCGCGTCAACGGGTGTGTGAGTTAACCTTAATCTGGTTTGTTTGTACACGGATTTCACGGATTGACGGATTTACACGGATAGGGATATGCGGTAGTCTCCCTGTTGAGCGCAGATCGTGGATTCAAACCGCTGAGAACGCAGAGAGCGCAGAGTTTCCCTTTGTTTTCCTGCAATTCTCGGCGGTCT
>DAOUMJ010000240.1:0-5658 GCA_034411715.1 Anaerolineales bacterium | reverse complement strand
AACTCAATCACAGGCCTCGAAAGAGCCTTGCTTTCCTGACCCCTTTTGAGGTATTCTTCGAGCTGCCTGTTGCACTTACGAGTTGAATCCGCCCAGTCAAATGCACAAAGAGAATGATGGATTTGTTTCTTGTGTTCAGAGAGGACCGACGATCGTTATACCCTAACCAATTAAGTAAAACTGCAAGTTGATGGTTATTTTATCACATCCTGAAATCGAAGTAATACTGACAAATGTAATCCATATATGAGATTTTTGACCTGATAACTTCTCGATCTGAAGGTGAGAATCGCGAGAAACTAAATTCTACGAATACTGATCTATTCACTGTATGCTTTGATCGCGATCACCATTATTAAAATTATCAAAAATCGAGACCGCCTCTTGTCAGACTTTTCGGACTTTATTTCCAGAACGGAGCGATGATCGCGAGCAAGGTCGTCGCGCCTAATAATCTAACGGTGTTGCCGTACCAGTGCAGTGCGAGATTCGGTCGCAGCAACCCAACTTCGGTGATTAGATTTCTATGACAAATGCAAATGTTATGTTCGATCAGATTTCCGAATCACTTCACCGAATTGAAATTGATGAAGATACCGGTGCCACTAATACCCAAGATGCAGTTTGCCTACCCAATCCTCCCCAAGGCGGATCTCGATATCCACTGTCGCCGATGGATCGGATCTCATAACGATTTGATAACTGCCGATGCCGAAGAGGTTGGCCAGATATCGCAAAGTATACAACTTTGGAGAGTACACAATCAGCACAGTCTGATTAGACGCGTCAATTGGCACACCGATTTCTGTGACCTGCATCCCCTGCGCCTTCAGGAAATTCGCAGTTCGTATCTCCAGATCCGCTGTGTAGGTGTTATTCACAACCCGTACCCGCGCGTCTTCGGATTGCATGAGCGAGATTGGGTCTCCCAGCGCAAGCGGGGAGACCGGTCCACTGGCAGTAAAGATCTCATCCCGCAGGACGCGGATCAAATCCGGGACAGGGCGCAGCACACTGGCAGGGACTCCGTCCAATGTGGTGTTCGCAAAGACGGCCATGTTGTTGTCGATCACGCCCTGCTTGATGTTCTCCAGTGAAATATCCTTCGCCAGTACCGCCAACTTGATGGCGTCCTCGAGGGACAGGTTCGTGCGGACGCCGGAGGAGAATTCCGTAAAGAGCGCCGATGCCTGCGCGAGAAATTTTGGAAATTCTGCCGGATCAAACACCTTGTCCCGGATGGCAAGGATGACCTGTTGCTGGCGTCTGGCTCGGCCGACATCGCCATCGGTGCAACCTTGTGACTCGTCGCGGCAGCGCGCATACGCCAGGGCGCGTTTGCCGGTCAGGTGGCGGAAGTCGCCAGGCTTGAGTACAAAATGATCCTGCCCGGAGCCGGTCGGATCCAACACCATGCGTTGCTCGACATACACATCGATCCCGCCGATCAGGTTGATGAACGAGATGAAGGTTCCGAAATCCACCTGCACGTAATAATGGACCGGAACGCCGATCAACTGCGAGACGGTCTCCATCGCCAGACCCGGTCCGCCGCCCGGCAGTTTGGCCGCCTCCCCAATCGTCCAGGCAGTGTTGATCCGGCTGTAGCCGTACCCCGGAATGTTGACCCACAAATCACGCGGGATGGACAACATGCCGGCAGTTTTGGTCACCGGGTCTATGGTCAGCAGGATGATGGTGTCGGTGCAGGCCGGGCAGCCTTCCTCGCGGATGTCGCCGCCGCGCAATCCGAAGAAGGCGATGTTGATGCGGCTGCCTCCATCCCATTGAGGAACATCCATCTCCGGCGCGGGTATGTCAGTTGGAATTTCCGCGCTTTGCGTACTTATGCCATCAATGCTAAACAATTCAGGTGAGATTTCAGATTCCGGCGCGCAATAAGCAGGTGGCACGCCGGGGAGGTCGGTCAATTGCCAGCAGGCTGTCAAGTAACGGACGAAAAAGAAAGCACCAGCGGCCAATCCCAAAGCGAAGCACCAGTAAAGCAGGTGTTGCCACAAGAGTTTCTGTAGATTGAAGTTTTTCATGGAGGGAATCAGAAACCGATTCTCAACGCTTTTCTAGATCATCCCTGCACCAATGAACGGCGCCAGGATGGACAGCACCAATCCCACCACGGCCAACACGCCGAACAAACCGGCGCGTTGTCTCACGAGCGCGGCGCGAGCTTCGGTCAATTCCACTACCGTGCGATGGACGGACTCCTGCAAGCCCTGCACGCTGGACAACACCGGGCGATTGTTTGCGAAGAAATCGTAGATGTCGCGCAGGAAGAGATTGGCCTCCACGTCATTCGGATCGGGAAGGTGGGCGCGCGTGACATCAACCGCTTTGGTGAAATCATCCACCTCCATGCGCGCCACGAGCAACCCCAACAGATTGCAGAACGGTCCACCCACTGCCGAAGCGCGGCGCAAGGCTTCCTGCACTCCCACCCCGGAAGACAGCAATGCGCTCAAGACGGACAAACCGATCAGCATATTGTTACGCAAAGACTCCGCGCGCCGTTTTGCCAGAGTCTTCAGGCGTACATACGGCCGGCGCAATCCAAGAAAGATAAAGATGAACGCCACAAAGGGTGCAACCGCGATCATATTTAGGGCAGCCAACGCGCCTGCCAGCATGCCTCCTACCGCGAGATACATCGAAAAATCGCGCATGGCAACCGCGTAGAATTCGCCAGGCGTGTCGTACGGATAGCCGGCGCGGCGCAACAGGCTGATCACGTCCGTCATGTTCTTCGCCTGCTCGGGGTCAAAGCGTCCGGGCAGGATCGCCACCAGTAACGCCTCCCAGGTCAAACGCCGTTTCGATGAGGCGGTCGTGGAAAGACTCGTCAGGCGATTGCTTCCAAACACACTGAGGGCATTCTGAAATGTGGAAAGCAGTTCAAAGGCCAGCACGCTCAAACTGAGCGCGCCGAGAAAGGCAAGCAGGGTCACGGTTCGTCTCCTTCAGGGATTTCGAGCCGAAACTCTAACAGCCTTTGCAGATGGGTCTCGCCCGGCTGTCGCCCGCGGAAGCGCTTGCTGAACAAAGCGCGTCGCAAAGCCTGGAGTTGCGATTCGGTGTGGGCGATGCCGTGCGGCGGGCGCGGCTCGGCGTGTTTCAGCGCGCCGCTGCCGGTCTCCCACGTCTCACCGCCGAATTCGGGCGGCCAGAGGGGATGGGCATATTGATCCCACTCCGGCAGGCGGTTTTCCTGAACGGCCTTGTGCCATTGCCACAGCGCTTCGAAGCGCGGCCCCCACAAGCCCCAGACCAGATCGAATTGCAAATCCTCGCGGCGCAGGAGGTTGAGGGTTTCGGTGCAGTGATGACAGATCGGGACGGCGTTCTCCGGCCGCTGGTAACGCCAGGGCAGTTCCACAGGCGCTTCGGGCGCGGGATTGAGGATGGATCGCCACGACCCCGGCTTTCCGCAACGCAGACAGGCATTCGGAAACTCGTGCCGCCAGGGGATGCCGGCCACGGAGGCGGCCACCAGTTCGTCAAGGTAGGGTTCCTCCGCACGAAGCACCGAGCGCGAGAGTCGCACCGCGCCGGAAGGGAGACTCCAGGCGCGCGAGAAATCCAAAAGGAATCCCGCCGAGCTGACGATCTGCCCGCGTTCCCACACTTCGAATTTACGTCTCTGAATTTCGGGCTTGACTTCACCCTGATGCGCTTCACGGATGCGGCGGATGTCGGCCACGGCCTCGGCCAACAGCGCGAACAGCAAACTGTCCAGCTGCGCGCCCGCTTCCAACGCGCCGACCTGCGGGAGGTCCGGGGCGACCGTAAGGATGGTCTGCACGAACGGACGATAGTCCACCCTGGGACCGGTCTCGATCACGTATTGACAGGCGGGCAACTTCACCAACCTCCATTTCGAGATGACTTCATCGAACAGGATGCATCCCTGCGAACTCAAGGCCACGATGCGCAGGGGCGGACAGAAAAACGTGTGAAAGGCGCGCGGCGCGTTCGTGGGATAGATAAACGCCAGAATGTCTTCGTTCAAATCGCGCATGAGCATCGCGCCCAGCGCGCGCCCCACGGAAGAAACCAGGAATTGCAGACGCATGTTATTTCTCCTCTCGTTCGCCGAACAGAATGGCGCGCACAGCCGGCAGGCGTCGGTTGCTGTAGCCCATGACTTTTTTCCAGTCTCGAAAGAGCGGATGATTGCATGGTCTTGGAGGGCCGTAGTCGCGGGTGGGCGTGGAATCAATCAGCAGCAAAAGTTCGGAGGGCGGCAGGTCGGCCAGTTGGCGGAAGATCCCGCGCGCTTCGCGCAGAGGGTGTTCGCGCAAACGGCTGATGGCATAACCCAGCGGATCGGACAGATTCCCGCTTTGCGGGCTGGCGACGTACAACACCCACGAGACGAATGCCTGCACGGAGGCTTGCACCTCCAGCAGTTCCTTCTGCACTCTGGGATGCACGTCATTTTGCTGGAGCAGGGATTCGAGTTCCCAAAACGGCGGCGCCACCTCCGCCGCCCGTTCTTCCCCGTGTTGGGTGGTGGAAGTGTTTTTCTTGAAAGTGTTTCTGGGGTGTTTTAAAGTGTTTAAATCACCTCCATTCGCGTCCACCATATTGCCTCCATCCGCGTCCACTATTGCCTCCATTCGCGTCCGGCTATTCCCTCCATTCGCGTCCGCCATATTACCTCCATCCGCGTCCACCTTATTACCTCCATCCGCGTCCAGCGGTTCATCCAACAACACCCGGAAGGTGCGGGGCATGCTCTCGACGCGCAGGTCAGCGTAGGTGCGGGAGTCGGGCGGCTCCACCTCGACCAAAAATTTGGTCAAGTCTCCACCGCGCGGCTTCAAGGTCCAATCCGGGCGGAGCCACCCTTGCACGGTTTTGAAGCGTTTTGACCCCACCAACTCCGCCATCTCTTTGAAACCGCCCTTGAACGTGACTCGCTCGCGTCGTTCGCCGGTGCGCCAGTTCAGGTAGGCCATGTCGCGCGCGACAGTCACCAGCCAGGCTTGGGCGGGGGTGAGATTGTGTTCGGCGATCACCTGCATGATGAAGTAGTGCGTGATGTGGATGTCGCCCAGGCAATTGACAATTCGGCGATGGAGTTCTTGCGCCAGGCGATCTGTTTCTACGTTGTATGCTTTGCCCGCTTTGGCGCGCGCGATGTCCATCACGGTATTCAACGGATGTTCCAAGGCCGCGGACTCAACTGGATTGAGCAGTTCCATGACATCCTCCACTGCCAGCAATTCCTGTAATGCGCCTTGGATAGTCGCGCCTTTCGCAAGCAGGATCTTCAATCGTGAATGCACCGCCGACGAGTCGGCGCGCGTGAGGCGCGGTGTCATGCAGACCTGATAGCGGATCGGCATCCGATGAGGGCGGCCGTCCCGTCCGCGACGATAGTGACGTTCTCCGGACGGGTCGATCCGCTGCACCAGGCCATTCAACCGGCGCAGAATCTCTGAGTCTTTCATCAACCGCCAGAACGCGCCCTCGCTCAATCCGCTGAAGCGCATCACCTCGCGGCTGTGTAAAGCCATCCCACTCCCTCCTGCGGCCTCATGCACTCTCCACGCGGCTTGATGAAAGCTGATGTATAACCAGATTGCCTTCGGTCCGATCTCCATCCCGAGCCGACGCAGATAGCCTTTCACCACCACC
>DAOUMJ010000239.1:0-26607 GCA_034411715.1 Anaerolineales bacterium | reverse complement strand
GTTATTTTACCGCCGAGACCGCAGAGTACGCAGAGACTTGATAATGAAGAACTCTGCGCTCTCGGCGCACTCTGCGGTTAGTTTTTTCAGTGGACTCATCGTTGAAATCGGGAATTTACGTTGACGCCCGCAATTGGGCATGATAGAATGCACACCGCTCCATCCCCAACGGGCGCGTAGCTCAATGGCAGAGCAGTGGCCTTTTAAGCCATTGGCTGAGAGTTCGAGTCTCTCCGCGCTCACTATCATCCTCCCACGCGGGAGGATTTGTTTATCTCCAGCCTTGCGCGGCCAATCTTCCGATCACTCGCATGAACACATCCACCACTTCGGGGTCGAAGTGCGTTCCCGATTCCGCCTGGATATGGTCCAGCGCCTCCTGCACGGACCAGGCGCGGCGGTAGGGACGGTCGGAGGTCAGGGCGTCGAACACATCCACCACGGCAAAGATGCGCGCCGCCAGCGGAATTTGCCTGCCTTTCAGCCTGCGCGGGTAGCCGCTGCCGTCCCATTTTTCATGGTGGCAATGGGGAATATCCAGGGCCGGGCGCAAGTATTCGATGGATGCGAGCATTTTCACAGCCAATTCGGGATGCTGGCGCATGATCTTCCATTCCTCCTCGGAAAGAGGGCCCTCTTTGAGCAGGATGTCGTCGGGGATGCCCATTTTGCCAATATCGTGCAGGATGGCGCCGCGGCGGATGTGGATGCAGTCCGCCTCGCCGATGTTGAACGCCAGGGCAAGACGCTCGGTCATTTCCGTAACGCGGCGGGTATGACCTTCCGTATCTTTGTCGCGCATATCGAGCGCTTTCGACCAGCCTTCCAGCGTGGAATCGTAGGCGCGCGTCAATTCCAGGTTGGAACGTTGCAGTTCGTTGAACAACATGGCGTTATCAATGGCAATGGCGGCCTGCCCACCCAGTGTTTCGAAAAAATCCAGCCATTCCGGGTCCGGCCTGAAAGGTCTCCGGTGAAAACTTTCCATCACGCCTTTGACCACGCCTTTTGCGATCAACGGGACGCAATAGTAACTTTCGAAGCCCTCGCTGGAAAATCGAGGGGAGCGCAGGAGGTCCTGCGAGGCGTGTTGCAGGTCCGGCACCTGAACGATCTTTTTATGCAAGGCGGCCATCCCTGCGTATCCCTCTCCAATTCGCAGGTTGGTAGTATGCAATACGTCCGTGCGCAGCCCCCGCCCGGCCGCGAATTTCAGGGTGTTCGCGGACGGATCGTAAACCAGGACAACCGCCGCGTCCATTTTCAACAGCGACATCATCTGTTGGAGAATGATGTTGAGCGTCACCTGGAAATCAATCACGCCCGAAATGGCAATATCAATCGTGCGGAGCGCATGAATGCGGTCTTTCTGGCGCTGGTTCCTCTCGTTGGCGTGATCGGCCGCGCTGGTGTCTTCCATGACGGCAAGCAGGCCGGGCATTCCGGCGGTAAGCGGGATGAAATGCCACGTGAAGAGCCGGGCGCTCCCATCCTTTTTCACACTTTCAAGGTTGATAACCTCGGTACGCCCCCCTCCAACTTCCTGTAGAATCCGGTCGAAGCGACGTTTCGATTCATTCAAAAAAAGGAATTCCGCCGGATGTTTCCCCGCCGCATCCAGGGAGGAATAACCCAGAATTTGCTCCGCCTTCGGGTTCCAATATCTGATTCGCATATCGGCATCCATGAGCATGCAACCGACCGGTAAAGACCCCAGCAACGACAACAGCCGATCGTCCTCGAGCGGGGGCGGGAGGATTTGCAACCGGTTTTGCAGTGTCGCGCCAAGGTGATCGGTTTTGTTTGGATTGCTCATAGGATTGGATTTAACCGCGGACGCGGGGCGCAGTGTGTCCCTTCACACTGCGTCCCCTTTCCACCGCGTCTCCATGTTGAAGCGTCGGCTTGCGTTCAGGGTTTTTCCGACGCCTGCCTGCATTCCCTGCCCCTCAGGGGGTAATGATGAGTTTTGCCAGGTCCGCCAGGGAATGGGCGCGGACCGATGTCAGGCGTTCGCGTTCGTCCCGGCTCAGTTCGAATCGCTCTCCCAAGTAACCGCGTTGCAAGGCGGTCTCTGGGTCTTCCAGGAGCATTTCGCGAAACTGACGGTTTACCACGGCCGCCGCGAACAGGTGGCCGATGCGACTCGCCTCGCGCGGTTCCGCGTTGCGTCGGGAAAACGATGGGTGGTAATGTTGTGCGGCGATCATGTTGGCCTCCGCTTTTGGACAGGCCGCGCTACAGGCCCGTGCCGCCGCCATTATCAACGCCAGTAGGCTTGATCAGCATGAGAGCCAAGGCAAAGATCATCATGGCCGCGGGCAGGTAGCGTTCGGCCTTGATGGCAAGCAGGGCAATGCGCTCGAGGGTCGGTTTCATGTCGTTCTTCCTTTCTTTTTTCAAAAAACCTGGTTTGAATTTTGTCCAATATACATTCCTCCCGGCTTCAAAACAGACTTCAAAAGATTAATAACTGATGATGCGCAGACCAGCCAAATGGCGCGGTGTCACAGTGAAAACAAGATGTGTTTCCCCGCAGGCCTCGTACTGGCGGGCGATGGCGGCGCGGTCGCCAAAGGCAGAGGCGCAAATCACCGATGGCTTGCTGACCCTGCGCCTGCCCAAGGCCGAATCGGCCCGCCCGAAGAAGATCAAGATCGCCGCCAAGTAATCCGCAACTTCCGAAGTCCAAAAGGCTTCGGATTCTTTCTTTTGGGGGAATGGGACAAAAATCACGTGACATACGCATAAAATTGTGCCATAATAATTCCAGCGCTCTTCAAATCACCCAATGATCGTGAAAGGAGGAGAAGGTGTCTACATCAAAAACATGGGTTGGGGTTATTATTGCCGCTCTGGTATTCAGTTTGTTGGGATGCCGGGCGGGAGACCAGACCGCAGTTCCCGGTCAATCCACCATCGTCATCGTGATCGCCGAGGAACCACCCTCGTTCAATCCCGTCATCACCGACACGGGCTACGATTCCCTCGTCATGGAACTCGTCTTGCTCGGCCTGGCCGACATTGACGCCGAGGGCAATGTATTCCCCGAACTGGCCGCGCGGAACTCCCGACGGTTGAGAACGGGGGCGTGACGCTGGACGAGGAGGCATGGACGATGTCCGTCACGTGGAAGATGCGCCGGGACGTGAAGTGGGCCGATGGAACGCCCGTCACCGCCGACGACGCGCTGTTCACCCTCGCCGCCGTCCAGGACGAAGAACTGGGCGCGTGGATTCCCGGCATTGACTATGTGGACAGCGTGGAAAAAGTGGACGATTACACGTTCACCATCAACTACAATGCCATCTATCCGGGCTACCTGACGCAACTGGGCGGCGAACAGGTCGTCGTCTGGCCCGCGCATTATTGCGACGCCTCGCAGGGATTCTCGGCCTGGGATTGCGCCCGCCAACCGTTGAGCAGCGGCCCATACATTCTGGAGGAATGGGTCGCGGGCGATCACCTGACCTTCGTCCGCAACGAAAACTACTTCGTGAAAGCCAAGCCCGAAATTGATCGTATCATCGTACGCATAGTGCCAGACGCCGAGGTCCGCAAGACAATGCTCCTCAAGGGCGACGCCGACCTCGACATGTGGTCCACCGAAACGATGATCGCGGACCTGGAGGGGAAAACCAACGTCAAAGTCGACATCAGTCCGAACAACCGCTGGGTGATGCGAATCTTCTTCAACCTCGCGGCCAAGGGGACGACCGACGCCGAAGCGACGCCGCATCCCATTCTCTCGGACGTGCGCGTCCGCCGCGCCATCCGCATGGCCATTGACGTGGACACGCTCTCGAAGGAATTCTTCCTCGGCTACGCCGCGCCGGCCTGGACGGAGTTCTTCCGTCCGCCCTACACCTGCGACATCCCGCGTCCTAAATTCGACCCCGAGGCCGCCGCCGCGTTGCTCGAAGAGGCCGGTTGGACAGATTCAGACGGCGACGGCGTGCGCGAATGTCGCGGCTGCGAGACCGCCGAAGAAGGCTACAAGATGGAAATGGAGTTCATCGCGTACGCCGAGTACGGCGAGGCGCTCGAACTCACGCAGCAGTTGATCGCCGAGATGCTCGGCAAGGTGGGCATCAAGTTGAAGCTGTCCATCGTGGAGGGCAGCGTCCTGTGGGCGGCGGTCGCGGACGGGGGCATCGAACAGAGCGGCAACTTCGACATGGATATCTGGGATGACGGCTATAGCGGCATTGATCCCACCGACTTCCTGTGGAGTTACTATTACTCCGAAGCCGCCACTCCCGATTACGGCTATAACTATGGCCGCTGGATGAACGCCGACTTCGACGCCCTGCTCGACGAAGCCTACACCCTCGACGAAGCCGCGCGGCAGGAACTCTTCTGCCAGATGGCTGAATTGCTGGAAGCGGAATTGCCCCAAGCGCTTCTCTTCACCGCCATCAATGCCGATGCCCACTCCGCGCGATTGCTGGGCGTGCAATCCTCCACCAACGACCTCGTGACGTGGAACGCGGCCGATTGGACTTTGGCGAAATAACGAACATCAGTACCGCAACATTTATGTTGCGCCCACCCTGGCAAGATAAATCCCCCTGGCGCTTGCACGCCACATCGTCCCGACACCGCACCTGCGGTGGGTGCAGGTGTGTCCTTCGGGAGGGCAAGTGTGCGGTACTTAATCAACCATGACCACCTACATCGCCCGGCGCCTGATCCAGACCATCGGTCTGCTCTTCCTCTTGAGCGTCGTTTTCTTCGCGCTGGTCAATCTCGCGCCGGGCGGGCCTCTCGCGGGGCAGGGACAAAGCCGCCACATCCGCCCGGAGAAAATCGCCATCCTCAAACGCCAGTTCGGACTGGACAAATCTCTCCCGACCCAATACCTCATCTGGCTGATCGGCAACGACTGGATGAAAGTGGACGCCGACGGCGACGGCATCGCCGAAAGTTACGGCGCGCGGCGCGGAATCCTGCGCGGCGATTTCGGATTCTCGTTCCGCTCGCGCCAACCCGTCCTCACCGAAATCGCGCAAAAACTCCCCAATACGATTTACCTGATGAGCGTCACCCTGCTGGTCGCGCTCATCATCGCGATTCCCATCGGCATCCTCTCCGCTGTCCGACAATATTCCACCTTCGATATCGCCGTCACCACGTTTTCCTTCGCGGGACAGGCCATCCCTGAATTCTGGCTGGGGTTGATTTTGATTCTCGTCTTCTACGCGTGGTTGAAAAATC
Organism: Anaerolineales bacterium; assembly: GCA_034411715.1. GTDB lineage: Bacteria > Chloroflexota > Anaerolineae > Anaerolineales > Villigracilaceae > Denitrolinea. The sequence continues at coordinate 21,390 of DAOUMJ010000239.1, read as the reverse complement.
CATTCACGGGCGAGCCGCTCCTGCCCTCCGGTGGAATGATATCGCACGACGCGCAGGGACTCGCGCTGGGAGATCGCATCGCTCACCTCATTCTTCCCGTCGCCACCGGCGCCCTGGGCTGGATCGCGTGGTATTCGCGCTTCCTGCGCTCCAGCATGTTGGACGTGATGCACAAGGATTACCTCCGCACGGCGCGCGCCAAAGGCGCCTCGGAACGAATCGTGATTCTCAGACACGCCCTTCGCAACGCGCTCATTCCCCTCGTCACCATCCTCTCGCTCGACCTGCCCTACCTTTTCGGCGGCGCGGTCTTCATCGAATACATCTTCGCCTGGCCGGGGATGGGTCGCCTCTATTACCAGGCCGCGCTCTACCGCGATTATCCCATCCTGCTCGCGGTGCTCATCATCGGCGCGGCGCTCATCATCTTCTCCAACCTGCTGGCGGATATTTTGTACGCGCTGCTCGACCCGCGCGTCCGCTATGAGTGACGCGAAAAGCAGATGGAACAGTCACCCGCCTCCTCGGTCCAAAACGAAGCGCCGACTCCCGCTGGTCGGATTGACAATCCGACCTATAGCATGGGATCGGTGGTATGGAGGCGATTCCGCCGTCACCCGGGCGCGATCGTCGGCTCGGTCATCCTCGGACTGTTGGTGGTCGCGGCGATTCTCGCGCCGCTCTTCGAACGCAACAATGTGCTGACCATCGCCATCGTCATCGGCGGCTTCGGCTGGATGACCTTTGCCCGACTCGTGCGCGCCGCCTTCCTCACGCTGCGCGAACTGGACTTCGTTTCCGCCACGCGCGCCCTCGGCGGACGCGACCTGTGGATCATCGTCCGCCACATTCTTCCGAACGCGATCGGTCCCATCATCGTCGAGTCCACGCTGGAACTGGGCTACGCCATCATCGAAGAATCGGGGCTGAGTTTTCTCGGTTTCGGAATCCAACCGCCCACGCCCTCGTGGGGCAACCTGCTCGGCAACGCGCAGGAGCATTTCACCAAATATCCCTGGCTGGCGATCTTCCCCGGCCTGATGATCTTCCTCGCCATCATCTCGGTCAACTACATCGGCGACGGCCTGCGCGACGCGTACGATCCGTATAAGATCATGGAGCAGGTGGGGGAACGATGAATACGGCAATTGCGGTAGGACTGCCAGTTACCCGACAGCCCCCGCACAAATCCCGGCGTGCGGAATTACCGCACCGGGCTTTTCAGAAGTACTCGCATCCGCAGAAAGCATTACGCCAGGCCAATGGCAACTTTCGCCAATGCACGTTTGGGACGACCTACGATATATGGTTTTGCTATGCCAAACTGTTCCATCAGTTGCTTGAAACCAACCCAATTGTAACTCTTGCGTTGGCTACGCCGATTTAGGAATTTCATCAGCGTTCTGACGGCATGGAAATAGAACGCATTGAGGCTGAGAGAGTTGCCATGCACACCGAAGTAGTTGTAGTACCCTCGCAGTTTTGCGTTCAACGCCTTGAACAGGTCTGGAAGTCTGCGATGACGATTATCCCGACACCATTGCGTGAAGCGTTTCTTGGAATTTCGGAGGCTCTTGCGGGCTGTCCGCCGTTTTACGTGCGGTTTGCCCTTGCGATCCTTGCCCCACCGAAACTCGAAACTCAGAAAGTCGAAGGCGGTTTTCCCAGGTGTGAGGTTCGGACTGAACGGGATGACCTGCGTTTTCTCCGCAGACAACTCCAATCCAAACTTACCCAGGCGTTTCCCCAGTACCTCAAAGAAACGCTGCGCGTCTTCTTCCTTCTCGAACAGGCAGACGAAGTCGTCTGCAAATCGTACCAGCCACGCTTTCCCTTTGCAGTACGGGATGACCACTTTCTGAAACCACACATCCAGCGCATAGTGCAGGTACACATTCGCCAGAATAGGCGAGATCACCCCGCCCTGCGGCGTTCCCGTTTCCGGGTGTACCGTCTGGCCGTCTGTGTCCAACACTCCCGCTTTCAACCACTTTCCGATGAGCCATAGCAACGCTTTGTCATCCACTCGCTCGGCCAGCATCTTGAGCAACCAGTCATGGTCGAGATTATCAAAGAAACCCTTGATGTCCGCTTCCACGACATAGTTGTACTTCCCGAATTGCAGTTCGACCGTGAGTTTGTCCACCGCATCCAACGCTCCGACGCCCGGACGATACCCATAACTGCTCGGCAGAAAGTCTTGCTCAAAGATGGCTTCCAGCAGGCGTTTGACTGCCAGTTGCAACAACTTATCCTGGGTGGCAGGTATCCCCAACGGGCGGTACTTGCCATTCCCTTTCGGAATGTGCCGCCGAAGGACGTGCTTGGCTCGGTAGCGCTTCCGTTTCAGGTCTTCCACCAACTGGTGGATATGCTCGTCCAGGTTCTGCTCATACTCTTTGGCGCTGACCCCGTCAACCCCGCTTGCGGCGTCTTTGCGGATGTCCCGCCAACTGTCTTTGAGCATTTCCTCGTTGAGCATCCCGTACAGGTTGCGAAACCGATAGCCTGGTTGTTCGCTTGCCTTCTTCGCTATGGCTTGCAATGAGGTTTGCACGCTTGCACTTCGTTCCTGCATGTACGACATGTGTTCTCCTTTGCAAACTACGTACCCTGTTAGCCCCTTCCTCCCTTCCCTTCTTTCGGGACGGCGAGTACTATGGGCTAATCTGACCCCCGATGGTCTTCGGCTTTCCTACTTGTCCTTTCGGATTGCCTACCTGCTGTCTTGCCGCAGGAACACATCGGGTCTCCCAAGTCCTTGCGCGTTTCTCTCGACGCACGCCACGCTTTTGCCCTAACCCCGGCAGACCCTCCGAGAACTCACCATTCCGCTCTCTTTGTGTTGGCTTCCAGTTCCGTGAGACTGTCGCCGTCTGCTCTTTGTGCGGTTTCCACCGTACGTGTATAACGAGGCTATTTCAAGTCTTCAGGAAGTGCGGACTTCCTTGTGGCTTACGTCGTTCCCTGTGTACGCTTCAGGGATGTCGTTCGGTCGCTGATGTCAGATATTTGTGTTCCTGCCTTCGCAGGCTCATTGAGGTCGCTGGCATCCCTTCCTCAACGCCGAGGTTTTCTCTATTCGACGGTAACTCCTCCAACCGACCTGAGCGGCCTCCTTCATCTCTGCAACACTCGGTACGAATGGCTGGTTAGGCCTTTTTCGACAGGGCCTTTCACCCTGCAAGAAACGCCAAGTTTCGCTTGGCGCACCACGGATTGCACGGATTTACGAATTTTCACGGAAAATCCAAAGAAAAAAATTCGTGCGCGTCCGTGTAATCCGTGTACAAAAGGAGACAACCATGACTGCACACCTCCCCCCTCTCGAACCCCTCCGCTCCGCCTATCGGATGCAATTCCTCTCCGATTCGCAACTGGATCAACTCCAGGAATCCACGCTCGACATCCTCGAAAATGTGGGCGTGAAATTCCCCTCGGAGAAATGCCTGGCCATATTTGCCGAACACGGCGCGCACGTGGACAGGGAAAGACAGATCGTGCGAATTCCGCGCGGCATGGTATTCAACGCGTTGAAGACCGTGCCGCGTTATTTTTTAATGGGGGCGCGCGTCCCAGAATACGATCTGCACTTGCAGGAGAACGTCACGTATTTCACCACCGACGGATGCGGGATCGAAACAGTGGATTTGCGCACCGGCGAGAAGCGCACCTCCACCAAAGCGGACGTGGGCATGATGGCGCGCGTCGCCGATTCGCAACCCGCCATCGGCTTCTACTGGCCGATGGTCAGCGCGCAGGACTTTGGCCGCGCCGCCCCGCTCCACGAAGCGGACGCGGGCTGGCACAACACCGTCAAGCACATCCAGTCCGAAACGATCATGGGCGAGCGCGAGGCCGAATACGCGGTGGAGATGGCAATCGTCATCGCCGGCAGCCGCGAGGAACTGCGCCGCCGTCCGCCGCTTTCGCTCGTCGTCTGCACCATCGCGCCGCTGTTGCAGGATCAGCCGGGAATCGAAGGCGCGCTGGTGATGGCAAAGGCGGGCATCCCCGTCGGCTTCCTCGCCATGCCAACTTTGGGAACGACCGCGCCCGCCACCGTGGCTGGCGCGCTGGCCGTGGGCGACGCGGAGATCATCAGCGCCATCGTGTTGATGCAACTGGCCGCGCCCGGCGCGCCCGTCTTCCATTCCATCATGCAGGCCTGGGCGGATCCGCGCACGGGCGCGTACGTGGGTTATCCGCTCGATTCGCGCGGACGTTACGCGCCCGTGGAGATCGCGCATCATTGGGGCATCCCTTCGATGGGCGCGTGCTTCGGGACAGAGGCGATTGAAGTGGGTTGGCAAACCGCGGCCGAACCCGCCCTCGACCCGTTCCTCGCGGGACTCGTCAGCCCCGAATTTGTCACAGGCATGGGACTCTCGCGCACTTACACTCTGCTGCATCCCGAACAACTTTTGCTCGATATTGACCTCTACCAGCGCGCCCGCTACTACCTGCAACCGCTCGAAGTGACCGAAGAGACTCTCGCCATGGATGCCATCTGCGCCGTCGGTCCGAGCGGACAGTTCCTCAGCCAGAAGCACACGCGCAACCACATGCGCGATTCGTTCGCGCGCGCCATCACCTATCAACTCGACGCGAAGAACAAATATCGCGATCCGCTCGAAGTGGCGCGCGAGCGCACGCGCTGGATCGTCGAAAATCATCAGGTCGAGCCGCTCGAAGAATCCAAGCAGAAAGAACTGGCGCGCATCCTCGCCGCGGCGGACAAGGAATTGGTGTAGGACAAATTGCCAATTTGTCCCACATCGGATAAGGAATTGATGTGGGGCGGATTGGTAATCCGCCATTTTGCTCGCGCGTCGAAGTGAACCGCATGTCTTATTTAACGCGAATGTATCGAATAAGCGAATTTCAAAAATTCGCGCCATTTGCCCATTCGCGGTATTGGCGATGAGAACGCGTGCGGTAGAAAATCCGCTATCAAAGGACTTGTTCTGTGTAGTTTGCTCTGCGTAGTTTGCGCTCTTCGCGCAGCACGCAAACCTGGCGTTAGAGAACGCCAAATACGCTTTCGGAATGTATTGATCATCTCCGCCCTATAACGAAGGAGTCCTCATGTCCTCCCCAACCCCTCCCCTCCAACCCATCCGTCCCGCGCATCCATTTCATTTGATTGACAAGGAACAGGTCAACCAGCTCGCGGCTGGCACGCTCGAAATCCTCGACGAGACGGGTGTGCATTGTCCCTCCGAAAAATGTTTGCGGCTTTACGCGGATCACGGCGCGCGCGTGGACTTCGACACGAAGATCGTCCGCCTCTCACCTGACCTCGTGCGGGCTTCCCTTTCGACGGCGCCGCGCTTCTACACGATGGGCGCGCGTTCCCCCGCCTTCGATTTGAAATTGGAAGAGATGACCACCTTCTGCGCCACGGACGGATGCGGAGTCGAAACGATTGACTTCGAGACGCGCCAGCGCCGTTCGTCTTGCAAGCGCGATGTAGCCGACATGGCGCGCGTCAGCGACGCACTCTCCTCGATTGGCTTTTACTGGCCGATCGTCAGCGCGGCGGATCATCCCGCCACCGCGCCCTTGCACGAACTGGACGCGTCCTTCAACAACACGATCAAGCACATCCAATCCGAAACGGTGATGGGCGAGACGTTGGGACGTTACGCCGTTGAGATGGCGCGCGTCGTCGCGAAAGACGACGTGACCATGCGGGCGCGCCCGCCGCTTTCGCTGCTCGTCTGCTGCATCTCGCCGCTCGCGCTCGACAGGGACGGAATGGAATCGGCGCTGCTGTTCGCCGAGGCGGGATTGCCCGTCGGGTTTATGTCCATGGCGAATGTCGGCTCCACGGGTCCCGCGACTCTCGCTGGCACGGCGGTGGTCTGCGACGCGGAGATCGTCTCCGCGTTGGTTTTGATTCAAATGGCGCATCCCGGCGCGCCTGTGTTTCATTCGTTCCTGCCGGGCGTCATGCACCCGCGCACGGGCGGCTATCTCAGTTCGTCGCTCGAAGGGAGCATGTTCTATCCCATCGGCGTGGAACTGGCGCATCATTGGAAAGTGCCAACTCTCGCGGGAATCTTCGGCACCGACGCGCAGGTGCCAGGGTGGGAATCGGCCAGCGAGGCCGCATCGTCGCTGCTGCTGTGCGCGTTGGCGGGCGCGGAGACGGGCAGCGGACTCGGCCTGGTCGAATCCTGCACGCTGCTGTATCCCGAAGCGATCATCCTCGACGACGACCTGTATCACCGCGTCCGATTCGAGGCGCAGGGACTCATGTCAGCCGCGAGGCGCAGGCGTTGGACGTGATCAAAGCGGTGGGGCCGCGCGGCTTCTATCTCAAACACCGTCACACGCGCGATCACCTTCGGGAGAGGAAATTCTCCGAGTTGACCGGACCCGGCCAAACGTCGGGGAAGATGCGGGATCCCGTCGAGGAGGCGCGCGTCAAAGTCGAAAAAATCCTGCGCGAGCATCATCCCGAACCGTTGGAGGCAGTCCAGCAAAATGAGTTGACGCGCATCCTGGCCGCGGCGGATCAGGAACTGGTGTAACGCAAACACTTGCACCGAACGCAAGTGCGGTGTTGCTAATTTGCCCTACAAAGGAAGAAATATGGAAACCGATCTAAGAGTTCTCTCCGATGACGAAATCGCGCAAATCCACGAGCGGACACTGAAGACGCTGGCGACGTTGGGCGTGCGCGTGGACACGGCACGCGGGCGACGCGCGTTGAAAGACGCGGGCGCGGACGTGAACGAGTCGACCCGCGTCGCGCGTTTCCCGCGTGACTTCGTGGAGGATTGCCTGCGACTCGCGCCGCGCAAATTTAATTTGGGAGGCAGGCGCGCGGGCTGGGAATTTCCACTCAACACGAACGAATGCACGTTGCTGGCGGACGGCGCGGCGCTTTTCATCCTCGACAATCTGACGGGCGAGCGCCGTGACGCCACCCGCGACGACTGGTTGGACGCGACACGCCTGATCGATTCGCTCGACGAGGTGGGCGTGTATTGGGCGATGGTCGAGCCGACGTTCGCGGAGGCCTCGCTCGGCGACTTTGTGAATTACCTGCGCGAGATGATCGCGAATTTTTCGAAACATTTGCAGGACAGCACGCACACCGCGGAAGAATCGCGCTGGCTGTTGGAAGTGTTGGGGACGGTCTTCGGCGGGCGCGAGGCCGTGCGCGCGGCGCGCCCGTTTTCGTTTTTGCTCACGCCTGTCTCGCCGCTGGTGATCGAGGCCGCGCATACCGACGCCTATCTCGAAACGATCGGCTGGGGCATCCCCGCCGCGATCATGCCGATGCCGTTGATGGGCGGCACCGCGCCCGCCAGTTTGATCTCCACTCTGCATCTCGCGAATTGCGAAACGCTGGCGATGCTTTGTCTCATCCAATCCGCCGCGCCGGGGACGCCGATCATTTACGCCGCCTGTCCCTCGCTCATGGATCCATACACGGGACGTTTCACCGGCAGTGAGGTGGAACACGGCCTGCTCGGCGCGGCCGTGACCGAACTGGCGCGTCGTTACGGGCTGCCTGTGGAGTCCACCGCGGGCGGTTCGGGGACATATCGCCCCGGACTGCGAGCGGGATACGAGCGCGCGTTGAATTGGGCCATGGCGACGCTCTCCTGGCCCGACCTGCTGGTGGGTCCCGGTCAATTGGGTGGATCCATGTTTTTGAGTCTCGAACAAATCCTCGTAGATGTGGAAGTTTTTCGCCGCAGTACGCGCATCTCGAACGGGATCAACACCGCGCAATCCGAATGGCTGGATTCGGAACTCGCCGCGGTGGGACACGGCGGCAACTTCCTGGCGCGCAAGTCCACGCGCGAGGCGTATCGGCGCGGGGAGGTGTACGTGGATGGCTACGACATCCACGAAACGTACGAGGCGTGGTTCGCGGCAGGCAGGAAGAGTCTCGTCTCTGAATTGCGCGAGGAGGTGCAGGAGATTCTCAAAACTCATCAACCGCTTCCGCTGGATGATGATATCGAAAAAGAATTGGATCGTATCGAACAACACGCGCGACAATTCGGTACACGGATGACACGGATTTGACGGATTTCACGGAAAGAATTTAAAAAAATCCGTGTTCGTCCGTGTAATCCGTGAAATCCGTGTACAAAAAAGGAACCCTCAATGCAATTCACAAGCCGACTCCTCAGCGACGATGAAAAAGGACGCATTCACGCAGACACCCTGAAAGTTTTGGAAACAACGGGCGTGCGCTTTTACAGCGAAAAGGCGTTGCAATTGTTGGAGGCCGCGGGCGCGCGCGTGAATCACGACGAGAAGATCGCGCGCATCCCTCCCGCGCTGGTGGAGCAGGCGCTCGCCTCCGCGCCGAAAAAATTCACGCTCGGCGCGCGCAACCCACAATACGATTATTCTCTGCCTTCGCCCATCTCGCGCTATTGCATGGACGGCACGGGCGCGTTCGTCCGTGATTTTCAAACAGGCGAGCATCGCTACGGCACGGACAAAGACAACGAACTCGGACTGCGCGTCTTCCAGGCCATGGATATGGGCGTGATGGCCTGGGCGCCCGTCGCGGCGGAGGACAAGCCCGCGCACGCGCGTCCGCTTCACGAGTGGGCTTCGATGATCCGCTTCTGTTCCAAACACGGTCAGCACGAACTTCACACTGTCGAGCAAGCGCCCTATCTCGCGGAAATGCTAACAGCCGTCATGGGCAGTGAAGACGAGGTGAGAAAACGGCGGGCGTATTCACTGATTTATTGCCCCGTCTCGCCGCTCACGCACGACGGCCCGATGCTCGACGCCTATCTCGAAATGGGCGCGCTCGACCTGCCCGTGATGGTTCTGCCCATGCCCGTCACTGGCACCACGGGTCCCGCCAGCCTGTTCAGCAACCTGTGCCTTTCCAACGCGGAGGCGCTCTCCTCCATCATCGTTTATCAACTCGCGCATCCCGGTCGCCCGATGATCTACTCCAGCGCGACCGGCAACATGGACATGCGGAACGGCGCGTACGTGGGCGGCTCGCCCGAAATGGGACTCATGTCCGCCGCGCTGGTGGAGATGGGACGCTTCTACGCTCTTCCCTCGACCTGCGCGGGCAACACCGCCGACGCGCGCCAGCCCGGCCCGGACGCCGTGCTGGAAAAGGTGATCACGTCCATCGCGCCCGTCCTGGCTGGCGCGGACATCATCGTCGGCTTCGGCGAACTCGAAAGCGACCAACTGCTCTGTCTCGAACAGATCGTAGTGGATAACGAGATCGCGCGCTTCTGCGAGCGCGTCTTCAAGGGAATTGACTCCAGCCCGCAAAAAACGTTGACGCAGGACATTCTCGAAATCAAACCGGGCGACAATTTCCTGGCGCGCAAATCCACGCGGCAGATGGCGCGCAGCGACGAGTTTTACCTCACGTCATTGTTGGATCGTCACACGCTGGAACAGTGGTCGCAACTTGGCAAACCCAGCCTGTATTCAAATGCGCGCAAAGAGGTGGAGGAGATTCTCGCCGCGCTGGTGCAAGATCCGCTGGCGGAGGACGCGTCTGAAAAGTTGGATGAGATTCTCGCGAGGGCAGATCGGGAGTTGGGATAAACCATTCCATTTTGGATTTTGTCCAATATACATCCTCGAAATTGCGTAAGGCAAGTAAAAAAACAGCCCCTGTGCGGGGCTGGGGGAGCAGCAGCAGAAAGTTCAGGCAATCAACTGACGGTACAGTTTTTCGGTTTCCTCGGTGGGTGGAAGGCCAAAAAGGCGTTCCGTTGCATCCCGGCAGGCCTGGTACTGGCGCGCGATGGCGGCGCGGTCGCCGCGGACGGCGTGGGCGCGCATCGCCAGTTGGTGGGCGGGTTCGCAGGCCGGGTCGAGTTCCAGGATGCGCTGGCAGACCTCCAGCGTTTTTCCGGCATCGTTGCGCCTCCAATGCAGTTCGGCCAGGCGGATCGCGGCCTCCAGAAACATCTGCCGCACACGTTCGCGGTCGAGAATCGCCCAAGCCGCGCCGATATCGGCCAGGTAATCGCCCTTCACCAGTTTCACCGCTTTTTCGTAATTTTCGATGCGTTCCGCGTCCGTGTGCGCGGAGCGGGCTCGGGTCAGATACGTCTCGAAATCGTCCAGATCGTGATCGTAATCCAGGGAACGGTTGAAGCGATAGAGTTCGCCTTCGTGCAGGATGACCTCGTGTCCCAGTGCGCGGCGCAGGCGGTAGATTTCATTCCTGAAGCGCTGTTTGATGCGTTCCGGTTCCTCCGCGCCGGGCCATAATACGGCAGCCACCTGTTCCTTGTTCAGCGGTTTCTGGGTGTGCAGGAAGAAGAAGAACAGTTCGCGCACCGACTGGGTGGGCCATTCCGCCGGGCGCCCGTTGACAGTCACTTTTGTCCAGCCCAGCGATTGGATGTCCAAGCGCGGCGCGGAGAGGGCGACGGCCTGCGGCAGGCGGCGCAGGTCGCGGCGGAGGACCGGCAGCAGCGCATCAAGCTGGTCCACGCGTCGGAAGAGGTTCCCGGCCAATCGCCCAAGAGCCGCATCGGCCCGCAGCCCGCCTAGCCAGGGGCGCGCCAGGCGGATGGCCGCTACCAGCGAGTGCGGGGCGGGACCGCCCCCGACCAGCAGGTTCTTGAATTTTTCCTTCGCCCGCTCTTCCTCTCCCGCCGACATGAGACCCGCGGCCAGCCAGACGCGGCTCCACATTGTTTCAAGTTCGCGGCCATCCTCCACAAAACAATGTTCTGCCTCACCCAAAACTTCGACGGCGGCGCGCGCCTCCCCTTTTGCCAGCGCCAGGCGGCCTCGTTGGAGAGACCAAAGCCCGATCTCATATTGTGAATTGCTGGCATAAACCTCCGCCCGTATCGCTTCGAGGAGGCAATCCGCCTCTTGCGTATTTTCCTGCGCGAGCGCAAGCGCGCTCTTCGCCAGGATAAGGTAAGGGATCAAAAAACGGTCTCCGGTTTCCTGCGTGATTTTCTCGGCCTGCTCGTAGGCCTGGCTCGCCCCGTTGAATTCCTCCAGTTCGCTATACAAGTCTCCTATTCCGATGGCAATATTGGCTTCCATTTGAAAGTAACGACTTCGACGCGCAAAGGCAAGCCCATCCTGAAAGAATGCGCTGGCGCGTTCATACCTGCCCAAATTGTGATACAGATTTCCCAGATTGTTGAGAACGACAGCCTGCCACGACAGGTTTCCCTCTTTGCGCCAGATCTCCAGCGCCCTGAGATAGGATTGCTCGGCCGCATCATAATTCCCCAGGGCGCGATGAGCCATGCCGCAATTCAACAAAAGGATGGGGATGCTGGCAGTCTCGTTGAAATGGGTGTAAAGCGCCAGGGAATGTTCCAGGCATTCAATGGCCTGACGCGTACGACCCAGCCGAAGCAGAACCAGGCCTTTGGCGCGTTGCGCCTCGGCGTGGGGCAGCTGCAATTCGTGGGCGTTTTCCGTCAGTTGAAGGGTCTCCTCCGCGTCACGCAGGGATGCCTCGTATTCCCCCAAGTTGAGATGGGCCATGGCGCGGCGCACGAGCGTCAGAACGAGACCGGACGTCTCTGCGCGGGCGCGATAGATGGACTCAGCCTGGTCGAGCAGGGATAGCGCCTCGTCATAATTGCCGCGCAGGTAGCCGATGCCGCCGCGCAGCGAAAGCAGTCCCGGACGCGAATTGGCAAGCGCCGGGGGCAGGGCATTCAGCCAGTCGGTCAGCGTGACGACCGCCCGGCGCAGCATGGTCGGGCCGGCGCGTTCGATCAATCCCGCCAGCAGGTCGGCGTCATCGAACTGGCGACAGATATGATAGGCTCTTTCCCATTCGCCGCGCTGCTCGTAGGCGCCGACCAGCCGTGATTGGATGGCGTGGATTCGCTGCGGATTTTCCTCCCGCAGGCGGGCGCGCAGAAATTCACGAAACAGGTGATGGTAGCGCAGCCAGCGGCCATCCGAACCAACGGGCAGGACGAACAGATTGTTCGCCAGGATAAATTCCAGCAGGCTGGGCCAATTCATCGGTTTGGCGAACAGGTCCGCCAGCACGGCCTGGCACAGGTCGGCGTCGAATTCCTCGAAAAGGGAGGTATGGAGCAGGATGGCGCGCACCTCGGGCGGCTGCAGGGATAGCACCTGATCTTCGAAATAACGATACAGGTCCACACCGGTGGCGCGCGCCGCGCGAAGGTGGCCTATCGAGCCGCTCGAAAAACCCGCCAGTTGCAGGCCGGTGATCCAGCCCTCGCTTTGCCTGGCCAGTTCGCGAGCGGTTTCTTCCGGGAGGTCCATGCCGCGATTTTGCGCGAATAGCGCCTGGATCTCTTCCGGGCGAAAGGCCAGTTCCGAAAAATCGAGGCCCTCCACCTGTTCATTGGCGATCATGCGCGGCAGGTCGGGCAGGTGCATCAGGCGCCGGGAGGACAACACCAGGTGGCAGTTTTCGTCCGACAGTTTCACGAAGCGGCTGAGAAATACGCGGATGAGTTCGACATCCTCCACGAGATGATAATCGTCCAGCGCCAGGATGAAATGCTCGCGAACGGCGTCGTAAATCTCGTTGGTCAGGGTGACGATGAGCGACTCGAGATTTTCTTCCAGGGAAACCAGGCTGTTGAGCGCGGCTTTGGATTGCGCCCCGAAATTGGGAAAACCTTCGGCCAGCGCGGCAATGAAGTAAGCCGCAAAGCGCTGGGGGTCGCGGTCGAGTTCGTCCAGCGCGAGCCAGCAGACGGGCAGTTCGCTGCGGCTGGCCATATCCACCAGCAGGGAGGTCTTGCCATAACCGGCCGGGGCGGTGATGAGGATGAGCTTCTTATCGAGGAAGGTATCGAGCAGGCTAAACAGGCGCGGCCGCGCGAGAATGTCCGCGCGGCGGCGCGGCAGGATCACTTTGGTGCGGCTGAGCGGTGTTCCCATGGAAGGTTTCACTCCTGTCTGCAATTCCATGCGGCATTCCGACACCTTGCAATTTTGAAATCTTCACTATTCTACCGCAAGCGCGGCGAAAATGATTGCTTCGCCCCATTTTGACCTACGGCCGGTTCAACACCTCCATCATTTTCCCGTGCAATTCCGCCCCGGCCGCCAGGATGGACTGCGGCGGCGAGAGATAATCGGCCCCGCCCCGCAAATCGGTGACGCGCGCCCCCGCTTCCTCGGCGATCAGCCCCGCCGCGGCCACATCCCAGGGCTTGAGCGTCAATTCCCAGTAACCATCGAACCGACCTGCGGCCACATAACAAAGATCGAGCGCGGCCGAACCGAGGCGGCGGACGCCCTGCGTGAGGCGCGCGAACCGCCCGAAGTATTCGAGATTGTTGACCTTCGCCGTCCACGCATCGTAGGGGAATCCCGTCACGAGCAGGGCCTGACGAAGTTCCGCCACGCGCGTGACCCGGAGCGGGCGCGCGTTCAAGCGGGCGCCGCGGCCCCTCTCCGCGCTGAACATCTCGCCGCGCATCGGGTCGTAGACCGCGGCCAGGCGCGTCGTCCCGTCCCAGGCGCAGGCGATGGATACGCAAAAGATGGGGATGCCGTGGGCGTAATTCACCGTCCCGTCGAGAGGATCCACGTACCAAAATAGGTCGCCGCGTCCGCTTTCGCCGCTTTCCTCCGCGAGGACGCGGCTCGCGGGCCAGCGGCGCGCGATCTCATCGAGCAAATATTTCTCGGACTTGTGATCCATCTCGGTGACGAGGTCAATCACGCCTTTCAATCGCACATCGTGATCTTTTTCGTAACCGCCGCGCAAAATCCCTCCCGCCGCGCGGGCAAGGGATTCGAGATCGGAAAGGGAAGGAAGATTCATGCGCGCTGCCGGTCCATTTTCACCATCGCCCGCGCCTCCTCCACATACGCGAGACTCTGGTGACGAAAGTACGTGTTGTACAACTCGGCGTAATGCCCACCCTGCGCGAGCAGACCATCGTGATTCCCCTCCTCGATGATCGCGCCTTTTTGCATCACGACGATTCGATCCGCAGCCTTCACGGTTGACAGACGATGCGCGATGAGGATGCTGGTGGCGTTCTTCAAAATCAAATTCAACGCCTGCTGGATCTGCCACTCGGTGAATGGGTCAATGCTGGCGGTGGCCTCGTCGAGGATGAAGATGGCGGGGTTCTGGACGAGAACCCGCATCAACGCGACCAACTGGCGCTGTCCCATCGAGAGGCGGTTGCCGCGCTCACCCACCTGCGTGTCGAGTCCGTCGGGCAGGGTCTCCAGCCACTCGCCGTCGCCGATCTGGCGCGCGAGGCGCAGCATGTCCACGCTCGAGGCGTTGGGCGCGGCATAGCGGATGTTCTCAGCCACCGTCCCTGAGAAAAGGAACGGGACTTGCGACACGATTCCCAGTCCGCGGCGATACGATTGCAGGTCGAAGGCGCGGATGTCGCGGCCGTCAATCGTCAGCGAACCCGATTGAAATTCGTAGAAACGCGCGATCAATTTGGCGATGGACGACTTCCCCGCGCCGGTGTGTCCGACGAGGGCGAGATTCTCCCCGGGCTGGACGACTAGGTTGAAATCGCGCAGGATCGGCTCGTCGTCCTTGTAGTGGAATCCCAAATTCTCGAATCGAATCTGACCTTTGAGTCGTCCCGCCTCCCGCGAGTCGGTCTGCACGACGTTTGGATCCGCGTCTATCAACGCGAAGACGCGTTCCGCCGCCGAGAGTCCCGACTGGATCTGCGCCCAGAACGAGGACAGGTTGAGAATGGGGAACATGAAATTATCGAGCGCGAGGATGAAGAGATACCATGCACCCGCGCTGATGATTCCCTGCCCGATGGACATCCCGCCCGCGTAGACGAGAATCGCGACGAAGATGCCGCTCATGGCGTTGAGGATCGGGAAGACCAGCGAGAAGACCAGGCCGCGCTGCAGGTTGACCGCGTAGGAGGTCTGGTTGGCGGCGTCGAAGGTCTCGAAGATGCTCTGTTCCTGGCGGAAATTCTTGGCGATGGAAATCCCGCTGACGGTCTCCTTGATGGCCGCGTTCACGTCGGCCATGGCCTGCATCCCGCGCCTGGTGACGCGGCGGGCGAGGGCGCGAAAGCCGAGCGTGAAACCGACCGCGACAGGGATGAATCCCAGCATGAGCCAGGCCATTCTCGTTTCGGTGCGGAACAAGATGACTCCGAGCAAAACAGCCTGAAAGGTCTGCGCGGTGACGTCGGTGAGGATGACGACCAGTTGGCCGAAGTCGTTGGTGTCTGAGGTGATGCGCGAGACGATGCGCCCCGAGGAGAATTGGTCGTAGAACGAGAGGTCGTGGTCGGCCGCGGCGCGGAAGGCGCGGCCGCGCAAATCGAGAACCACGTCGCCGACGGCGCGCACCGCGAGACTGCGCCGCGCCCAGTTGAAGCCCCATGTGCCGACGCCGAGCGCCAGCATGCCCAGCCCGATCAACGTGATGACGTTGAGCGAGGGCCGCGCGCCGAGCGCGTCCACGATGCGGCCGACGATGACGGGCGTCGCCGCGCTCAACGCGGACAGCGCGACGACCAGGATGGCGACAATCATCAGGCGCGCGGCCTGCGTCTTGAAATAGCCCGCGATGCGGCGCGCCAGCACTTTGTCAGAATACTGGCGGTCATATTTTTCGGGATTCAATCCAGCAAAAAAACCCATAGTAGTTTGGTAGTTGGATGGTTACGTAGTTTGGTAGTTATCGCCGTCCTCCCGAAAGATCATCGGGACTTCGTGAGCGGAGGGTCGAGTAGCCCGTGTTCCCCGAAGGGGAGGCGTATCGAGACCCGCAGTCGTCTAGAGCAAGCGTTGTTTCATGGACTTGCCCTTCGACTGCGCTCCTCGGCGAACACTCGTCGCTCCGCTCAGGGCAGTGGGTTATTGGTTTCGTTTTTCTTTTTCGGCCTTGCGTAGTAAGCGATGGCGAAGATGACCGCCAGCACGAGGAACACCGCGAAGGACACCCAGTCCACGCGGGCGCGGGAGGCCAGGGCTTCGCGGAAGGGGCGTTCGATCTCAGGGTTGGCCGCGTACCACTTCCCGTCGTATTCCGATTCGCCGTTTGTGATTCCGTTGTAATAGACATAGCCCTGGTCGGGATAGTAGATCAGCGAATCAAAGGCGGTTGGTTTGGTTTCCACAAGGTAAAAGCGCGTGATCTCGTAGGCCGCATCGGGATCGTAATCCGCAGGCGCGGGGATTTCATCCTTCGAGAAATCCGCGAAGGCGAAGAAATCCTTGACGAATGTCGGATCGGTGAGCGTCATCTCACCTTGAATCCCCTGTCCGCTGACGGCGATGTAGGCGAAGTCGCCTTTGGCGAGGACGAGGGAGGATGGGATGAGTAGCGCGAGGAGGATGAGGAGGGAGAGTTTTTTCATGAGGAACCTTTGGAAGGATGAAGGATGGAAGATGAAGGATGAAATCAGAAAATCTCCATCTGATTCAAAATCCTCCTGCCGCCGTCATTGCGAGCGTTCGTTGCGAAGCAATCTCCTCCCTACAAGAAGGGATTGCTTCGAGCGGAAGAACACCGCCCTCGCAATGACGGGACAATCTGTGATAACTGGTTCTGAAAGATATCATTCTCTGAATATCCTGCTGTACGCCTCCGACGTTCTCATCAACTCCTCGTGGCTGCCGATCGCAACGACGCGGCCTTTGCGGAGGACGATAATCAAGTCTGCCCAGCGGATCTGGGAGAGACGGTGCGTGATGATGAAGGTGGTGCGTCCGCGCGAGGCGGCGGAGATGGCGCGCTGGATGCGGTCTTCGGTGGCCGAGTCGATCGCGGAGGTGGAGTCGTCGAGGATGAGGATGCGCGGGTCGGTGAGGAAGGCGCGCGCGAGTGCCAGGCGCTGACGCTGACCGCCAGAGAGAGTCACGCCGCGCTCGCCGATGACGGTGTCGTAGCCCTTGTCGAACGTCAGGATGAATTCGTGCGCCTGCGCGGACTTCGCGGCGGATTCGATTTCTTCGCGCGTCGCGTCGGGTTTGCCGAAGGCGATATTCTCGGCAATGGTACGCGAGAAGAGGAAGATATCCTGCTCGATGATGGAGATTTGACGCCTCAGCGCGGCCAAATTCCAATCACGGACGTCCATCCCGTCCACTTTCACTTCGCCGCAGGGCGCGTCGTAGACGCGGTTGATGAGTTTGACGAGCGAGGTCTTGCCCGCGCCCGTCTGCCCGACGATGGCGACGGTTTGACCCGCGCGGACTTTGAAGGAGATGTCTTCGAGAATCTTTTCGTCTTTGTTGTATTCAAAACAAACATCGCTGAATTCCACGTCGCCGCGCATTTCGCCGTTGAAGCCTGCCGCGTTCTGGTCGAGGTCGGTCTCGCGGTTGATGAGTTCGAGGATGCGGCGCGCGCCCGAAAGTCCGAGTGAGATCTGGCTGTAGGCGAAGGTTGAGGCGAAGGTGGGAAATTCCAGCAGGCGCAGGAGGCCGAAGTAGGCCACCACGCCGCCGACAGAGACTTCGCCCGCGCGATAGAGCAGGAGGGCGTGGAAGAGGCCCGCGGCGTAGGCGATGCCGAGCAATAACATGGGCAGGAAGCGCGCTTCCAAATCGCCCTGGCGGACGAAGGCGGCGCGCACCCTCCTGGCGTTGGTCACGAAGCGCTCGATCTCGGCATCTTCCTGCGCGGCGCCTTTCATCGTCTCCACGCCGTCGAGGGCTTCGGCGAGATGCGTGTTCATCTTTCCAAACGTGGCGCGCACGTCGTCGGTGACGGGCGAAAGCGTCCGCAGGTAGTTGGTGAGCGCCCAAAAGTAGGCGAAGGTAAATAGAACGGGAACCAGCCAGAGGTCGGGGTGGATGCGAGGGCCGCTAAAGAGGGGGACGAGCAGGAAGAAGAACGATCCGATGACGAGATTCAGTCCAGGGCTGAACATGAAGTTCACTTCGCGCACGTCGTTGGTGGCGCGCGCCATCGTGTCGCCCACGGGCTGGAGGTTGTGAAAGGTCATGCTCTTGCCGAGCAGGGACAGGTAGAGTTCGTCGCGGATGTCGCGTTCGATGCGCTGCGCCATCAGTTCCGCGCCGAAGTTTCGTCCAAATTGAAGAACACCGCGAATCACTTGCGAGACGCCGATGGTCAGCGCGACTTGAATCAACACGCT
Organism: Anaerolineales bacterium; assembly: GCA_034411715.1. Lineage (GTDB taxonomy): Bacteria > Chloroflexota > Anaerolineae > Anaerolineales > Villigracilaceae > Denitrolinea. The sequence goes on along the minus strand of DAOUMJ010000239.1, from coordinate 3,328 downwards.
CAAGCGCGGCGGATTGGCGAGCATGTCGTCGAAGGCCTGACCGACGAGACGCGGGACGAGGCCTGCCAGCGCGCCGTTGCCGTACGCGCCGATCACGACGATGACGAGGATCGGCCAGTAACGAAGCGCGTGCGAAACGATCCAGCGCATCGGGCTGGAGCGGTCCACGCGATGGGTGCGGGCGAGGGTAAATTCTGCGGGGAGGGGGATGGCGGTCATGGAAACGGATTGGATTTTACCATGTCCAAATCGCGCGTAACTCCCGCCCCAAAGCAGGGTTTAATTGGACGAAGCTGTCCGAATTGACAGCGCCCAAACCCAATTTCCCCAAAGGAGAATGAACAATGAAAGTAACTCTTCCCAAGACGATCTCTGGCTGGTGCCTATGGCTGTTTTTCTTGTGGTTCGGCATTGGCGCATTTGTGTCCCTTCCCCTCTTTGGCGTAATCTCGGGAATTCTGGCGCTTGCCTACGCCGTGTTCGCGTTCCTCGGCATGTAATTCCGCTCGAAATCAAGACAGCCTCCCAAACGGGAGGCTGTCTTGATTTATGCAAAATGTCTCAACACGCATTACAGCCTCGAAACGCATGTTTTCGCTCGTACAAAAATCCCGAATTGTCCCATGCCCGCGCGTAGCCGGCGGCCTCCAGGTTCTGGATATCGCGTTCGTTGACGACGCCCATCCAACCGGCGCCGGCCGCGCCGCGCGCCGACGCCAGCCGACGGACATCCCCGAGCAATTCGCCTCGCTCCGCTTGCGCGCACGCCTCCATCCCGACCACGAAGCGGATCCCGTCTTCGAAATCGTCCTCCCACGCGGACAGGAAACCCCGCCGCCCGCGCCACCAGAAGGCGCGGCCCTCCTGCGCGGCCGCGCGCAGCGAATCGGAGTTTGGCGTGACGAACCTCCAGCCCAGGTCCATTAACCGGTTCGACGCGACGCGCCGACAAAATGCCAGCGCTTCGTCCGCTTCTCCCGCCGCGAGAGGAATAAACGCGTCTGTGGACTCATCCAGCGGCGCGGACTCGTACGCCATCACTTCGCCCAGCCTGACAAAGCCGCGCGTTTCGCTCAAATGATGCACCTTGACGCGTTGCGAACTGGTCAGCAGGCGCAGAGTCCCTTCGCCGTGCTCGTCCCACCATTCGTTGGCGGCGGCGTCCAACCGCGAGCCGATCTTCTTGTCCTGAAAATTCGGGTCGACGCGGAAGCCCTCCAGCCACCACTGGCCGGGCGCGAGTAACGTCACTTTGGCGCAGCCCACGCACCTTCCCGCGTATTCGGCCGCGAGCAAAATTCCCTGCGGGTCCTCGAGCCATTCGGGAAAGACGTGACCGACGTAATCGTGACCGTCCCAGATGAATTTGGTGAACTCGGCCACGTCGGCTTTGTCGCGCGGGAGGGCGGGGCGGATTGTGACGATGGGGGAAGTAAAGTCAGTCATCAGTAATTGGTAATTGGTTCTTGTACCGCAACATTCATGTTGCCTCTTTGGCAAGATAAATCTTGCGGTACTTCTTCTTCACGACGGAAACAATTTCTCCATCACATCAGGACACCACTTCTGCACCATCTCAGACGAGAGTCCGTTCTCGTAACAGATGGCCGCGTAGAGGTCCGCGCTGGGGCGCTTCGTCCGCTTCTGTGTTTCCACGTCGAGCGCCCACAGCCCGAAGCGTTGAGTCCAGCCGCGCTCCCACTCGAAGTTGTCCACCAGCGACCAGTGGAAGTAGCCCTTGACCGGCCAGTTGAAGTTGACGGCGCGCCACATCTGATGGATGTGTTCGGCGATGAAGCGCGGGCGCAGTTTGTCCGTCGAATCCTCCACGCCGTTTTCGGTGACGATGATCGGCAGGCTGGGGAACATGCGCGTCGCCCATTTCAGCCCCTCGAACATCCCCTCCGGTTCGTTGGCGAGGAAATTGCCCTCGCTGATCTCCGCGTCCTTGCGAAAGAAGTGGCGGCCAAAGAGCGTGGCGGGTTTGGTGAGGTCGAAGGTCACGAAATCGCGCGTGTAATAGTTGAAGCCGAAATAATCCTGCGTGCCTTTCGCTTCGGGGATGCGGACATTGCCGAGCGGCGATTTCATCACGCCCGTCGCCAGCGCCGACGGGAAGCCCGCGTTGACCCCGTTGAAAATATTTTTCGTCACCCATTTGTCCAGCGGCGACCAGGAATGGTATGGCACGAACGAGCGATAATACAACGCATACCCCGCGCGCGCTTCGCGCTGGATTTCGTGGATGACGCGGTAGGCGGCGGCGTGTCCGCGAATCAAATTGGACAGCACATGCAACGCGAGTTTGATGCTTTTCTTGCCGGGAGGAAATCCCGCCACGCTGGCGGCGTAGCCGTTCAGGGCGTAGCCGTTCGGCTCGTTGATCGTCACCCACAGCGTACAATATTCCTTCAACGCCTCCACCGTCTTGCGGACGAACTTTTCGAACAGCGCGATCGTCTCCGCGTTTTCCCAGCCGCCGCGTTCCTCCACCCAGAGCGGATCGGTGAAGTGGTGGAGCGTCACCAGCGGAGTCATGCCGCGCTCTTTCAGTCCGCGCAGCATGAGGCGATACCGCTCCAGCGCGTCCTCGTCCCAACGGTCGGGCGCGGGCTGAATGCGGCTCCATTCGACGGACATGCGATGCGCGTTCTGCCCTCCCTCGGCGGCGCGGTCGAAATCCTCGCGCCAGCGCCCGCCCCACCAATCGCAGGCGAGACCCGATCTCCCGTTGCAGTGTCCCTCCTGCTCCCACTTCCACCATTGGTTGTTGGTGTTATTGCCTTCCACCTGATGCGCGGCCATGGCCGTTCCCCAAAGGAAGCCTTTTGGAAAGTGATACGTAGTCATATCGTCTGATAGTCTCCTGGTCTGATAGTCCGTTATCTGGCCGTCATTGCGAGCGAAGCGACATCGTACCCGAAGGGTAAGCAATCTCCTCGCGGTCAGCCAGTACCGCAACATTCATGTTGCCCGCGGGGGCGCAAGATAAATCTTGCGGTACTATGCAACGTGCCAGTATCGCAACATTCATGTTGCCCATGTGGGCGCAAGATAAATCTTGCGGTACTATGCAACGTGCCAGTATCGCAACATTCATGTTGCCTCGCTGGGCAAGATAAATCTTGCGGTACTATGCAACGTGCCAGTATCGCAACATTCATGTTGCCCGCGGGGGCGCAAGATAAATCTTGCGGTACTATGCAACGTGCCAGTATCGCAACATTCATGTTGCCCATATGGGCGCAAGATAAATCTTGCGGTACTATGCAACGTGCCAGTATCGCAACATTCATGTTGCCTCGCTGGGCAAGATAAATCTTGCGGT
>DAOUMJ010000238.1:0-25735 GCA_034411715.1 Anaerolineales bacterium | reverse complement strand
GTTAAAGAACAATCGGCTACGTAATTGCCAGATTCGCACTGGCTACGTGTCTACCAGATTAATTCATCGGCTACGTGATTACCAGAGCTTACAACCTGTCTACGTGTGTACCTGTCTACTTACCCCTTGAACACAAACTTCCCATTCTTGTAGAACAACTCCCCATCCACAAGGATCTCCGAGTCCGTCCGCATGTCGCAGATGAAATCCCAGTGGATGGCGCTTTTGTTTTTGGAGCCGGTTTCGGGATACCCCGCGCCGAGCGCCATGTGGAAGGAGCCGCCGATCTTTTCGTCGAAGAGGATCTGGCCGGTGAACTTGTTGATCTCGAAGTTGGTGCCGATGGCGAACTCGCCGAGATAGCGCGCGCCGGCGTCGGTCTCGACCATTTTCAGCAGGTAATCCTGGTTCTTGTCGGCCTTGACTTGTGAGACGCGACCATTGCTGAAGGTGATCTCGGCGCCTTCGACAGCCACGCCGTTATAGATGGCGGGGTAGGTGAAGCGCACCCAGCCGTTGACCGAATCTTCGACCGGGCCGGTGTAGATCTCGCCGTCGGGCATGTTGTGGGTGCCGCACGAGTTGTTGAACTTGCGGCCTTTGACGGAGAGGGTCAAATCCACATTCGGGCCGCGCAGGACGACCTGGTTCTTCCCCTCCATCCACTTGACGGCTTTCGCCTGTTCCTTTTCCACTTTACGCCAGAAGGCGACAGGATCATCCTCGTGCGCGTGGACGGCGCGATAGACAAAATCTTCATATTGCGCGAAACTCATCTCGGCGTCCTGCGCGTAGGCTTCGGTGGGATAAAGAGTCGTGACCCACTTGAACGCGCCCTCGGCGCCGCGTCTCATCTGAGACTCGGTGACGACGCCCGCTGGACGGTTGCGCCGTTGGGAACGGCTGGCATCGAAGGAGGTCTGCGAGCGCGTGTTGGTTGTGGAGTGAATGCGGATGCGGCTTTCGAACTGATCGTAGGCCAGTTTTTGCAAAGGCGGCACGAAGTCCAGTTGGGCGTCGCGGCCGTGCATCAACAATAAATCTTCGTGACCGGGGAAGAACATGTCGGGGAACTGCACCAACGGGACGGGATGCCCGCCCGCCTCCAGAATTTTGAGATATAAGGCGCTCACCAGCGGTTCGGCGGCGGTCGTCGCTTCGATCAGGACGCGGTCACCGGGCTGGATGCGGGCGCAGTATTCCACCAAAACTTTTGCGAATTTTTCAACGCGAGGGTCAGCCACAGAGAACTCCTTTTTGTGGGGATGGCTGGATTATAACATTGGGATACGCGGTATCACCATGGATTGGTAACTTTTGTCACTATGCTACATCCCGAATTTGGGTAAGATAAGTAGCAATTCGTTGAATTGGCAGGAGCAAGAATGGCAGTTTCCACGAAATCAACAACGGCCTGGGCTGAGGTGGACGAAGAAGGGCGCCTCAGCCTGCCTCCGGAGGTGGCGCGGCGATATGGGCTGGAGCCTGGCTCCAGAGTGCGTCTCGATGAAGGCCACAACTTCGTCCGCATTCACCGTCCCGTAACCCACCTCACGAAAGTATACATCGAGCCGACCGTCTCGTGCAACCTGGACTGTATCACCTGCTTCCGCAACGCCTGGGAACAGCCCCTCGGCCGCCTGAGCGACGAAACCTTCGAGCGCTTCTTCGCGGGACTGAGGGAGTTATCGCCGCTCCCGGGCGTTTACTTTGGCGGAATCGGTGAACCGCTCTTTCATCCCAAAGCCATCGGCTGGATTCGGCGCATCAAGGAACTGGGCGCGAAGGTGGAGCTCATCACCAACGGCACGATCCTGAATGAAAAGATCGCCCGCCAGTTGATTGACTCGGGGCTGGATATGTTGTGGGTCTCGATTGACGGCGCGACCCCCGAAAGTTACGAGGATGTGCGCCTCGGCGCGGAACTGCCCACCGTTCTCGAAAACATGAGGCGGCTCTTTCGCATGAGAAAGGGAGGTCACTTTCCGCAGCCCGAGATCGGCGTGGCATTCGTGGCGATGAAGCGCAACATCAACGACCTGCCGAAGATCATCCGCATGGGACACACCTTCGGCGCCCGCTATTATTCTGTCAGCAACATCCAGCCCGCCACCGCGGAGATGCAATCAGACCGCCTCTACACGCGCACCATGCGGAACATCGCCTACCTGCCCTCACCCGTGTTGCCAAAACTCAGCCTACCCAAAATTGACTTCAACGAGGAGACGCAGGCCGCGCTTACAGAGGCCTTCAACAGCGGATGCAACGTCAGTTTCGCGGGCAACAACTGGGGCGGCGCCAACGACGTGTGCAACTTCGTCGAAAGCGGAACGATGTCCATCGCGTGGACGGGGGATGTCAGCCCGTGCTGGCCGTTGATGCACACCCATATCAGTTACCTGCACGGCAAGCCGCGCCTTTCCAAAAAACACGTCATTGGCAACGTGAGCGAACGCTCGCTCGAAGACCTGTGGCTCGATCCCGATTACGTCGCCTATCGCGAACGCTTGCACAACTTCGTCTTCGCGCCCTGCACATTTTGCGGAGGCTGTGACCTCTCCGAGGCCAACGAAGAGGATTGCCTGGGTAACACCACTTTCCCCGTCTGCGGTGGGTGCCTGTGGGCGCAGGGAATCATTCAATGTCCATAACCTTTCGATGTAGTGGCGACTTCAGTCGCTTCTTGGCGAGTCAACGACTGAAGTCGTTACTACGCGGAGTTGGCGGGGTTGAAAATGCGCGTTGAATTTTACGGCGTCTATCGTTCCCTCGCGGGCGGCAAAACCCTTGAAGTGGAATCGTCCCCCGGCCTCACAGTCCGCGATATACTGTTGAAGGTCTGCGCGCGCTTTCCCGCCTTGAAAGAAGAATTGTTCGACGAGCGCGGCGAACTGTACGCTTACATCCCCGTCTATGTCAACGGACGGAACCCGCGCTTGCTGAAAAACGGCCTGGACATCCCTCTTCAACCCGACGATGTGCTGAGCCTGTTTTCTCCCATTTCCAGCGGGCGCATGAATGTGGAAGCGTTGACCGAAAGGAGCGATTAGATGCGAGTCAATTTTTTCGCCACCTTGCGCGATATTGTCGGGAATAAATCCTTCGACTTCGACCTCGAACACGGGGTTACGGCCAAAGAATTGCTGGACGCCATCGTGACGCGCTTCCCGGCGATGAAGAAGGAACTCATCGGCCCGGACGGGCGCCTGTACGGGCACGTCCACTTCTTCGTCAATGGGCGCGACGTGCAATTCCTGGAAGACGACCTGGAAACGAAGATCATGCCGGGGGACGAAATCACCGTTTTTCCGGCCGTCGGCGGCGGGTAGTACCGCAAGATTTATCTTGCCCCGCCGCCAGGCAACATGAATGCTTGTCCTGAGCTTGTCGAAGGGTTGCCGTACAGGAATAACCGAATCGAAACGGGCGACCATTGATGGCCGCCCGTTTGCATGTCTCCCCTCTCCCATCGGGAGAGGGCCAGGGTGAGGGGGTGGAGGCTAGATGATCTCCAACTCCTTCAACTTCGCTTCGGGAACGACGCCGTTCACCCAGCCGCGCTTTTCGTAATACTCGGCCAGCATCGGTTCCAATTCACAGACGTGGCCTTTGCTTCCGCCCACGGTGGATGGTTCCTCGAGGAAGCGTTTGGGCAGGTAATCGCTGCCTTCGCGGAAGCCGTTCAGGTTGTTGAAGTAGCGCTCCAGGTTGTAGACGCGCTCGCCCACCTTGAGCAGGTGATTCGCGTCGCACGGAATCCCGGTCATGGCTTCGTATTGCATTGCGAACGCGTCCAGCGACTCGGCGAAGGTGGCGAATTTGCACACGTCCAGGCAGTCGGTCACCGCGTGGACGTTCTGGAAGATGACGTTCATCTCGCCCTTGCCGGCGGTCGCCAGCGGGTCGGTCACGGTGGAGGGACCCAGCACGTTGCCGACCACTTCCGCCGCGGGGGTGTAGCCGCGCAGGTGGCAGGCGCCGCGGTTGCTGGTGGCGTAGCCCAAGCCCATGCCCTTGATGCCGCGCGGGTCGTAGGCCGGGATGGATTGGCCCTTTACCTCCATGGCGATCTCGGGATGGCTGAAATGTTCGGCCAGGCGCTTCGCGCCCTCGGCCAGTTTGTCGCCGATGCCCTCGCGCCGGGCGAGTATGTCAATCGCCTCCGCCATTTTCAATGTGTCGCCCCAGCCCAGGCCGCCGCCGCCGTTGGTGTAGCCGCGCTGTGTGGCCTCCATGTACACGGCCAGCACGTTGCCGCATTCGATGGTGTCGAGACCGTAGTCGTTGCACAGGTCAATGCACTTGGCGACGGTGTTCACGTCGGGATTGCCGCAGTGCGCGCCGAAGGCCCAGGCCGATTCGTATTCGACCGACTCCATGTGGAGTCCCTTCCACGGGCCTTCCTTCACTTCCACTTCCTTCTTGCAGGCCACCGGGCAGGCGTGACAGGTGGGGTTGTCGGTGAGGATGTTGTCGTTGACGTATTCGCCGCTGATCTTCTCGGCTTGGTCGAACGCCGCCAACTGCGCATTTTTGGCGGGCAGGCCGCCGATGACGTTGGTCATGTTCATCAGGACGTTCGTGCCATAGACGGAGAGTCCGCCCTTGCGCGGGGAGGTAACGACGCGCTCGTCCATGATCTCGGCCAGCGCCTTCTCGTGCGCGGTCTTCCACTTATCGCGGTCCGCGGCCTTTACGATCTTCTTTTCGGATTTGATCACGACGGCCTTGAGATTCTTGCTGCCGCCCACGCAGCCCGTCCCGCCGCGCCCGCTGGCGCGGTCGTTCTCATTCACCCAGTTGGCGAACTTCACCAGGTTCTCTCCGCCGGTTCCAATGGTGATCACGCTCAGGTCTTTCTCGCCGTATTTACTCTGGAAATATTTGACGGTCTCATGCACGGTCTTGCCCCACACTTCCGAAGCGTCCAGCAGTTCGAGCGTGTCGTCGTGGATGTAAGCGTAGACGGGTTTGTCGGCCTTGCCCTTGAATACCAGGCCGTCAAAGCCAGCCCAGCGCAATCGGGCCGCCGACCAGCCTCCATGGTGAGAGTCCGTCACGGTTCCGGTCAGGGGCGATTTCGTCACGATGGCGAGCCGCCCGCTCATGTTGGCCTCCGACCCGGTCAATGGGCCGTTCATAAAGCACAACATGTTTTCCGGCGAAAGCGGGTCCACCTGCGGGCCGTTGTCGAACACGAACTTCACGCCCAGGCCGCGTCCGCCGATGTACATTCGCGCCAGGTCTTCCGGCACGGGCTTGTATTCCACTTTGCCCGCGTTCAGGTCAACCCAGGCTATCCGATCTGCGTAACCTCCGAGTGCCATACTGCCTCCTTTTTGAAAACAACACGAACTTGCTTGACCGACAGGTAAAACGTGACGCACGCCTCCTTTCGTGTTTGGAGAAACGAAATGGAAGTTTGTTAAACCGTTGCTGTCTCGTATTGTTCAATCACATTCCCGGAACCCTACCTGTAAAAGAGGACATTCACTATTATAATGACTATTATCGCTGGAATCAATATGCAGCGCAGCCAATTCCATAAGGATTCGGGTTTCATCCAATTACCAAACCAATCACGTCGAACTACATAACTGCGTGACCACCAAACCAAAATGAAACAACTCCTCCAAAACATGAAGAACGGACAGACCACGGTTGAGGACGTCCCCGTGCCGAGCGTGCGCGAGGGGACGGCGCTCGTCGAAGTTCGCGCGTCCCTCGTCTCCGCGGGGACGGAGCGCATGCTCGTGGAATTCGCCGAAAAGAATCTGGTTGGCAAGGCGCGCTCGCGTCCCGATCTCGTCAAGCAGGTTCTCGACAAGGCCAAACGCGAGGGCCTCGTCCCAACTGTGCAGGCCGCGTTCAATCGCCTCGACCAGCCCATGCCGCTTGGCTACTCTTCGGCTGGCGTGATCGTTAAATTAGGTGCGGGTATGAGCGGCTTCAAGGTCGGTCAGCGCGTGGCTTGCGCGGGCCTCAACCATGCCGTCCACGCCGAATACAACCTCGTGCCGCGCAACCTGCTCACGCCGATTCCGAAAAAAGTGGATTTCGAGTCCGCGGCCTTCACCACCCTCGCCGCGATTGCCATGCAGGGATTTCGCCTCGCCGAGCCGCAAGTCGGTGAAAACGTCGCCATCGTGGGGATGGGACTTCTCGGACTCCTGACCGCGCAGATCGCGGCCGCGGCGGGATGCCGCGTGCTCGGCATTGACGTTGACGCGGCCAAACTCCGCCTCGCTTCCTCCCTCGACCTTGAGTCGGTCGCGCGTCAAGGAGCGGAATCGGCCGCCCAGGCGTTCACCTCCCACCGCGGCTTCGACGCGGTCATCATCTGCGCGGCCACCTCCTCCAACGATCCCGTCGAACTGGCTGGCGCCGTCGCCCGCGACCGCGGCCGCGTCGTCGCCACCGGCGCGGTGGGACTGCGCCTCCCGCGCAAGGTCTATTACGAAAAAGAGTTGTCGTTCATCAACTCGCGCTCCTACGGCCCCGGCCGCTACGATCCCTCCTACGAAGAAAACGGCGTGGACTATCCCATCGGTTACGTCCGCTGGACGGAAGGCCGCAACATGGAATCTGCGCTGCAATTGATGGCCGATGGCAAACTCAAAGTCCAGCCGCTCATTTCGCATCGCTTCCCCATCGAGCAGGCCGCGTCCGCGTATGAAATCATCACGGGGAAGAAGAAGGAAACTTTTCTCGGGGTGGTGTTGACGTATTCACAAGAGAAAGTGTCAGGTGTTTCTGTGTCACGTGTCATGTTCCCCACACGCCTGACACCTGACACTGGAAAACCTGACACTGTATCTCTCGGCGTTCTCGGCGCAGGCAACTTTGCCAACGCGGTCCTCCTTCCCGCGATAAAGAAGGCTGGCGAGATTTCCCTCGTCGGCATCGCCTCCGCTGGCGGATTGCACGCGCAACATTCTGGCAAGAAGTTCGGCTTCCAATACGCCGCCGCCTCAGACGATGAAATCCTCAACGATCCGAACATCAACACCGTCGCCATCCTCACGCGCCACGATTCCCACGCCGATCTTGTTCTCAAAGCCTTGAAAGCAGGCAAACACGTTTTCGTCGAAAAACCCTTAGCCATCATTCCTGAGCAACTTGCCAAAATCGAAAAACAATTACGAATTACCAATTACCAATTACTCGCAGGTTTCAACCGCCGCTTCTCCCCCCTCGCCCAATCCCTCCACGATTTTCTCGCAACGGAACACGAACCACGCTACATTCACTACCGCGTCAACGCGGGCTACATCCCCCTCAACCACTGGACACAGGACGAAAAACTCGGCGGCGGACGTATCATCGGCGAAGCCTGTCATTTCATTGATTTCTTCACCTTCCTCGTCGGCGCGGCGCCGGTTTCGGTCACTGCCCACGCGCTGCCCGATAACGGCAAATACCGCGAAGACAACGTCTCGATGACCTTCACCTTCCCCGATGGCTCGCTCGGCGTGGTGGACTATCTCGCCAACGGCGATAAATCCTACCCGAAAGAGCGCGTCGAAGTGTTCTGTGCGGGCGTGGTGGCGGTGTTGGATGATTTCCGCAGATTGGAAACCGTGAAGGATGGAAAGAGGAAAGAGGAAAGAAAAGCGCAGGACAAAGGCTGGGTGAACGAGTGGAAAGCCTTCGCCAAATCCATCCGCGAAGGCGGCGCGCCGCCGATTCCCTACGAGCAATTGATCGGCGTGACACGCGCCACGTTTGCAGCGGTGGAGTCGCTTCGGCAGAATTCGCGGAGTATAATCGTCGCATGAAAACCCGCCTGCATGAGTTGGAGCAATTGTGCAAGAAATATCGCGTCAAAACGTGCTACGTCTTTGGCAGCCGTGGCGCGGATATGCTCCGCTTTTTGCAGGATGAATCCTTCCAACTCCCGCCCTCGCAAAGCGATCTCGATATCGGCGTTCTGACGCATTCCCCGTTTTCCGTCGAAAATAAAGTGGATTTGACTCTCGAACTGGAGAATCTCTTTAACGCGCCGCGCGTGGACTTGTTCGTCTTGCAGGATGTGGACGCCTTTCTCGCAGCCAACATCATCCGCGGCGAGCGCGTCTACGCGGAAGACGATTACCTGGCAGACGAATACGACCTCTTCGTCCTCCGCCGCGCCGGGGACCTGGCGGAATTGGAACGCCAGCGCCTGGCCATGATTTTTGGGGAAGGCTGATATGTTGCCAGGAAAAATTTCCAAACGCGTTGTCGGCGACCGTCTTGCCTGGGTGGATCGGATGATCGGGGAAATTCGTTCCCTGCCTCTTCAATCCAAATCCGATTTTATGAGCGATTCGCGAAATATCTGGACGGCGGAATCATGCTTACGCCGCGCGTTGGAGGCTTTGTTCGATATGGGCAGGCATATCGTCGCGAAAGGTTTTGGCGACGCAGTGACGGAATACAAGGAAATCGCGGCAACATTGAACACTCGAAAAGTGATTGCCGACAAGGAATATGCGGTGATGCAAAAAATGGCGGGTTATCGTAATCGCCTCGTCCATTTCTATCACGATGTCAGCGCGGATGAATTGTATGAAGTTTGCGCCTCTCATTTGGGGGATGTGGAGCAAATCGCAAATGCCCTGCGCTCATGGATTTCGAGCAATCCAAAAATCCTTGACGAAACTCTTTAATTGATGAACTCCCACTTCAACCTCCTCGCGCCCTTCTACGACCGCGTCATCCAATTCACGCGGCTGGAGCGGACGCTCGAAGCGCTGGATTTGCCCCACGCGGGGACTCTGCTCGACGCGGGCGGCGGGACGGGACGCGTGGCCGAGGCGCTTCGTCCCCACGTTGGCTCGGTCGTCGTCGCGGACGTTTCGCGCGGAATGCTCGCCCAGGCGCGTCGCAAGGACCTCGCGGCCGCCTCCGCCGAAACCGAGCGCCTGCCCTTCCCCGATGAATCCTTCGACCGCGTCCTGATGGTGGACGCGCTGCATCACGTCGTTCACCAGGGCGAGACCGTGCGCGAACTTTACCGCGTTCTCAAAGCGGGGGGCAGGCTGGTCATCGAAGAACCCGACCTGCGGACGTTCCCCGTCAAGTTGATCGCAATCGCCGAGAAACTCGCGCTGATGCGAAGCCGCTTCCTCGCGCCCGCGCAGATCGCCGCGTTGTTGCCGCCCGAAGCGAAAGCCAGAATCGAAACGGAAGAATACACGGCCTGGATCATCGCGGAAAAGTGAGATGGATTACCTCCTCCAGCTCCGCCAATTCATCGGGCATCGTCCCATCCTCATGGTCGGCGCGGCGATCCTTGTCGTGGATTCCGCCAATCGCCTGCTGATGCTCAAACGCGCCGATAGCGGCTGCTGGGGCCTGCCCGGCGGCGCGACCGAACCCGGCGAAGTGGTGGAGGACGCCGCCAGGCGCGAGACGCGCGAAGAGGCGGGCATCGAAGTGGACGCGATGTCGTTGTTCGATGTGTTTTCGGGGCCGGCGTTGTATTACAAATATCCGAATGGCGATGAAGTGTATAACGTCACCATCGTTTATCTGTCCCGTGATTGGCGCGGGAACGTCGCGCTCAACGAGGAACATACCGCATGGAACTGGTTTGCTGCGGAAGAGATTCCCGAAGACGTGAGTCCGCCCATCAAGCCGGTCATCGAGCAATTCAAGCGTCAGTTTTGCGTGGAGGAATAAAAATGCGAATTCGCGCCGCGGCCATCCTCATTCACAATAATTCGCTCGCGCTGATGGAACGTCACCGCGACGGGTTGCATTACTTCTCCTTCCCGGGCGGCGGCGTGGATGACGGGGAAACACCGGAGCAGGCCGTGGTCCGCGAGACGCGCGAGGAACTGGGTGTGGATGTGCGCGTGGCGCGGCTCGTGGCGGAGGTCTGGTTTCGCGGGGACCGGCAGTTCTTCTTCCTCGTGGAGCAGACGGGCGGGACGTTCGGGAGCGGCGCGGGCGAGGAGTTCGCGTCTGGCTTGGACCCCGCGCGGGGGTCGTACGAACCGGTCTGGATGCCGCTCGAGCGGGTGCCCGTCGAAAATGTCCTGCCGCGTCCCGTGGCCGCGCTGGTGGCGGAGTCGCATCCCAATGCCTGGCCGCGCGAGGCGGTTACGTTCCATGAAGAGCCGAAATGAAGATTTCCTTTGGCAGGCATAGCGTTTCGGCGGCGATCAATTCCCTATAAAGTTGCTCGTGCGCGTCCATCGTAATTTGTTGATCGTGGAATTGCGCCAGCCGAAGACTCGCCTGCCCCATCCGCTTTGCCAGCAGGGGATTTTGAAGCAGGGTCGTCATGGATTGCGCCAGCCCTTCGATATCGCCCGGCTCGGCGAGGAAACCGTTCTCGCCGTGATGAACGATCTCGGGGATGCAGGTGGCGCGCACGGCGGCGATGGGTAATTCGCTGGCAGCCGCCTCGAGCAGGACGATGCCCTGCGTCTCGATCTCCGAGGCCGTGACGAACAGGCGGGCGAGGCGATAGATTTCGGGCAAACCCTGATCCACAGTGACAAAGCCGGGGAAGCGGACGCGGCGGGCAATGCCGAGGGATTTACTCAGGTTCATCAGGGCGGACTTTTCACGCCCATCTCCCACGAGGAGCAGATACGCGCCGGTTTCTCTGATCGTCTCGGCGGCGGCGCGCAGGACGCGATCGACGCGCTTGTCGGTGTCGAGGCGTCCCACGTGGAGGAGGATGGGAACGCGCGGGGGCAGGCCAAGTCGGTGACGCAGACTCAGATCAAAGTCGAGGGAAAGAGGCGAGGGGGTGAAAACGCGCAGGTCGAGTCCGTAACTGATCACGGACGGCGGGAGTCCCGTTTTGTCCGCGACGGTTTCGGCGATGGTGCGCGTGGGCGCGACAAGGGCGGAAAACTTTCGCAGAAGCCAGCGGGCGTAATTCCACAGCAGGGATTCGACGCGGGCGCGCAGTTGATCCACGTCGGGGATGTAACTGGCCGCGAACCACGGCAGTTGGTGAATGCTCAAAACGATGGGGACGCGGGCGGCGCGCGAGTATGTGATGCCCGACAGTCCGAGTTGGAGGGGATCGTGCGTGTGGAGGAGGTCGGGCTGGAAATCGGCGAGGGCGCGCAGGACGGCGCGGCGCGCAGGGAGAATGAAACGCTGACCGACGCGCATGGGGTTGTGGAAGGAACGCAGGCGAAGCGCGGAAAGGTTTTGATCTTGCGCGAGGCAGGGCGCGCCGCGGTCGCTTGCGGCAACGACGAGGACCTGGTGGCCGCGTTCGGCCATGCCTTCGGCGATGCGTTTCGCGAAGATGGCCGCGCCGCTGATCATGGGCGGATAAGATTGGGCAAGGAAGGCGATTTTCATTGAAAACCTCTCGAATGCGGCCGTTCCAATGGATGTTCAAAACGCGCTCTTATCGAACACGCGCTTTCTTGTACAGCGCCCAGCCCGCGAAGAAAACCGTCAGGCACGCGACCGTTGCGATCCAGAACCACAGCGGCGGCTGGAAACCGAACGCGCCAATCAACGTGATGGAGATGGCGCACAGCGCGCGCCCGAACAGGTTGGCGATGAAGAAGCCTCGCGGACTGACCTTGCCCAACCCCGCCACGTAGCACATCAGATCGGAGGGGAAGATGGGCAGGACGAAAGCGAAGAAGTAGAAGAGTGCGCCCTGGTTGGCCGAGATGCGGTCCCAGCGTTCGATGACCTGGGGCGAGGCGAGACGATGAATCAGCGCGCGTCCGCGGGTGCGCGCCAGCAAGAAGGCGGCCTGGCTGGCGATGACGGTGCTGAGGGCGGTGACGGTCACGCCCGTGGCGAAACCGTAGACGTAGCCGCCGGTCATCATCAGCGCGTGGCCGGGGATGACCGCCACGAAGACTTGCGCGAAGAGCAAAATGAACAGCACGATCGGTCCCAGCGCGCCGAAGGTTTGCACGTAGGCGGTGACCTGTTCGCGGTCGCTCACGATGTGGAGTAGTTCGCCGATCGGTTCGCGGAACCGCCACAGGAGGAACAGCGCGGCGGCTACTTTGGCGATCTTTCCGGCGCGGGAGGGGAGAGAGAATTTGGCGAGGGGGAGGGTGAATGGGGTGTTCATGAGAAATTCCTTGTCACAACCACGGCGCGGCGAGGTTGCAGGCGTGGGAGAGCGCGCGGATGGCTAAAGAGTGCCGCTCGAACGATCCGCTGGTTTGAGGAATGCAGGAGGGAAGTTCGTTGACGAAGGCGCGGCGCAGATTCCAGGCGAGGGCGGAATCGTGAATTTCGAGGCAGGACTCGAAGTTGACGCTCATCGAGTGCGCGTCGAGGTTGGCCGAGCCGAGCAGGACGCCGCCGCGATCGTTCCAGGCAACCTTGCTGTGCAGATACGTTCCCGCGTAGCGGTACACGTTCCCGCCCGCGTCCACCAGCTGGCGCACGGGAATGTAGTTGGCGAAATCCACCAGCGGGACGCGCGTGCGGTGCGAGAACATCAGGTTGACCTGCACGCCGCCCCGCGCCTGCGCGCACAACGCATCCACGATCTCGGCGTCGGGCAGGAAGTACCACGTGCGCAGGTGAATGGATTTGTCGGCGGAACGGATCAGGTCGAGCAGGGCGGCGCGGATGTCGGCGCGGCGATTCGGGAGGGTCAGCCTGAGGCGGTCTGAACCCGCCCAAAGGTCCGCGGGATTGAGCGCGGCGGGGGAGTGTCCGCATGAGAAGCCGCGTAAAAAGTCGAAGACGCGATGGAAGGCATCGCCCAGGTCGCCGTCCACGCGGATGTTGGTGTCGGACCATGCCGTGTAATAGTCAGCGATGTTCGAGCCGCCGATGAATGCCGTGCGCCCGTCAATGGCGGCGAACTTGCAGTGGTTTCGATTGCGGATGGAAACGCCCGGCGCTGATGGGCGGAAGACCTCCACGTCCACACCGGCGGCGCGCAGGCTCGACAAAATTTCGTGATTGCGAAGGATGCGGCGCGGCTCATCCAGTTGCTGTCCGAATTCGTCCACCATCAATTGCACGCGCACGCCTGCGCTGACCCTGGCGCGCAGGATTTCGATAATGCGCCGCGTCCAGAGGCCGTCCTCGAAGGCCAGGTAAGTCATCGAGATTTTTTCCTGCGCGGCCGCGAGTCGCGTCACCAGGTCGGCGTAAAAATCCTTGACTTGCGGGAAATAAGTGTGTCGGTTCATGGCGATCTCCTTCATCCCCACTTTCGCGTTTTTGGACTGCCAAAACCAGCATTTGGACTGCCAAAACGCGCCGCCATAACTGCCAAAAGACGCCAGGTTGAATTCGGTACACGGATTTTCTCAATGAAATCCGTGAAACTCCGTGCGCTCCATGTAATCCGTGTGCAAAAAAAAAAAAAAAGAGCCTGACAAAAGTCAGGCTGATTACAGTGGTGTGGAGTGAATTACGTTGGGTGTTCCATCTCGGTCAGGGCGCGGGCCAGCGAGCGGACCGCGGCGCGGCGGGTGCGGTTGAACGTCCCCTCTGAAATATATAGTTTGAGCATGATGTCGCGGTTGGAGACTCCCTCCAGATACGCGTCTTTCAGGATGAGATAGGGATACCACTCGCGCGGCGGCGGTTCGCGCGGGACTTCGGGGCCGGGCCGCATCTCTTCGAGCGCATCCAACAGGACGGCGTGCGCGGCCTTGCCGCGTTCGAGGTGGGTTTTGTTTCCCGCCACCCGCTTGCGGACGAGTTCCAGGTTTCCAAGCAGCGTATCCGCGAGATATGCGTAGTCGTACAAATTTCGCAAAGCGTTTTCAACCGCCTCCACCGGAATGGACATGGCGGCCTGCCGCGTCCGCCCGCGATGCTCCTCCGCCACGTCGCTCAGGCGGGCGATATATTCGACCTTGACCTGCTCGGCGTGGATTGCCTCCGCGAGGTGGTCGGCGGGATGCAGGATGCGTTCCACGTCGTCTTCATCGTATTTCACGCCGTTTGCGGGCTGTCCCAGCACCAGCGCGCCGACCTGTTTCGATTCGACATAGAGCGGCATGAGCAGGGCGGCTTCCTCCAACGGGGGATGGAAATGTCCCGCGTCGAGGTGGATCACGTCGTCGGCGGAAAGCGCTTGGGTGGGGATTTCGATGGGGAGGCCGCGCCACTTGAAGTCCGAGAGAGGACGCGCCGTTTCCCCCTCGAGGGCGAAGATCATTCCATAAGTCGCGCGCACCGAGGCGCAGATGGTGGCCAGGGTGGCGTCCAGGCTTTCTTTGAGCGCTTCACCCTCGCCCGCCATGCGCGTCAGTTTTCGCAAATTGGAACGCAGTCGGCGCGTGTCGCGGCGAAAGAAGAGAATGTCTATCAGGCGGTGGACGATGCTCATGCTGGCGTGAGTGAACACAGCCAGAATGGGAATCAGGACGACGATGACCCTCGGCGCGCTGTATGCGGCCACGAGCAGGCGCGAGGCCAGCAGGTAGAGGATGGTGACGAGGCCGATGAACGCGAAGTTGTAGATGAAGTCGCGCACGATGGTGCGTCCCTGCATGAGGGCGCTGTAACGCGCCACGCCGTAGCCGACCATGCCAACGAAGATGCCCAGCACCAGCGACATGACGACCATCGGCATGGGGAAGAGGTCCAAGCCCGAAGAGACCAGCGAGACGGGGACGAGCAATCCCGCGAAGGCCGTGGCGGAGGCGAGAATTTCGAGTTGTCGGCGCGCAGTCTCGGTGGGGGCGACGTGTGCCGAGCGGATCAGGTTGACGATGCTGAACACGATGAAGGCGATCAACGCTATCCCGAAGATGGAGTAAAGCGGGCCTGCCCGCAGGGTGTTGAGGTAGAGAGGGTCGCCGCCTTCGACCGAGAACAGGATTTGCGTGAATGCTTGCGTTTCGATGGCGGCGACGCCGACAATGTACCCCGCGATCACGCGCGTCCAGCGCCAGGGATTCATTTTGCCGGGGCGCATCAGCATGGTAGCGTGATGCCAGAAGACGATGGAAGGCGCCACCGACCAGCCCTGCAGCCAGGCGTTGGCGCCGCGTTCGAACGTTCCGGAGGGCCAGAAGGGAAACAGGAAGCGCAGCCCCGACGGGCGATATTCGGGGATGGGCGGCGGATTGAGGGCCAGCAGGATATTGAGGAACATTCCCCCCAGCGTCCAGAGCGAGAGCGCCGTCAGCCAGGCGGCGGGCAGGCGCGGGCTGCGCGTGACGAGATAAAGCCCCAGCCATACGGCCGCGACGAGGGCGATGAAATTGACGATGAAGGTGAACGAATAAAGATCCATGTCACCACCTTTGCAGTTGCGCCTCTGGCGCTGTCTGCCAGGGCAAATGCGCGAGCCGTTGGCAGTTCGACTACTGACGAAACAAGAAACTTGTTTTTATCCAGACACTTACAACTATACGGATTTTCAGTTTAAAATCAAGCCCTGCAACGCGGAAACATTTCGTTTCCTTCGAGCGTCCACGATTCATCCTGACCACAGAACACGCCGACCAAACCCTGTGGCAAGGAGGAGAAAATGAAAACACGTTTGCTGATCGTTCCATTGTTGCTGTTCGCGCTGGCGGCCTGCGGGCCGAAAGCGCCCGCGACCGTCGAGGTTCGGGGAATCGTGGAGGCGCCGGTCGCGGAAGCGCCTGCCCAGCCTGCGGGGCAGGAATCCGAAGCCGGGCAGGATGCGGCCAAGGTCGCGCCCGGCAGCGTGGTGTACAACACCGGCGCAGATGCGGACACGGCCCCTTACAATCGCATGGTCATCAAGAACGGGGAGATCAAACTGCTGGTCAAAGACTCGGACGCGGCGCTGGACGGCGTCACCCAGATCGTCGGGGACGTGCGCGGCTACATCGTCAGTTCGCAGGTGTGGTACCAGGAATATTACGGGGAAAACTACAAATACGCGACCATCACCATCGGCGTTCCCGCCGACCAGTTCGAAACAGCCCTGCGCCGCCTGCGGAACCTCTCGCTGCGCGTGCTGAACGAAACCGCCTCGGGGCAGGATGTGACCGACCAGTACGTGGACCTGCAATCGCAGTTGACCAATCTCGAGGCGACGCGCGACCGCATCAAATCCTTCCTCGACCAGGCCAAAACCGTGGACGAGGCCCTGCGCATCAACCAGCAACTTTCGGAGATCGAGGCGCAGATCGAACAGGTGAAGGGCAGGATGAACTATCTCAACAACCGCGCCGCGTTCTCCACCATCGCGGTCTCCATCGAACCCGAACTGCCGGTCATCGTCTCCACTCCCACGCCGACCCCCACGCCCATCGTCTGGGATCCCGGCAAAACGTGGGAAAAATCCACCAAGACCCTCACCTCCGCTTATCGCGGCATCGCGGATTTTCTGATCTGGTTCTTCGTGGCGCTGGTGCCGATCCTCGCGCCGCCTGCCCTGATCGTCTGGCTGGCGTGGAAATTGTTGACCCGCAAGCCGAAGGCATAACGTCGTTGGGTCAACCCATCCTTCCTGTGATATATGCCTCGGTCAATTCTTCTTTCGGCTTCATGAACATCTGCTTCGTATCCGAAACTTCCACCAACTCGCCCAGCCAGAATAGCCCCGTGAGATCCGAGACGCGCGCCGCCTGCTGCATGTTGTGCGTCACGATGACGATGGTGTAGTCCCGCTTCAACTCGGCGATCAACTCCTCGACGCGCAGCGTGGCCACCGGATCGAGCGCGGACGTGGACTCGTCCATCAGAATCACCTCGGGCTGCACGGCCACGACGCGCGCGATGCACAGTCGCTGCTGCTGGCCGAGGGCGAGGCTGAGCGCGTCGTCCTGCAATTTGTCTTTCACCTCATCCCACAATGCGGCGCGCCTGAGACTCGTCTCCACGATTCCCTGCAAATGACCCTTGTTTTCCACCATCCCCAGCACGCGCGGACCGAAGGCCACGTTATCGAAAATGGATTGCGGGAACGGGTTCGGTTTTTGGAATACCATCCCCACACGCTGGCGCAAATCCACCACATCCACGGCTGGGTCGTAGATGTCCCTGCCGTCCAGCAGGATTTTACCCTCGACGCGCGTCCCCGCGATGGTGTCGTTCATACGGTTCAGGCAGCGCAGGAAGGTGGACTTGCCGCAGCCCGAAGGGCCGATGAGCGCGGTCACCTTGCGCGGCGGGATTTCCATGCTGATGTTGGATAGCGCGATTTTTTGTCCGTAATGGAAGTTGAGATTTTGGATGGAGAAGGCGGAGGGGGGTTCGGGGGGTTCGGGCATGAGGCGATTTTATCATGGGAGGCGAGGCCCTCACCCATCCCCCGGCCCCTTCCCTTCGCGAAGCACGCTTTAGCGCTCCCAAGTGCATGGGAGAGGGAAAGGGAGAACACTATTTTGGTTGAACAGCATTCCCCCCTCTCCCGTAATCGGGAGAGGGGCCGGGGGTGAGGGCAGAATTTCCTTTATAATCAGCCCCGATGAATCACCGCATTTTCATTGCGTTTTTCGTTTTATGTTTTGCTCTCTCTGCCTGCGCTTCCTCTTCAGCGCAATCTTCCTCCGATTCCCCCGCCCTCTACATCGAGAACAAAGGCTCCGACACCATCGTCAACCTGGCGCTGGCGTGGGCGGAGCGATACCAGTCCGAGCATCCCGACGTCCGTATTTCCGTCACGGGCGGAGGCTCAGGCACGGGCATCGCATCCCTCATCAACGGCACGGTGGATCTTGCCAACGCCTCGCGCCAGATCAAATCCGAGGAGATCGAGCAGGCGCGCGCCAACGGCATCGAACCGCTAGAACACATCATCGCGGGCGACGCCATCGCGGTCATCGTCCATCCCGACAATCCCGTCAGCGAATTGACTCTCCAGCAGATCTCCGATATTTACAGCGGCAAAATTAACAATTGGAAGGAAGTCGGCGGCGAGGACCGTTCTATCGTGCGCCTATCGCGCGAGACCAACTCCGGCACGCACGTTTACTTCCTCGAAACCGTCCTGCGTCTCGGCAAAAAAGACGACAAAACCCTCTTCTCGATGGACACGCTCCTGCTTCCCTCCTCCGAGGGCATCATCGCCGAGGTGCGGCAGAATCCCAACGCCATTGGCTACGACGGCCTGGGCTACGTCCCGCACGACGTGAAGAAGATCGCCATCGCCACGTCTGCGGGCGAGCCGTATGTGCTTCCCTCCGTCGAGACGGTCAACGACAAATCCTACCCTATCGCGCGCGACCTCTACATGTACACCGCAGGCGAACCGACGGGCATCATCAAGGAATACCTCGATTGGATCCTCTCGCCCGAAGCGCAGGAGATCGTGTTGGAACTTGGGTTTGTGCCAATCCAATTAAACCCGTACACGGATGAACACGGATTTGACGGACAAACACGGATTTTTTAAATGGTCTGCATTCCCTCGGTACCGCAACATTTTGCAGATTAACAAATAAACCGAGCAATCCCAAACGCGCCGTATCAGTGCCGCAACATTTACGTTGCCCCCAGACTTGCGGTGAAACTGGCAGAGGCAAGATAAATCTTGCGGTACTAAAAAAGAATCGGCGTAAATCCGTCCAATCCGTGAAATCCGTGTACCAAAGAAATCATCATGGAAAAATCCCTCAACTGGCGCGAAACTGTCATCACCCGCCTCATCCGAGTCAGCGGGTATTCGGCTATTGTTTTCGTTGCCGCCATCTTTATCTTCCTGATGCGCGAGGGACTGCCCGCGCTGGCCGAAGTCAAACTGACCGATCTCCTCACCGTCCGCTGGTATCCCATTGAGGATTATTTCGGCATCCTGCCGCTCATCACAGGCTCCCTGGTCATCACCGTCGGCGCGATGTTGATCGCCTTCCCCTTCGGCATTGCGACGGCGGTTTTCATCTCCGAGATCGCCCCGCGCTGGGTGCGCGAGATTCTCAAACCGCTGGTGGAACTGCTCGCGGGACTCCCGTCCGTCGTTTTGGGATTCCTCGGAATCCTCGTTCTCTCGCCGAACCTGCGCGTCTTTCTGGACCTCCCAACGGGTCTGACCGCCCTGACCGGGTCCATCCTCCTGGGCGGCATCGCCGTCCCGACGATTGTCTCCATCGCCGAGGACGCCCTCGACGCGGTTCCCCGCTCTTATCGTGAAGGCGCGTGGGCTTTAGGCGCGACCAAGTGGCAGACCATCTGGCGCGTGACTCTCCCTGCGGCGCGCTCGGGCGTCCTCACCGCAGTCATGCTCGGCATCGGCCGCGCCATCGGCGAGACCATGACCGTGATGATGGTGACAGGCAACGCGCCCGTCCTCGCGATCAAACTCAGCAGCATCGTCTCCCCCGTCCGCACAATGACCGCCACCATCGCCGCCGAGATGGGCGAGGTCGCGAGCGGGAGCGTTCATTATCATGTTTTGTTTTTCATCGGCATCGTGCTGTTTTTGATTTCGCTTGCGGTCAACGTCGCCGCGTCGTCGGTCGTTTTCCGCGCAAAGAAACGCGCGGAGAGGATCTTGTCTTGAAAATCGAAATCCTTTTGTTCTGGAGAAAACGATATGTCTATCTATACCGTTTTACTTGCACAATCATTCGTGGTTAAGGTCGAAGCAGAAAATCCTGAAACGGCGAAACTGGCTGTAGAATCATTTGTGGGTTATGTGGATAAATCGACTTCCGCTGATCGCGCTGAATTCCAATTTGAAATTCAAGAAATCGACATGACAGTCAATGACATATTAGAAGTATTTCCAGCGACAGAAGGATATTCGTAAGAGAAAACACGACCTTGCTTCTGTTGTAGAGAGGAAAATACTATGCCTAGAGATCTTACGCGTGCTGATGTTCTTGCAAACGACTTCATGGAAAGAGCGCGAGGAATAAGCGCTGACATTGAGCCAATTAAGGTTCTCAGGGCGCGGGCTTATAAAATTCGCGACGCTATTTTTTTGATTCGCGCGGGAACCCTGGGTAAGAACAACAGATATTTCTTTGGATTGAATTACATTCATGCGGAAGAACTCGCAAATTTGGATAATCCTTTTTTTGTGTTTGTCTGCAATTCAATTGACCAAGTTGTGATTCTTCCCGCTACTGAACTCATTTCGCGATTGCCATCCATAAGCCACGACAGAAATGGCGAATACAAGATAGTCTTTGACGCCAATCTGAATTTGATCTTGAATGGCAGGAACAACAAGGTTGATTGTTCACAATTTATAAATGCCTGGCAACTAATCTCCAATCCCCCGATAATTCATGGGGCAAAGAGCACTGTCGAGGAAAGCATACATTCGGTCTTGCAAGGTCGTTTGGTCGAAATTGGCAACATTCGCGGCTATCAGACTTTTTGCCCAAACAAGTCAAAAAGATTTAATAGCAACTTGCTTTCGGAAATTGCCACGTTAAAAGAATGTCCTGAATTGCAGTTCTCCGATTATTCCCTCTTGCGACAAATAGACGCGCTTTGGTTTCGAGAGAAAGGGCAAAACTATATACCAGAGTGCGGGTTCGAGATAGAAATTTCTACAGGGACTTGGTCGGGCGTAGGACGACTGGCTACACTTATTGATTACGCCAACACAAGACTCTTCATCATTTCCGAGGAAGGAAGAAAATTCAATCAAGTTATGAGTGCCTTTCCCGATTATCTTTCAAGGTATCGCCATATTCAGCCTCATTTGATTGGCGAATTGTATGCCGCAGAATTAGGCTTGCAAGAGTTAAGGCGTGAGGTCGGTTTATAAAAAAGAGATTGCTTCGTTGCTCACTCTGTTCGCTCCTCGCAATGACGAACAAATCACCAATAACCATTCACCAATTACCACTTATCGACTACCAATCGTCAATCGTAAATCCAAAATCGCAAATCGCATGAATCGCTCCTCCTCCTCCCGCAACCTCCTCCAACGTCTCGGCTTCGGCGCGCTGACTCTCATGGCGCTCACCACCGTCACGCCGATTGTGGCAGTGGTCATTTACATCCTCAGCAAAGGCTGGCCTGCCATGTCGTGGGAGTTCCTCTCAGGCTTCCCTCACGACGGAATGCGGGCGGGCGGAATCCTCCCCGCTATCGTCGGGACTCTCTACCTCACCCTCGGCACCGCCCTCTTCTCCGTCCCGCTCGGCGTCGCGGCCGCCATCTACCTCGCCGAATACGCGCCCGATAACAACTGGACGCGCCTCATCCGCATCGCAATCATCAACCTGGCGGGTATCCCCTCGGTGGTGTACGGACTCTTCGGCCTCGGACTCTTCGTCATCTTCCTCCAATTCGGCACCAGCATCCTCGCCGCCTCACTGACCCTCTCGATCATGACTCTCCCTGTCATCATCAGCACCTCCGAGGAAGCCTTGCGCGCCGTCCCGCAGGCATTTCGCACCGTCAGCATCTCGCTTGGAGCGACGCGCTGGCAGACCATCCGCCGCATCGTCCTGAAAGAGGCGCTGCCTGGCATCCTGACGGGAGTCATCCTCGGCCTCGAGCGCGCCGCGGGCGAGACCGCCCCCATCCTTTTCACCGGCGCGGCCTTTTTCCTGCCGCGTCTCCCCGGCTCCCCATTCGACGCGACGATGGCGCTTCCGTATCATCTCTTCGTCATCTCCACCCAGGTCCCCGAAATGCCGATTCAGATTCAGTATGGCACGGCGCTGGTTCTTCTCGTCTTCGTCCTCGGCATGAACCTCACCGCGACAGTAATTCGCTCGCGCGCTCGCGCCCGCCGTCAATGGTAGACAGGTACACAAGTACACACGGAACACGCAACACGCAACACGGAATACGCAGTACGCAATATCTCACCATGGACAAGATTCTTATCGAATCCCTCTCCCTCCAATACTCCGACGGCACCGAATCCCTCCGCAACGTCAGCATGGGAATTCCCGCGAACCAGATCACGGTTCTCTTCGGACCCGCGGGCGGCGGCAAGTCCACGTTGTTGCGCTGCCTCAACCGCCTTAACGACCTGACCGAAGTCCGCGCCGCCTCAGGCCGCATCCTGATTGACGGCGAAAACATCCTCGACCCGAAGACGGACGTGATCGCCTTGCGTCGGCGGGTGGGGATGGTCTTCGCCCGCCCCGTCGTCCTGCCGATGAGCATTCGATCAAACCTGACCTATGGACTGGAACTGGCGGGCGAGACGCGCCGCTCACGCCTCGACGAGGCCGTGGAGCGCAGCCTCCGTCTCGCCGCGCTCTGGGACGAGGTGAAGGACCGCCTCGACGATCCCGCCATCGCCCTCTCCGGCGGACAGCAGCAGCGTCTCTGCCTCGCCCGCGTCCTCGCCCTCCAACCCGAGATCGTCCTGCTCGACGAACCGACATCGGGACTCGATCCCATCTCCACCGGCAAGGTCGAAGCCGCCTTGCAGGAACTGAAAAAAGATTACACCATTGTCCTCGTCCCGCACTCCGTCCAGCAGGCAGGCCGCACCGCCGACCACGCCGCCTTCTTTTTGCAGGGTGAACTGGTGGAGTTCCGACCGGGGCAGGAAATCTTCACCAATCCCAAAGATAAGCGGACGGAGGATTACGTCACGGGGAGGTTTGGATGACGTGTTGCGTGGTGCGTATTGCGTGATGATTTGTAGCGGGGAAGTCTTTCAGTGCGGGGAAAGGCGTATAATAACGGTGCAAACAATTAGTGCAAAGGATTGACACCATGCGCGCCGTAAAAGAACGAATGAACCTGTATATCACCAAGTCCGTGATGGACGACCTGCGCCGCGTCGTCCCCGCCCGCGAGCGGACGCGCTTCGTGGAAGAAGCGCTGGCGCGCGAACTGCGTCGCCGCAAGTTGCGCGAAGCGATTGATAAATCGTATGGCGCATGGAAGGACGAGGATCATCCCGATATGATGACGGGCGCGGATATTGACCGTTGGATCGAAGAACAGCGCCGATTGGGCTCGCGCGATCTATCCGAAGAGTGGGGGCGGGATGAGTGACCATATTCTTGATTCCAATATTTTGATCCGCTATCTTCGCAAAACAACAGGTTACAGGGATTTGTTGCATGACATCGAACGCAAAGGCTGGACATTTATCTCCGCCATGACTCGCCTGGAAATTGTGCGCGGGATGAAAGCGCGCGAACGGGAGGACACCTTTGATTTGCTCAACTCGCTCGAAACGATTTCGATGTCACTTGAAATATCAGATCTGGCAGGCGAACTGATCCGCTCGTGGCGCGGACGCGGCATCATCCTCAGCGACACTGATGCCATCATTGCCGCCACCGCCCTTCAACATGGACTGGTTCTCGTCACCATCAATCCCAAACATTTTCCCATGCCCGACCTGTCCATCTTGCAGGCGGATGAGGAGGGAAACCTCGCGCCGTATAAGCCGAAGTGATTTGTAGACGTGAGTGCGTCTCCCCTCTCCCAAAGTTGGGAGAGGGGTTGGGGGTGAGGGCAACAACCCGTTAACCCCTCCTTAACCGCCCCGCGCCTCCTCTGTGATATATTCTCCTCCATGCCCGAATCTATTTTGATCGTCGAAGACGAACCCGCGCTGCAAGACACCCTCGCCTACAATCTCAAAAAAGAAGGCTACACCGTCGAAGCCGTGGGGGACGGACGCGCCGCGCTCGAATCGGCGCGACGGCGCAAGCCCGACCTGATCGTCCTCGACATCATGCTCCCCGAAATGGACGGCTTCGAGGTGGCGCGCATCCTCCGCAAGGAGATGACCTCCGCCATCCTCATGCTCACCGCCCGCGACGACGAGATTGACCGCGTCGTCGGCCTCGAGGTCGGCGCGGACGATTACCTGACGAAGCCGTTTTCGATGCGCGAACTTGTCGCCCGCGTCAAAGCCCAGTTGCGCCGCGCCCGTTTGCTCCGCGAAGAACAGGCCGCCGAATCGGCCGGCGCTCCACCCTCCACCCTCCACGCGATCCTGACCTTCGACAACCTCGCCATCAACACCACGCGCCGCGAAGTGACCTTCAACGGCGAAGTGCTGGCGATGAAGCCGAAGGAATACGAACTCCTGCTCTTCTTCGCGGAACACAAAAGCCAGATGCTCTCGCGTGAATTCATCCTCGAACGCGTCTGGGGCTGGGACTTCATCGGCGACAGCCGCACGGTGGATGTCCACGTGCGCTGGCTGAGGCAGAAGATCGAAGAAGATTCCGCCAACCCAAAACGCATTGTCACTGTGCGCGGGGGAGGGTATCGGTTTGAAGGATAGTTACGTAGTTACGTGGTGACAGTGTTGAGCAGTTTGTTCAGTACCGCAACATTCATGTTGCCTCTCGTGGCAAGATAAATCTTGCGGTACTTTCCCTGTCTACGTATGTACTTGTGTACCTGTTTACGTTTCCAATGACTCTTTATTTTGTTCTCGGTCTTTCGATTTTGGTTGCCGCCTGGTTGGGCTGGCGATATTTTTCCTTGCGCCGCGACATTCGTGCATTGACCGACCAGATCCAACGCGAGGATGAACTTTCCGAATCATCCCACGAACTTGGGGAACTCGCCAGCGCGGCCAACAATCGACTTTCGACTTTCGACCTGCGACTTTCGACCTCCGACAAAGAACGCGCTAAGCTTTCCGCCATCCTCGATCAACTGACCGACGGCGTGATGATCGCCGACGCGGAGGGACGCGTGCAATTTGCCAACCCCGCCGCGGAAAGACTCTTCGGCTCGCCTCTCGCGGGACGTTCGGTGGTGGAGACCGTGAGACACCATCAACTCGCCGACGCGTGGCGTCGCTGCCGCGAGACGGGCGGATTGCAAACCGAGTCGGTGGAGGCGCCTGCCAATCGTCAGTTCCTGCAACTCATCGTCATTCCCGACCGCGACACGCCCGGCGGGACGCTGTTGCTCGCGCAGGACTTGACGCGCGTGCGACGCCTCGAAACCGTCCGCCGCGACTTCATCAGCAACCTCTCCCACGAACTGCGGACTCCGCTCGCCTCGCTCAAAGCCCTGACCGAGACCCTGCAAGACGGCGCGCTCACAGACGAGGAAGCCGCGCCGCGCTTCCTCGAAAGAATCCACACTGAATTGGACGCGTTGACCCAGATGGCGCAGGAATTACTGGATTTATCGAAAATCGAGTCGGGACAAGTGGAACTCGTCTTGCGGAAGGTGGATCCGCTCGCGGTGCTGAAGTCGGCCACGGAACGGATGCGCGTCCAGGCGGAGCGCGCGGGGGTAAATCTCACGCTCGAGGAAACCGCGACCCCGCCAAAAGTCGAGGCGGACGCGGGGCGAGTCGAACAGGTGCTGGTCAATTTGATTCATAACGCGGTCAAGTTCACGCGGCGCGGCGGGTCGGTCACGTTGTCCGCAAAGGAAGAGGAGGGCGGCTCAGTCGTATTCGCGGTGCGCGATACGGGAGTCGGGATTCCGTCCGACGACCTGCCGCGCATCTTCGAGCGTTTCTACCGCGTAGACAAGTCGCGCGCGGGGGGCGGCACGGGGCTGGGGCTTTCGATTGCGAAACACATCGTCGAGGCGCACGGCGGGCGAATTTGGGCGCAGAGCCGCGAGGGCGAGGGAAGCGTGTTTTGTTTCTCGATTCCCTGTTGAGTCAGAAACCCGTTTTCTGCGCCCCACTCCGCTTCGCTTCGGGGGTTGTAAAAAAACGGGTTTCTGTACTTTCAAAAATGTTCACCAGATGTTAACCAGTTCTTAGGTCGGATTTAATCGAGAGGGGGTATGATGCAACTGAACAAAAACGGAGATCGAATGACACTTTTTCTCACTTTGACATTGCTTGCCATGCTCGTCGTCTTTGGCGTGGATGTGCGCCAGAAGCGGCGTGAGTTCGTCCGCAATCACAAACGGTAAACGCAAACAGTCTCCTCCTCCTTTGGCCGCAAGGCCGCTACCCGCCGCGAGGCGGGTAGTTTTGTTAATC
>DAOUMJ010000237.1:0-11472 GCA_034411715.1 Anaerolineales bacterium | reverse complement strand
AGGGCATAGTTCGGGTTGTACGCGCCCACGGCAAAGCCGACCAGGCCTTCATTCAGAGTGAAGCGCACCGCCACTGGGACATGCTGCCCATTGATTTTCTGGAAAGCAAGCAGTTCGCTCTCGGTCATGTAGCCCGTTTCGAAGGCAAAGCGCAGTGTGCCGTTTTCCATCAATTGCACCGGCCTGTTGTATCTCAGGCGGATATCCGCAGGACGCGCGCCGGGTTGCAGGATGTAACTACTTTCGGCGATTCCTGTCTGGGAGGATGTGTACGTCACATCCACGCCGCGCCACATATTTTGATATGTGACACTTCCTAATGCAGGTGTGCCGCTTGTCTGCATAGACATGGAGGCGGCTGTTCCAACTGGGGCATTTCCCCTCCCGCCAATAAATTCGACGGTCAGCGCATGATCCAACCCGGCCAGAAAAACCTTATCAGGCGCGAAGCCCAGCACGTGTCTGCCTGCGGCGAATTGCAATAAGGATGGCGTTTCGATCGTGTTCGCCGACTCTGCAAGCGAAGCCGGGGTAGCATGGGCTGGACCAATCAGCGCCAGAATGAAAGCAAGAACGAACAAAACAGAGAATACACGTGAGATTGCCTTTTTAGCAAGCATGGAGACTCTCCGACTTTTGTTAACAGCCATATTGAAAATTTACTGTTGGAACGCGCAAAATTATTGTACAACTCCTTAAATCAAAGAACAAGTGACAACCGTCACTTGTTCTTATCAGGCTTTCCATTCTTTAGGCAATGATTTGGGCGATCTCACACTAACCGCAAACCTTGTGTCACTTCTTCGCAAGGCTCAATGATTGATCACTGCTCACTGCTTCCCCCTGTCCTTCGCCGCCTTTACCAACCCCACAAACAGCGGATGCGGACGGTTCGGCCGCGACAAAAATTCGGGATGGAACTGGCTCGCGACCATATATGGATGGTCGCTGAGTTCGGCAATTTCCACCAACTTTCCATCGGGAGAGATGCCCGAAAAGACCATGCCCGCCTTCTCGAATTCCCCACGATAGGCGTTGTTGAATTCGAAGCGGTGACGGTGACGCTCGTCCACCTGCGCCACGCCATACGCGGAGGCGGCCTTCGTTCCCTTTTTCAACACGCAGGGATACAGGCCGAGCCGCATCGTCCCGCCCATGTCGGTGACGGAGCGCTGGTCGAGCATCAGGTCAATGACGGGATATTCCGTGCTTCGGTCGAATTCGGACGAGTTCGCGTCTTCGTGACCGAGGGCGTTGCGCGCGAACTCGATGCACATCACCTGCATTCCGAGGCAAAGACCGAGATAGGGGACTTTCCTCTCCCGCGCGTAACGCGCCGCCATGATCTTGCCTTCGATCCCGCGCGAGCCAAATCCGCCAGGGACGATGATTCCGTCCGCGCTTTGAACGATGTCCCAACCTTTGTCTTTTTCGAGATCGGAGGCATGCACCCAGCCGATCTCCACGTCCACGCCGAGAGAGAGCGCCGCGTGCTTCAACGCCTCGCGCACCGACATGTACGCGTCCTGCAACTCCACGTATTTTCCCACCAGTGCGATCTTCACTTTGGGACGCGGCTTCTTCACCGCTTCCACCAGTTTCTTCCACGGCTTCCAATCGGGGACGCGCGTCGGCTTGAGTTTGAGACGCTTCACCAAAAAGTCCGCGACGCCCGCCTCTTCGAGCAGGAGCGGAATCTCGTACAGGATGGGAGTCGTCATCATCGGTACGACTGCCTCCTTTTCCACGTCGCAGAACAGGGCGATCTTGTCGGTCAGGCCGTCTTCGATGGGCTGGTCGGAGCGGGCGATGATCATGTTCGGGGAGATACCAATCGAGCGCAGCGCGGCCACCGAATGTTGGGTCGGTTTCGTCTTCAGTTCGCCTGTCGCGCCGATGTACGGAAGCCACGTCACGTGGATGAAGAAGACGTTCTCGCGCCCGACCTCGTTTCGCATCTGGCGCAGCGCCTCGAGGAACGGCTGCGATTCGATATCGCCGACCGTGCCGCCGATTTCCACGAGGACGATCTCCGCGCCCGTCGTCTTCGCCACCAATTTGATTCGGCGCTTGATCTCGTTGGTGATGTGCGGAATCACCTGGATCGTCCCGCCGAGGTAATCGCCCTTGCGCTCCTTGGCGATGATCTCGGCGTAAACCTGCCCCGCGGTGAAGTTGCTGACGCGGCCCAGGCGGATGTCAATGAAGCGTTCGTAGTGACCCAGGTCGAGGTCCGTTTCCGCGCCGTCGTCAAGAACGTATACTTCCCCGTGCTGGTACGGACTCATCGTCCCCGGGTCCACGTTGATGTACGGATCGAGTTTCTGCACCGCCACCTTGAAGCCGCGTTCTTTGAGAGTCAGTCCAATCGCCGCGGCCGTCACGCCCTTGCCGACCGAAGAAACCACGCCGCCAGTGAAGAAAAGATATTTGGTAGCCATGTTCACCTCTCGTGTCCCGTCATTGCGAGGGTGTTCCCCTGGCACCGTGCGGCTTAAGCCGTACCAGGTCAGGTGTCCCCGAAGCAATCCCCGGCTTGACGCGGAGACTGCTTTGGCGGACGAACACCGCCTCGCAGTGACGAATGGAAATTAAAAGCAGTGGGGAGGGCAGTTGCGCCCTCCCCACCGGGGTTGACATTGATTTGGGAGAGTTCCAGGTTTGGTGTTTTCATCCGACCAGTTTCGTTAGATCTTCGGCGGCGCGCCGCATTTCGAGGAAGATCAAGCCCAATTTGGCCTCAGGCCGCGCGAGGGCGGTCAGAACCGCCTCCGTCCCCACGGAGGTCAGCACGATGGCGCCCTCGTCGCCTTTGATGTACACCTGCTCGAGTCCGCCGCGGCCGAGTTCACCCGAAATCCGCTCGCCGAGGCTGAGCATGGCCGCCGACATGGCCGAGACGCGATCCTCCTCCACATCCTGCGGGAGCGCGGAAGCCATGATCAAACCGTCAACGGACACAATCGCGGACGCTTCGATGTCGGGGGCGGCGGCCTGCATCGAGCGCAGGCGTTCCACCATCTGGTCGCTTCGGGATTTGCTCATACGGGGCTACTCCATTGGGGTTTCGTGCCAGAGTTTACCATAAAAGAATTGCGCGCAGAATTGCCGGAATGTGGCAACTTTTACGGATGAATAACTTGCAGTCCCAACTCTTTCTCGAAGGCGTCGAAATCCCTATCGCTGTGCAAAAGGGAGTGGCCGTTGAGAATGCAAAAGGTTGCGATAAGGCAGTCAATGGTTTTTCGTATGGTTGTGCCTTTTTTACGCAACGCACGATAATTTTCTGCCGCGGCGAGCGCAAAATTCGTCCCGCCTGTGGGAAAGACTTCAAGTTTGAGCAAGGCGTCGCGTGCCTCGTGGTAATTCCTGTCATCGCGAATGCCTTGCAGAACTTCGCAAAGGATCAAATCGGTGATTGCCAGCCGCCGGCGTTTCAATTCATTTTCCAGCCAGTCTGTTTGGGGAGTCGCCGTCTCCCGTCCAAAGTCTATCCAGACCGAAGTATCAACGATGATCATGGTTGATATTTTCCCTCCTCATCGGCGATACGCCCCAGTCTCGACTCTTCGAGATTTCCTTCCCATTGAATTTTGCCTCGGAGTTTAAGGATTTCCTTTTGCCCTTGAATTTGAACATAAAGCCGCAGCGCCTCCTCAATGGCGGCGCGTTTCGTTTTCAATCCACTGGCGCGCATTGCCTGGCGAAGCAATGCATCATCAATGACAATGTTGGTTCTCATTTCTGCCTCCAATGTGTATGAATTATAACATTTATACACATTCATTCGGATGGCGAATTATTTCCCGTGTGCGCGCAAAGGTTGTCAGCGCGGACTGCAAAACCTGCCCTGAGCCTGTCGAAGGGTCTCCAGATTTTGCTCGAAAGTCGGGAGACTTTCGGCTCCGTACCTGACGCGGTTTTCGCGCGCCTTATTTCCCTTTCAATTTGACCCTGTTCCGCCTTCGTGTTAAACTTACCAGTTGCAATCACGAAAGGAGATCCCCCATGAATGACAGACGAGGCTGTCTGGCTGGTTTGCTTCAACTCTTCCTGCTCGATAAACTCTTCGACTGGCTTCAAAAGAACATCGGCTTTGGCAGGGGCGGGTGTTTCGGCTTTGGCTGTGGTTTTATCCTGCTCATCGTCTTCATCCTGATCGCCTGCGGCGTCATCGCCAACACCGACTGGCTGAGCCTTTTCTAATGCGCTGGATCTTCACGGGATTTCTCGCCCTCGCGTTGACTTTTCCGCAACGCGCCTTCGCCCAGGCGGACGCGTCCATCCGCATCACCGCGCCCGCTTCGGGCGACGTGTTGCAGGGACTGGTCAACGTCACGGGGACGAGCGCGGCGGACGGATTCCTCTCCTCCGAACTTTCCTTCGCCTACGCTTCCGACGCCACCTCGACCTGGTTCCCCATCTACCAGACGGATCAACCCGTGACCGACGGCCTGCTCGCGTCGTGGGACACGACCCTCATCACCGACGGAGATTACAACCTGCGCCTGCGAGTCACCCTCCAAGACAGCTCGATTCTGGAATCGCTCGTGACGGGACTGCGCGTCCGCAACCAACTTCCCACCGAGACCGCGACTTCCGCGCCGACTCCGACTCCCGAATTTTCTCCTCTCCCCATCGCCTCGCCCCTCCCTCCGACGCCTCAGCCCGCTCCCACCTCGACGCGTTTACCTACGCCCACGCCCCTCCCTCCCAACCCCGTCTCGCTGACAGACTCCCAAATCTACGCCTTCCTCCTCCGCGCCATCCTCGCCACCCTGCTCGCTTTCATCATCGTCGCTCTCCTCCTCCGTCTCCGCCGCGCCTGACCTCCGACCACCCAATCACGCGGCCATCCGACTACTTGACTGCGTGATAACCTGACACCTGACACCTGACACATGGCACTTGACACCTTTCTCTTGATCGGCCTCGGCAACCCGGGCCGCGAATACAAGGACAACCGCCA
The DNA here is from genome assembly GCA_034411715.1 of Anaerolineales bacterium. GTDB lineage: Bacteria > Chloroflexota > Anaerolineae > Anaerolineales > Villigracilaceae > Denitrolinea. Next base: position 6,503 of record DAOUMJ010000237.1, on the reverse strand, counting down.
CAACATCGGCTTCATGCTGATTGACCGACTCGCGGTCCGCCTCGACGCGCGCGGACTCAAACTGCAATCCAAGGCCATCGTCACTTCGGGATTCTACGAGGAGCGCAAACTCATCCTTGCCAAGCCGCAGACTTATATGAATCTGTCGGGAGCCTCTGTACAGGGACTGCTCCACTTCTACAAGATCCCGCCCGAAAACCTGATGGTCGCGCACGATGACCTCGACCTGCCCCTCGGCACGATCCGCATTCGTCCCAGCGGCGGCGCGGGAGGTCAGCGCGGCATGGCTTCCACCATCGAGCGCCTCGGCACGCAGGATTTCCCGCGCCTGCGCCTCGGCATCGGCCGTCCACCCGGGCGCATGGATCCCGCCGATTACGTCTTGCAGGATTTCTCCCGCGCCGACCTGCTCATCGTCTCCGAAACCCTCGACCGCGCCGCAGACGCTGTGTTGACGTTTGTCACCGAGGGGCTGAATAAGGCGATGAATAAGTTCAATGGGGCTTCTGATACCCCAAAATAACCTGCCGACTATTGCGTACTGCGCATTTCGTAAATTACGCAACACGCAATACGCAGTACGCAACACGCAGTACGCAACGTGTCCTCCTCCATCCTCCTCCAACACATCCGCTCCCTCCCAGCCTACAAATCCCTGTTGGCAAACCTCGCCGCGCGTCCCCTCGGCCTGCCTCGTTCCGCGCGCCTGCCCATCCTCGCCTGCCTCCATGCGGACCTCAACCAGCCGATTCTCCTCATCACCGACCGCGCCGACCATGCCCTCGCGCTCTTCGATGAACTCGGTTTCTGGATTCCCGACGCGCCGCGCTATCTCTTCCCCGAGCCCAATCCGCTTTTCTACGAACAATCTCCCTGGGGTGTGACCACGCGCCGCGACCGATTACAGGCATTGACCGCCCTCGCCAATTACCACTTGCCATTTACAGAGAAACCCCGCACCCATCCGGTCATCGTCGCCTCTGCCCGCGCCATGATGACGCGCACCCTGCCGCGCCGCGACTATCTCAAAGCGTGCAGGAAACTCTCCGCGGGACAAAACATCCAACTCGAATCCCTCATCCGCGCCTGGAGCGAGATCGGCTACCAGCGCAGCGACACCGTCCTCGAAGCGGGACAATTCTCCCACCGCGGCGGCCTGCTCGACATCTGGCCGATGACCGAGAGTGGACCCGTTCGCCTGGATTTCTTCGGCGACGAGATCGAAACCATCCGCAAGTTCGACCCTGCCACGCAGAGGACGGTGGAGAAACTCGACTCCATTCTTGTCACGCCCGCGCGGGAATTTATTGCAGGTACACAAGTAAACACGTACACAGGTACACAGGTAGATACGGAACACGGAACACGGAACACGCCACCTGATACCTGGAACCTGACACCTGACACTGGAACACCTGACACTGGAACACCTGACACACTCGGCGAATTCCACATCCCCCTCCTCCATCCCTTCCCCGCGAGTCTCTTCGATTACCTGCCAGGCAAATCGTTGATTGTCGTTGACGATCTCAGCCGCGTCGAAGGAATGATGCAGGAAGTGGAGGAGCAGGCCGTCCGCTATCGAAACGAATCCATCGCGGAAGAGACTCTCGCCGCGGATTTTCCCGTCCCGTATTTGACGTGGTCAGAGTTGGCGGACTCGGTAGGGGAGAAGCCGCTGGTGGAATTGGGGCGCGTGGGGGAGAGTGATCAGTTCCCCTCTCCCGTAATCGGGAGAGGGGCCAGGGGTGAGGGCCTCGCCGCGCAGTTTGGACACATCGAGCGATTTGCTGGACGGCTCAAACCCTTTGAAGAATATCTCGCGCAACTTGTGGAGGATGACAAGCAGGTCGTCATCGTCTCACGCCAGCGCGCGCGACTCGAAGAACTCTGGTCGCAAAGCGGCAATCGTAAATCGGAAACACTTGCACCTGGCGCAAGTGCAGGTGTCGAAAATCCAAAATTCTTGGAAGCCTCCCTCACCGAAGGCTGGCAACTCGGCGGCCTCTTCCTCATCACCGACTCGGAGATCTTCGGCTGGGAGCGACCGACTCCCCGCGCGCGCGCCCGTCCCGTCGCGGAGACTCCTGAAGCGGTCTACGCGGACCTCCAGGCGGGGGATCACGTCGTCCACGTGGATCATGGCGTCGGGCGCTTCGCGGGACTCGTCCAGCGTCAACTCGAGGGACACGAACGCGAGTTCCTCGCAGTGGAATACGAGGGCGGCGATACGCTCTATGTCCCCGTTCATCAGGCGGACAGGCTGACGCGTTACGTCGGAGCGGACGGCGGCCTCCCGTCGCTGGACCGACTCGGAGGTCAGGTTTGGATCGAGAAGCGGGGACGCGTCAAAGAGGCGGTCAAGAAGGTCGCGGAGGAGATGCTCGATCTATACGCGCGTCGTCATGTTTCCGTCGGTTACGCGTTTTCGCCCGATACCAACTGGCAGCGCGAACTCGAAGACTCGTTCCCGTATGTGGAAACCGAAGACCAGGCGCGCGCGCTGGCCGAGATCAAACGCGATATGGAGTTGCCGCGTCCGATGGATCGTTTGCTGTGCGGCGACGTGGGTTATGGAAAAACGGAAGTCGCGTTGCGCTCCGCGTTCAAAGCCATGATGGACGGGAAACAGGTCGCGATTCTCGTGCCGACGACGGTTTTGGCGCAACAGCATTACGAGACGTTTTTGCAGAGGCTGGCGGCGTTTCCCGTGCGCGTGGAGATGCTCTCGCGTTTCCGCACGCCGAGGGAACAGGATGATATTCTGCTGCGGCTGGCGCTTGGCGAAGTGGACATCGTGATCGGCACGCACCGACTCATCTCGCCCGACGTGCAATTCAAGGATTTGGGACTGGTCATCATTGACGAGGAACAGCGCTTCGGCGTGGCGCACAAGGAACACCTGAAAAAATTGCGAACCGAAGTGGACGTGTTGACGCTAACCGCCACGCCGATCCCGCGCACGCTTTATATGGCGCTGACTGGCGTGCGTGATATTTCAAATTTGAACACGCCGCCCGAAGAACGATTGCCGATCAGCACGCACGTTGGCGCGTATTCGCCGCGTCTCGTGCGACAGGCCATCTTAAGGGAACTCGAACGCGGCGGACAAATTTTCTTCGTCCACAACCGCGTCCATACCATTGACGCGATGAGGGCGCACCTGGAGAAACTCGTCCCTGAAGCGCGCGTGGACGTTGGTCACGGACAGATGCCCGAGCAGGAACTATCGGCGGTGATGCATCGCTTCAATGCAGGTGAGATTGACATCCTGCTTTCGACGACCATTATCGAGTCGGGTCTCGACATCCCCAACGCGAACACACTCATTGTTGACCGCGCCGACACCTTCGGCCTGGCGCAACTCTATCAATTGCGCGGCCGCGTCGGCCGCGGGGCGATGCGCGCCTACGCGTATTTCTTCCGCCACAACCGAATCAATCCCACCGTGGACGGTCAGGCGCGCCTGGACGTGATCGCCGAAAACACCCAACTCGGCGCGGGCTATTCCATCGCGATGCGCGATCTCGAAATTCGCGGCGCGGGAGAATTGCTCGGCACGCGTCAGCATGGGTTTATTCAGGATGTGGGCTTTCACCTCTATACGCGGCTTCTCGCTGACGCTGTTCGTCACATTCGCGTCGCGGCAAAAGGCAAACCACAGCCCGAAGACTCTTCATCTTTCATCTCTCATCCTTCATCTTTTGGTTTACCCCTCGCCATGCCCGTCAACGTTGACCTTCCCCTCGCGATTGGCATTCCCTCCGACTACATCCCTGACCAGAACCTGCGCCTGCGACTCTATCGCCGCATTGCGGATCTGCGCGACGAGACCGAAGTGGACGCGCTCGCGTCCGAATTCCGCGACCGATTTGGCGGACTGCCCGACATGGTGGACAACCTGCTCTACCAGATGCGCGTCAAATTACGCGCCGAGAAGGCAGGACTCGCGTCCGTGAGTTGGGAGGCGGGACAGGTGGCGCTCAAGTTCCCCGCGCCGGCCGAAGGGACGGAGGGCGATGCCCTGAGCCTGTCGAAGGGGAAACGTCTGCCCGATCTCGCGCCCGATGTGCGCGGCGGGAAGAACGTCTATTGGGTCAATTTCACGAAGAACGAGAATTGGATGCCGAGGCTGTTGGAAGTGCTGGAGATGGTGAGGGGGTAAATGCTTTGTACACGGATTACGCGGATTGGACGGATTTGCACGGATTTTTTTAAATTTCATCCGTGTTCGTCCGCGTAATCCGTGAAATCCGTATGCCGAATTAATGGCAACCTAAAAATTCCATTGCTTCATCATTAGTTGAATCTCGCTCTGCCGACTCTGGCGCCGACAAAGCCAATTCCTCCCACACGGGGCACAAAATCGTTTTCATGTTCGCGCTGACGCGGTTGGATTGCTTCATCAGCGCGAGGGCCGTTTGCCAATCGCCCGTGTGCGCGTAGGCTTGGATGAAGGGGATGTACTCGAAGCCGTGACCCGGCTTGTGTCCGCCGCGTTCGGCCAATTCCCAGAAGAAGACAACCTGCTCCCAATCGCCCATCTGCCGCGCCAAGTCCGCGCGCTGGTAATGGAAGCACCACGATTCGCGCTTTTCCGGGACGATGGTTTTGAACAGGGCGAAATCCGTCTGCGGCTGATCGTGGATGCGACTCAAATTCGAGACCTGCGCGGCTTTCTTGACCTGTTCGGGGAGCCCACGATAGGCCGCGTCTTCGGGACGGAGGATCCACAGACATTGATTTTTCTCCGGCTCGAAGACGATGATCAGGCTGTCGCGGCTGTTCCCGACAAACGTAGACGCGTATTTTTTCGCGGTCAGTTCCACGCCTTCCGCGAGCGAATCCGCGTCCGTGCCGAGGTTTTCAGACATGGCAAAGAACCAATAGGGGCTGGGGCGCAGGGGCTTGGTGTCGTCCCGCAGGGATGCTTCGCGATAAATCGTGTTGAGCGCGAAACTGGTCGGGTAATCGCCCATGTAACTGAGGATCTCCTGGTCGGTGATGATGGCTGTCCCAGGCTCGATGGACGGCGCGCGCCAGGTCAACTGCTCGTAGAGTTTGACCTGTTTCTCCCACGAAGTTTTGAAGTCGAAAGCGACGCGATTGTGATAGCCGATGAGCAGGCCGATGAGAATGGCGAACATCACGCGCCGCGTCTTTTCCGACGTGAAGAGGGAGTCGAAGACGAGGGCGAGCAGCATCCCCGCGCCGGGCAGGGCGGCGAGGGCGAAACGTCCGTTCCAGGGCTCCAGTTTGAGATGGATGATGAAGTTGGCCGCGTAGGCGGGGGCGAGGCCGAGGAGGAGGAAGAGAAGGGAGGAGAGGAGGTAGGAGGTGGGGGATAGGGGATAGGAGTTAGGAGTTGCGTGTTGCGTGTTGCGTGGGTCGGTTGAAGAGGAAGATTCTTGTTGGGGGACGTTGTCGCTGATGGAGCGCGAGTAGATGTAGGCGAGGAGGGCGGAGGCGAAGGTGATGGCGAGGACGATGAAATTGCGGGCGCGGGTGAGTTCGAGGGCGGAGGGGTCAACGAGTTTGAACCAGGAGGAGACGAGGACGAGGGCAACGTCCGCGCCGAGGTGTTGGAGGGTGGTAATGACCGTCTGGAGCGAGAGCGCGTCGGCGGGGTTGTTGCGAAGGTCGAGCGAGCCGAGGAAGACTGTCCGCCAGTAGAGGAAGAGGAGAAGGATGAGGAAGTAGGGGAGCCAAAGTTTGGCAATATGTTTAATGGCTTGCGCGTAGCCAGAATAGAAAGGATGACTGCGGGCTTGCGTATGAGGTGGATTGGGGCTTAGTCTGGCGGTTCCAAGTCTCAACAATACCCAAATCGCAAACGGACGAAGCAACTCCAGGCCAACGAAGTATTCGACGGTGAAAAGGTGAAGCGTTTCCGCGAGGATTGCGAGCGCGGTGTAGATAAGCCAGCGTTTTGGTTCTTGAATGGCGCGCAGCATCAACAGCATGGACGCGAAGAAAAGCGCGAAGGCCATCCAATGCTCGGCGTAAACGACGGCCTGCGGCTGGAGTGTGAAGATGGGATACAACAGGAAGAAGAACGCCGCGAGGGTGTTGGTACGCGACCGATTGGGGAAAAGCGTCGTCAGCGTGGAAAATGCCAATAGAACGGTGACCAGCCTCAACGTCAAAGAGAGAACGTGCCAGGGGAGGGGGGAAAAGCCGAGGAGCGGATAGAGCGTCGCGTAGACCCAGGCCGCGGTCGGGCGGCCATCCATCGTCAAAAATTCCAACATGCCGCGCGCACCTGCCGCGCTTCCGTAATGAATGAAATGCCAGTCGTCCTGGTAGAGTCCGAAGAAGGGGATGAAAAACCCGAATGCGAGAATTCCCGCGACGATGATTGTGGAGATTGGTTGTTCGCCGGTTTTTTTGAGCATGAGAATCATTATCTGGACTTTGGCCATTTTAGAAATTGGATGGGGTAGCATAAGGATCCTATGGTAAGGTAAAGGTGGCAAAACCACACCGACCAAAGGAGAACCCAT
>DAOUMJ010000236.1:0-11247 GCA_034411715.1 Anaerolineales bacterium | reverse complement strand
ACAAACTCAATCACAGGCCTCGAAAGAGCCTTGCTTTCCTGACCCCTTTTGAGGTATTCTTCGAGCTGCCTGTTGCACTTACGAGTTGAATCCGCCCATAGATTGTTTCTGTTTTATGTTCCATAATGCTGTTGCCTCCATTAGGCGAAAATGGGCGGAGTCCGCCTTATTTCAAATTCGCTTTTTGATTTTCAATAAACTTTCTTTCCTTCTCGCTCAAATCGGCTTTTTCGAGCAGATCAGGCCGTCGCGCCAGAGTCCGCAACAACGATTGCTCGCGCCGCCACTGGGCGATCCTGGCGTGGTCGCCGGAGAGCAGGATGTCGGGGACTTTCTCGCCGCGAAATTCGGGCGGGCGGGTGTAGTGCGGATATTCGAGCAGGCCGCTGGTGTGGGAATCGTCCTCCGCGCCGGTGGGATCGCCGAGCGCGCCGGGCAGGAGGCGCGTCACCGCATCTATGAGGATGAGCGCGGGGAGTTCGCCGCCGGTCAACACGTAATCGCCAATGGAGATTTCATCGGTGACGAGGCGGGCGCGGATGCGCTCGTCCACGCCTTCGTAACGCCCGCAGATGAGGGCGATGCGCTCGTGCGCGGCCAACTCGCGGGCCACGGCCTGCGTGAAGACGCGTCCCTGCGGGGTGAGCAAAATGACCGGGCAACCGGCCTGAGGTCCGAGGATGGATTCGACCGCCTCGAAGACCGGCTCGGGCTTCATCACCATCCCGCCGCCGCCGCCGTAGGGGATATCGTCGGTGGTGTGGTGCTTGTCGCGCGCCCAATCGCGGATGTTGTGAATCCGCGCCTCGATCAGTCCGCGCTGGCGGGCGCGTTGAAGTATGCTCGATTCAAGATAGGGGGGGAAGACTTCGGGCAGGAGGGTGAAGACCTCGAACTGCATAGGCGGATTTTAACACAGGAATCCTGAAGTTCTACTTCCTACTTCAGAGGGTGCGCGCAAACCATGTTAGAGGACGGAGTCCGAAGTCTCCAGACTTCGGGCGAAATCAGGAGATTGCCCGCGTCTATCTCCCAGATGAATGCACGATTAGCAACGTATGAAAAAAAATGCAGGGAAACTTGACGCCCCCTCCCACAACAGGTAAGATGATTGCATGTATTTAAGACGCAAGACCAAGTGGAGCATGAACCGCAAGCGGTACAAGGTCAACTGGCTGCTGGTGTTCACGCTGTTGATCCTGATCGCCATTTTGACTTATGTGGACCGCGTGATCGTGCCGACCATCCCGCCGCCCTTTGTGCCTTCGCCCACGCCCACGCGCGCGCCCGAATCCTTCGTGACCGAGGCCGAGGCGCTGTTCAACGAGGGAAAGCTGCTCCAGGCCATAGAGGTTTACCAGCAGGCCATCCTCGCCAGCCCAAAGGACGATGCCATCTACGTGGCCCTGGCGCGCGTGCAGGTTTTCGCGGGGTTATACAAGGACGCGCAGGCCAGCGCCGAAGCCGCGATCCTTCTGAATGAAACCAATTCACGCGCCTACGCCATGCGCGCCTGGGCGCTGGATTTCCAGGGCGATACCCTGGGCGCGGAAGCGGCCATCAAACGCGCCCTCGAACTGGACCCCAACAGCGGCCTGGCGCACGCCATTTACGTGGAGATTCTGATCGATTCCTACCTGGCCGGCACAGGCACCTTCGACAATGTTGCGAAGGCCGCGGAAGAATCCCGCGTGGCCCTTTCACTGGCGCCCGGCACCATCGAGGCGCACCGGGCGCGCGGCTACGTGCTGGAGGCCACCGCCAATTACGAGGAGGCCATCGCCGAATATCGCGCCGCGGTGGAGATCAACCAGAACATCCCCGACCTGCACCTGGCCCTGGGGCGCAACTATCGCGCCATGCAGGTTTACGACCTGGCCGTGGAGGCGTTCACGCGCGCCAACGCCCTCAACCCCTCCGACCCCACCCCCGACCTGTTGATCTCGCGCACCTACGCCTCCATCGGGGAATTTGCCAAAGCCGCGCAATACGCCGAATCGGCCGTCAAGGATGCGCCCGCCGACGCCAGCCTGCGCGGCAATTACGGCGTGATGCTCTACCGCATCGCCGACTGGGCGGAGGCCGCCGTTCAACTGGGACTCGCCATTCACGGCGGGCAGAACGAACAGGGCGATGCGATCAAGTCCATCCCGCTCACGCCGGACACGCGCGTTGCCGAATACTATTTCACCTACGCCCTGGCGCTGGCGCGGCTGAACCGCTGCGGCGAGGCCATCTCCATCGCCAACGCCATCCTCGGCCGCGTCCCCGCGGACGAGATCGCCGTGGCCAACGCCAACGAGACCCTGAGTATGTGCGAAAAGAACCTCTCGGCCACGTCTGTTTTCACCCCCACCGTTTCAGCAGAGACGGCCACACCCACGCCATGAACGTCTATCCCCGCCGCGAACTTTTTTATAAGAAGCCGCGCACCAGCATCTATCGGCTCTTTTTTCTGGTAGTGTTGATCCTGGGAGGCGTGTGGCTCATCCGCGGGTTGGAACAGGGCGAGATCGAAAAACCGTTCACCCCCACCGCCACGCCCACGCGTTCGGTCGACTCGTATTCCCTCGAGGGCGACGCGCAATTCGTGGCGGGCAATCTCGATGAAGCCATCAACGCCTACCGCGAGGCCGTGCGCGTGGACCCGTCCAACGCCCAGGTGTGGGCCAACCTGGCGCGCATCCAGACGTACTCGTCCGCGCTGCTGACCACCGACCCCGCCCGCCTCTCCCGCCTGACCGACGCGCTGGGTTCGATTGACGAGGCCGTGAAACTCGCCCCGGATGATTCCACCGTCCATGCCATCCGCGCCTTCGTGCTGGACTGGAACGCCAACCCCTCGCTGGTGGGCGAAAAGCAGGCTGTGGCCTATCTCACCGAGGCCGAGCAGGAGGCCGTGCGCGCCCTGCAACTCGACAACCAGAACACTCTCGCCCTGGCCTTCTACGCCGAAATCCTGGTGGACCAGCAAAAGTGGAGCCAGGCCGAGCAATACATTTTGCAGGCCCTCGAACGCGAGGACGCCGACAGCCTGATGGACGTGCATCGCGTCTACGCCTACGTGCTGGAGTCGCTGGGGTTGTACAACCAGGCCATCCAGGAATACGACAAGGCCATCCTCATCTCACCCAATCTGACTTTTCTGCACCTGCGCGCCGGGGCCAACTACCGCCGCCTGGCCTTCGGCAGTCTCAACGAAGATTCGGCGCGCCTGCTCTATGACAAATCGCTGGAATATTTCCAGGCCGCCGCGCGGATCAACGAACAATTGGGCGTGCGCGATCCCATCCCCTACCTCTCCATCTCCAAGACCTACTCGCAGACCGGCGATTACTTTGCGGCCGCGCTCAACGTGCAGAAGGCGCTGGATTTCGACCCGAGCAACGCCGACACGTATGGTCAATTGGGCATCGTCTTCTTCAAATCGCGCAACTATGAGGGTTCCATCCCCGCCTTGAAGTGCGCGGTGCGCGGTTGCACGGCCGAAGAATCCTGCGAGGCGCGCGGCGGGTGCGACGCAGGCGACCCCGGCGCGCAAGTAACCGGCCTGGCGCTTTCGCCCAACACCGTCGTCTACTATTACACCTACGGCTCGGTGCTGGCCGCCCTCAGCCGTCCCAAAGATAACAAGTGCGGCGAGGCGGTTGCCGTGTTGAACGAAGTGGCGGCCGCCTTCCCCGGCGACAGCGACATCGCCGGCATCGTGGACGCCGGGCGAACCATCTGCGCCTCGCTGGGAGTCGGCGCCGCGCCGGTTGTTGACACGCCCATACCAACCCTCGCGCCGGATGAGATCACGCCGACCGCGACGCCTTAGTATTACAGCGCAAGGTAGGCGGACGTTAGAGAACGTCGCTTACGCGCCAGTTTTCAGACACTCTCTTAGAAAGTATCGCAATTCCGGGAGGCGGACGCCAATGCCTTTTGATGTATGATCCCTCCCAGGAGACGCATCCATGACGTTCACGGTCGAAGAATTCCGCGAATGGCTTCACATTCTCTACGAACACCCGGAGTGGCGCGAAGAGCTCCGCCGGCAGGTGCTCACGGACGAGATTCTGGAACTGCCCAGCATCGTCCGTGAGTTGGGCGGATCTGTGCGTGAGTTGGCCGAATCTCAGCGTGAGTTGGCCGCCGCGCAACAGCGCACCGAACAGCGCGTCGAAGCGCTGGCGGAATCTGTAAGTCAATTGTCCGCTGCGCAAAGCCGCCTCGGCTCCGCGGTGGGTGAGTTGCAACGCGCCTTCGGTTCAACCGTCGAAGAGGAAGCCGCCAGCGTGGTCGAAGTGATCCTGCGGCGCAAGGGCTATCGTATTTTGCAACCCGCGTATTCGCTGACTGTGGATGGCGAGATTGACGTTGTCTTGCCTGTAGAGTCCTCTTCGGGGGAGGCGGCGTGGGCAGTGGTGGAGGCCAAGGCGCGCCCCAGCCTGCGGGACGTGCGAGCCTGGTCGCAGCGCATGCAGTCGGAAGATTGGCGCAGGCAGTTGGCCGAAAAGGGAGCCAGGGGGCCGTATTTGGTTTACGCCTACAGCATCCGCGCCGACCTGGGCGCGCAGGAACTGGCCGAAAAGGAGGGCATCGGCCTGCTCCGAAGCGATGGGGAAACCCTGCCGCCGCGCGAGTTGATCCCGTCGGCGGCGTAAGCCGGGAACTGAATTGTCGTTCGACAAAGAAGCAGTGTGAGCCGAATCCTGTTTGATTCGACTTCCCTCTCTCGATTACGGGAGAGAGACCAGGGGTGAGCGCAGGAACGTGTCAGAGTATCGTAAGAATTTTCCCAATCCCCTTGACTTCGCTTTCAAAGACAAGTATATTTGCCAGCGTTTAGCACTCACAAGGCATGAGTGCTAATTTCGACAGCCCATCCCAAAACCTTTCAGGAGGTCAAGTTATGAAACTCTCTCTCAAACCTCTCGGCGACCGCCTCGTGGTGGAACCCATCGAGCAGGAGGAAGTCACGGCGGGCGGCATCGTCCTGCCCGAGACGGCCAAGGAAAAACCCCAGCAGGGCAAGGTGCTGGCGGCCGGACCCGGAGCGCGCGACGAAGACGGCAAGCGCATTCCCCTGGATGTAAAGGTCGGCGACAAAGTGCTGTATGCCAAATACGCCGGCACCGAGTTCAAACTGGACGGCAAGAAACTGCTCATCCTGCGCGAGAGCGACTTGCTGGCGATCATCGAATAAGATCACTGCGATAATTTTTTTGGAGGAATTTCCCTATGGCTGCAAAACAACTCGTATTTTCTGAAGAAGCCCGCCGCCGCTTGAAGGACGGCATGGATATCGTCGCCAACGCGGTGGCATCCACCCTCGGCCCCAAAGGCCGCAACGTGGCCGTGGACCGCAAGTTCGGCTCCCCCACCATCACCCACGACGGCGTCTCGGTGGCGAAGGAAATCGAACTGGAGGACCCGTTTGCCAACATGGGCGCGCAATTGCTGAAGGAAGCCGCGTTGAAGACCAACGACATCGCCGGCGACGGCACCACCACTTCCACCGTCCTCGCGTACGCCATTGTGAGCGAAGGCCTGAAGGCTTTGGCGGCGGGCTACAACCCGATGCTGCTCAAGCGCGGCATCGAGCGGGCCACCGACGAGGTAGTCAAGTCGCTCAAGAAAATGTCCATCAAGATTGATACCAGGGAGGAGATCGCCTCCGTCGCCACCAACTCCGCGGCGGACGAGGAGATCGGAAACCTGATCGCGGACGTGATGGACAAGGTCGGCAAGGACGGCGTGATCACCGTCGAAGAGTCCAAGTCCCTGCAATTCGAGACCGAATACGTCGAAGGTATGCAATTCGACCGCGGCTACATTTCGCCCTATTTCATCACCGAAACCGAGCACATGGAAGCGGTCATCAGCGAGCCGTACATCCTCATCAACGAGAAGAAGATCTCGGCCGCGGCGGATATCGTCCCCATCCTCGAGAAACTCGTCCAGGTCGGCAAGCGCGAACTGGTGATCATCGCCGAGGACATTGACGGCGAAGCGCTGGCGACCCTCGTCCTCAACAAACTGCGCGGCATGTTGAACGTGCTGGCCGTCAAGGCCCCCGGCTTCGGCGACCGCCGCAAGGCCATGTTGCAAGACATCGCCATCCTGACCGGCGGCACGGTCATCTCCGAAGAGACCGGCCGCAAACTTGAAACCGTCACCATCCAGGACCTCGGTAAGGCCGAAAAGATCGTGGCCGATAAAGAGAACACCACCATCGTCGGCGGCAAGGGCAAGAAGAGCGACATCGAAGGCCGCATCAAGGAGATCCGCATCGAGATCGAAAAGTCCACCAGCGACTACGACAAGGAAAAACTCCAGGAACGCCTGGCCAAACTCTCCGGCGGCGTGGCCATCGTGCGCGTGGGCGCGGCCACCGAGACGGAGTTGAAAGAGAAGAAGCACCGCGTCGAAGACGCCCTTTCCGCGGCCCGCGCGGCTGTGGAGGAAGGCATCGTCCCCGGCGGCGAGATTTCGCTCATCAACGCGGCTGATGCGCTCGAGAAAGTCAAAGGCGAGGCCGGAGAAGAGCAGGTCGGTATCAACATGGTCAAGAAGGCGCTCGAAGCCCCGATCCGCAAACTGGCCTCCAACGCCGGTCAGGACGGCTCGGTCATCATTGACGGCGTGCGCCGCGAAGCCAAGGCCCAGAAGAACAAGAACATCGGCTACAACGTGATCAGTGACGAGTTCACCGACATGATCAAGGACGGCGTCATTGACCCGCTGAAAGTGGTGCGCGGCGCGCTCGAAAACGCCGCCTCCATCGCCTCGATGATCCTCACCACCGAGGTGCTCATCACCGACCTGCCTGAAAAGGAAAAACCCTCCGCTCCGCCCATGCCGGAGTACTAAACGGGTAAACAAGGTACACAGGTACACAAGTAGACACGGCCTCCAGAGAAATCTGGAGGCTGTGTTCGTACCGCAACACATCGTTCCCGAATGGGGATTTATGTTGCCCCTTGTTTTGGCAATGCAACCGCCCTCGCAAGATGAATCTTGCGGTACTCCATTGTCAGAATAATTTGGAAAAGTACAACAGTCGTTCGACGATTGAAATTTCTGCTGCATGGTTTTCATTTATAATCGAAACGATGTTTTCCCAGCAAACCCAAAAACTCACGATAATTTTGATTTTGTCCCTCGTTCTTTCCGCCTGCTCGCTTCCGGGCGGGACCTCGGCCGCGCCCACTCCCGAAGGGTCAACCTCCACGCCCGAGCCGCCCACCGCCACCCCCGTCCCCGCGGCCGCCACCGTCAACGGCGAGATCATCCCGCTGGCGGAGTACGAGGCCGAAGTGGCGCGCTACAAATCCGCGCAGGCCGCCTTGGGCAATGTCGTTACCGATGAGGACGCGGCGCGCGTCGTGCTGGATGATCTCATCGCGCAGGCGCTGCTGGCGCAGGGCGCGAGGGCCGCGGGGCTGTCCATCACAGAAGCAGACCTACAGTCCAGAATCGACGCGCTGGCCGCCTCCCTCGGCGGCGCGGACAAGTTGTCCGCGTGGCAGTCCGCGCACGGATACGACGAGGCGTCGTTCCGTTCCGCGTTGCGACGTTCGGCCGAGGCGGCGCTGATGCGTGACAAAATCATTACGGATGTGTCTGGTACTGTGGAGCAGGTTCACGCCCGCCAAATTCTGCTCTATAATGACGCCGACGCGCGGAACGCGCTGGCGCAATTGAAGGCCGGCGAAAAATTCGAAGACCTGGCCGTGAGACACGACCCGGTGACGCGCGGCGACCTGGGCTGGTTCCCGCAGGGCTACCTGCTCGAGCCCGAACTCGAGGCCGCGGCTTTTGCCCTGCAAGCCGGTCAGTTCAGCGAAGTGATCCAGACACGGGTCGGTTTTCACATCATCTACATTGTGGAACGCGGCCCGCGCCCCCTTTCGCCCGACGCCCTGCTGGTTTTGCAAGCCCGCGCTGTGGCGGATTGGGTGAGCCGCCAGCGCGCCCAGGCCAGCATCGTCCTGTCCCCGTAGTGGAGTGACCCGCATGAGCGACTTCAAAGATTTCTCTTTCGACCGTCCACGAGCCAAACCCGCGCCCGCCTTGCAGGTGTGGGATATCCTTTCGGTCGGCGTACTGCTGGTCACTGCCTGTATCGGGCTGTATTATCTGCTGGTTTTCATCAATCCAAACATTGCAGTCAACCCGTTCTCGCCCCAGCGCTTGCAGGCGAGGTTGGTTCCCACCCCCACCATCACGCCCCTCGCCATGCCCGCCACGTGGACGCCCAGCGCCACGCCCTACATTCCTCCCACCGATACGCCGCGCCCCACCTTCACGCCGGTGTTCACTCCTACTACGTTCTCGCTCATCCCTCCCACCCGCACGCCCCTGCCGACCTCCACGCCCAAGGCGCCCTACTCTGCCAAAGTGGAGTATATTTCCAGCGCCAAATACCACCCGGAATTCGGCTGTAACTGGCTGGGTGTGGCAGGCATCGTATTGGACAAGAACAACGCTCATCACATCTATGTCCAGGTGTTGCTGGTAGGGATGATAAGAGGCGAATCCATCAATAACATTACCGTCTCCGGCACCGTGCCGCAGATCTACGGCCCTTCCGGCTTCGAATTCCACTTGGGAGACACACCAGCGACAACGACCGGCGCGCTCTATCTGCAATTGCGCGACCAGGCGGGCGTGCGGCTTTCCGAAAACATCTATGTCAATACCTATAGCGACTGCAACAAGAATATGGTATTCGTCACGTTTCGCGAAAACAAGTAAGGCGGACACTTGCACCGAACGCAAGTGCGGTGTTGGCAATCCGCCCCACGCAAAAAAGAGACCACCGCGAGGGTGGTCTTTTCGTTTTCACACCGGCATGATCCACTCTTTATATTTCTCGTTCCGCCCGCGCACCACATCCTCGAACAGGCCGCGCAGTTTCGCCACCACCGGCCCCATCGCGCCCGTTCCAATGGGACGGTGGTCCACCTTCGTCACCGCGGCCACCTGCGCGGCGGTGCCGGTCATGAAGAACTCATCGCAGATGGAGACTTCGGTGCGGTCAATGGGGCGCTCCACGATGGGCAGGCCGAGTTCGTCACGGATCAGTTCCATCACCGTGCGGCGCGTGATGCCCTCCAGGATGTTCTCCGTCACGGGCGGCGTGATCACGGCTCCATCGCGCACCATGAAGATATTCATGGCCGAACCCTCCGAGACGTGGCCGTTCTGGTCCAGCACCAGCGCCTCGTCGAAGCCGGAGCGCGCCGCGTCGGTCTTGACCAGCGCCGAGTTGACGTAGGCGCCCGAAACCTTGCCGCGCGCCGGGATGACGTTGTCGTCAATGCGCCGCCACGAGGAGATGGTCACGTGCGCGTCGGTATCGTTCTTGATGTATTTCTGGAACGGCAGGCTCCACATCGTCAGGTCGTCCTTCAAATCGTGCAGGCGCACGCCGATGCCCGTATCGGATTTATAGAACATCGGACGAATGTACACATCGCGCTGCCACTTTTCGGCGCGCAGCAGGTCGAGCATGATCTGGATCAGGCTCTCCTCGTCGTACGCAACCTCCATGCACAGCAGGCGGGCGGAATACAGCAGGCGATGAAAATGGTCCCATGGACGAAAAACGAAGAGCCGCTTCTGCTCTTCGCTCCAGTAGCCGCGCATTCCGCCGAAAACCGCCGTGCCATAATTGAACGCGTGGGTGGCGACGCTGACCTTCGCCTCGCTAAAGGGGACGATCTTGCCCTCGAAAAAAGCAAACTGTGGCTGGTCCACCAAACACCTCCAGAGATGGGATCGTCTTGCGCGCGTATTATACCCGAAGGACTCCGGATGACTCCCCGACGATTCTCCGCCTCTTTCCTGACTTTGAGTGGACTGCGGTCCCGAGACGCGTTTTCCACCCTTGACAGGCTCTGCAAGCGCGCTATAATTTAATTAGATAGTTATCGAATTAAATAAATGGATGTAAAAATGAACACAGAACCTGAAATGCTCGATTTTGTCAAAGCAATGTCGGACACAGACCGCCTGCGGATCATCGGTTTGCTCACGCAGAAGTCCGCGTCTGCAAAGCAGGTGGCGGACGAGTTGCATATCCCCTTTCGCGAGGCGTTCAACCACCTCTCGTTTCTGGCGTTTGTGGGAGCCGTCCGCGAAGCGGATGGACGGTACACGCTCGCGGACGACGCGGTGGAGGCGTTGGCGAAGAACCAATTCGCGGGTCGGCCCCGCACCACAGAAGAGAGGAGAGACTGAACATGAGCGAAGAACTCGTCACCCTCTTCAAGGCCCTCTCCGACGCGAACCGACTCAAGATCGTCGGCCTGCTTGCCCAGCAGCCCTACTCGGTGGAGGAACTCGCGGCGCTGCTCGACCTGAAAGCCTCCACCGTTTCGCATCATCTCGCGCGGTTGGCGAAGGTGGGACTGGTCCACGCGCGCGCCGAGGGCTACTACAGCGTCTATCAGTTGGACAAGTCCGCGCTGGAAGCCATTTCGCGCAGCCTGTTCTCGGCAGAGCAGATCGCGTCTGCCCCCGCAGACGTGGACCTGGATGCCTATGACCGCAAAGTGCTGGGCGATTACACGCGCCGCGACGGACGATTGAAAACCATCCCCACCCAGCGCAAGAAACTGGATGCCGTCCTGCGTCACGTGGTCAAAGCCTTCGAGAGCGGCAAACGCTACAGCGAGAAAAAGGTCAACGAGATTTTGGGCGGCTACCACGAAGATACCGCCACGCTGCGCCGCGAACTTGTCGGGGCGGGACTGATGGCACGCGAACCCAATGGCAGCGCGTACTGGCGCGTGGAATAAACAGAACTCCGAGGTTGTGCGCCTCGGAGTTCTGTTTTACAGATGCTGATTCTCTATCGTACATCCGTCAGTGCGAGGGCGTTCTCCCCGAAGCAATCCCCTACTGTGCCTGGGAGATTGCTTCGTCGGGAAGTGCGCCCTCCTCGCAATGACGAAACTACGGGAAGTTAATTTTTTACAGACCCTTACGGAAGGACCGTAATGCGGTTTTGTGGACCGGGGGCGATGGGCACGGGCGCGAAGGCCGCGAAGTAGGCTTCCAGCGCGTCGGTGTCCACCGCGCCGCCGAGGCGGTTGGTGCCGTCTTTCAGAACAAGGAAGTTATCGCCGCCGTCCGCAAGGAACGAGTTGACGGTGACGCGGTAGAGGCCGGCCGGGTTGATCAGCACGCCGTTGATCATGATGCTGGCGATGTCCACCTTGTTGCAGGCGGGCGCGGAAGCGCTCCACGAGT
>DAOUMJ010000235.1:0-8845 GCA_034411715.1 Anaerolineales bacterium | reverse complement strand
GGGCGAAGCAACATGAATGTTGCGGTACTGCAAAATTTATTTTGCGGCGGGCGAAGCAACATGAATGTTGCGGTACTGCAAAATTTATTTTGCGACGGGCGGGGCAACATGAATGTTGCGGTACTGCAAAATTTATTTTGTGACGGGCGGGGCAACATGAATGTTGCGGTACTGCAAAATTTATTTTGCGACGGGCGAAGCAACATGAATGTTGCGGTACTGCAAAATTTATTTTGCGGCGGGTGGGGGCAACATGAATGTTGCGGTACTGCAAAATTTATTTTGCGGCGAGTGGCACAAATATAGAGGCACAATGAACCAAGATTGGGTGGTCGTGGCTAACGACCTGGTAAAAACCTACAAAATGGGCGAAGTGGAGGTGAACGCCTTGCAGGGCGCGTCGGTGAAGATCGCGCGCGGCGAGGTGATCGCCATCATGGGGCCGTCGGGATCGGGCAAGTCCACGATGATGAACATCCTCGGCTGTCTCGACCGGCCGACCTCGGGCGCATACACGCTGGACGGGGAGGTGGTCGCGACGATGACGGACGATCAACTGGCGAGCGTCCGCAACCGCAAGGTGGGATTCGTCTTCCAGAGTTTCAACCTGCTCTCGCGCCAGACCGCGCTCTTCAACGTGGAACTGCCCCTGCGTTACGCCGGAAACGTGCCGAATCGCCGCGAGCGCGCGGCCGAGGCGTTGCGCGCGGTGGGACTGGAAGACCGCATGACGCATCGCCCCACCGAACTTTCGGGCGGGCAGCAGCAGCGCGTGGCCATCGCCCGCGCCATCGTCAATGAACCCGCCATCGTCATGGCCGACGAACCGACGGGCAACCTCGACAGCAAAGTAGGCAGGGAGATCATGAACCTGCTGCTCAAATTGAACCAGGAGTACGACGCGACCCTCATCATCGTCACACACGACCCGAACATCGCCGATCACGCCCAGCGCATCATCCGCTTGCGCGACGGCATGGTGGAAGACGACGGCATGGGCGGAAGGAGCGCGGCATGAATCTCTCGCAGGCCATTCTCGAAGCGCTCGAAAGCCTCAGTTCCAATAAAATGCGTTCCGGGCTCACGGTGCTTGGCATCGTCATCGGCGTGGCGGCGGTGATCGCCATGCTGGCCGTTGGGACGGGCGCGCAGGACAGCATCACGGGGTCCATCAGCGGTATCGGCACGAACCTGCTCTTTGTCTTTCGCGGCGGCATGGACGAATCGGTCCGCAACCCCAAGCCGCTCACGCTGCAGGACGCGGCCGCCATCGCCGACCCGTTCGCGGCGCCCTCGGTGGAGATGGTGGCGCCCATCCTGGAGGGCAGTTTCATCGTCGGCGCGGCGGGCGAGCAGACCACGGCCAGCGTCTCCGGCGTGACGCCCGAATTCTTCCCGCTGCGGAACTTTGTCATCGCGGAGGGGGAGGCGATCCGCGAGGAACATTTGCTCGGGCGCGCCTCGGTGGTCGTCATCGGTCCCGAATTGGCGGATACGCTTTATGGGCGGCGCGAAGGCGTGGTGGGCGAGACGTTGACGATTGACAACCAGCCTTTCCGCGTCATCGGCGTTTGGGAACCCAAAGGCGGCGGCATGTTCGGCTCGGAGGACAACCGCGCCATCATCCCCTTTTCCGCCGCGCAGACGCGTTTGATCTCGCGCCGCACGCGCGATCAGGTGGATATGCTTCTCGTTCAGGTGGTGGATTCGGAATCCGTCCCGCAGGCTATTGACGAAGTCTCCTCCATCCTGCGGACGCGTCACCGCACCGAGATCGGCGCGGACGATTTCACGGTCTTCAGTCAGCAGGATTTTCTCAGCACAGCCGCGACCATCACCAGTGTGTTGACCATCTTCCTCGGCGGCATCGCGGCCATCTCCCTGCTCGTGGGCGGGATCGGCATCATGAACATCATGCTGGTCTCAGTCACCGAGCGGACGAAGGAGATTGGCCTGCGCAAGGCCCTCGGCGCGCGCAAACGCGACATCCTGATCCAGTTTTTGACCGAGTCTTCGCTGCTCAGTCTCTTCGGCGGGATCATCGGGATCGCCTTCGGTTGGTTGATCTCGTTCATCGTGGAACGCGTCGCCCTCGCCTCCGGCACACCCTTCTACCCGCGCATCGGCCTGGATGCGGTGCTGCTCGCCACCATCTTCTCCGCGGCGGTGGGGCTGTTCTTTGGGATCTACCCCGCGAACCGCGCCGCGAATTTGGAGCCGGTGGAGGCGCTGAGGTACGAGTAACAGCGGAAAGCCGTTCTTCACCCCTTCACATACGACAACTTCTCGCAGATCAATCCATCCTTCAACTTGAACACATCCACCCCGCGGACGTGGCCCTCTCCCCACGAATATTTCCACCGCATGATGACGTGGAATCCCATCCCGAAGATCTCCTCGATCTCGATATGCGCCTGCGGTGACTCGCGGAAGAACTCCCGCCAGAATTGGGTCACGGCTTGCTTTCCTTTGTAAACAGTCCCTTCGGGCGCGGGAGACGTGTTCTCGAAGAGGCAGTCTTCGCTCATCAACGCCATCATCCCGTCCACGTCGTGACGGTTGAAGGCGTCGTTGAAGTCCATGACGGCGCGCAGGCCCGATTCGATTTTTGACATGCGGATGGGGGACATGGCGACCTACTCTGTTTCGTGCCGTCATTGCGAGAGCGGCTTAATCTTATGGCTTAACGACTGACTGCCGCAGAATCTTCTCCAGCGCTTTTCCTTTTGCGAGTTCATCAATCAGTTTGTCGAGATAGCGTATGTTTTGCATTAGCGGATCTTCGATCTCTTCCACGCGAATGCCGCAAATTACGCCTGTGATCAGCGAACGATTTGGATTCATGGCTGGCGCCTGGGCAAAAAAGGTTTCAAAATCATTGCCCTGTTTAATTTGCCGCTGCAATCCCGCCTGAGTGTAGCCCGTCAACCAACAGATGATCTGGTCAACTTCCTCTTTTGTGCGATTTTTGCGTTCCGCTTTTTGAATGTATAGCGGGTATACGCCTGCAAATTTCATTCCATAAATTCGTTGATTCGACTTGTTGTTCATTGCTAAATGCTCCTCTTGCCGTTAATAACAGACGCGCGCTCGTAATTCGCGACAATGACGCCGCTCGGCGTGACGATACTTTCCGTCACGTTGAACGCCATCGGGATTGTACCATCGGCAAACAACCGCTTTCCACCTCCCAGGGTGATCGGATAGATCATCAGCCACAAGGCATCAATCAAATCATGCTTGAGAAGCGTCTGGATGAGATTGCCGCTTCCCCAAACGTGCAAATCGGATCCTGGCTGTTGTTTGATTTCAGCGACTTTTCCTGCAATGTCCCCGCTTAAAAACACGGATGGATGCCATTCGCTAGACGTCATGGTATTCGATGCGACGTACTTGGTCGCCGTGTTGACGTTAGGCCATACGTCCGCATGATGCGGCCAGTACGGCGCCCAAATATCAAAGGTTTTGCGTCCCAACAACAGGTCGAATTGCAGGTTCATCTGCTTTCTCAGGGCAGTTCCAAGAATCGCGTCGGAATAGGACGCGATCCACCCGCCATACGCGAAGCCATCGCTGGTATCTTCGTCTGGCCCGCCTGGGGCTTGGATGACGCCGTCAAGGGAGATATGTTCCAGCACAATAATTTTTCTCATGACTGAGTTCCTTCGACATGTGGATTACTCGAAGCAAGTTAACGCCTTGCATTGACCTGCTGGCGGGCGGAGTGTGGACTCGGCTTGGGAGCAAGATCCTGCTTGGGCGTGGAAAATGCCCGACTACCCTTCGTTTCTGATTTAGGCTAATGTCCAATAGAAATGCTTAATCGTGAGATTGTTAATTGGCAATACCGCATAACTTGCTTTTTGATTATTGCTGGTCCCCCCTACATTTGGCCTAAAATGACACTTGAAGTCCGTTTTAGCCAAAATGTGGGGGAAGATTTCAACAACTGCGCCAAGGCGAAACAGCCTAGAATAGCAAGTTATGCGCTATTGCAATTTTTCTTATGCCAGATGAATTCTTCCGTCCAAAGCCAGCCCTGCTTTCTCATGGCAAGGATCAATTCGATGACATAAGTATGCCGCTCGCCATTGACCACTTTCTCTTTGATGTTCAAAACGAATGTGCCAGTTGGTTTGAGCACGCGCAGAAGTTCCTGCGAAATTGGAAGGAACCATTCCACATATTTGTCTGGCTTGATACCGCCATACGTATTTGCGCGGCTGTCGGCATACGGCGGGGACGTGAAGATCAAATCAATGGAATTATCCTCCAATGACTTCAAAACTTCGCGGCAGTTGCCAGGAGTAATTTCGCTTGAACCTTCGTCATATCGCTATTTTACCCAATTCTCTCCGCGTACATCCGCGTTTTCCGCGTCCAAATTACCAATTACCAATTACCAACTACCAGCCTACAACTCCAAAATCTGCTCCCGCTCCGGCCCCAGCGACACAAGTTTGATGGGCGTCTCGGCCAGCGCGCTGATGCGCTCGAGGCAGGCGCGGGCGTTCCTGGGCAGGTCCTTCCAGCGGCGCACCTGGGTGATGTCGGCGCGCCAGCCGGGCAGTTCCTCGTAGAGCGGCTCGCAGGCGGGAAGCCCGTCCGCGCCGCCGGGCAGGTCGTGGACGAGGGCGTTGTTGACGTTGTAGCCGGTGCAGATCTTGATCTTCCCCATGCCCGAAAGGATATCGAGTTTGGTGATGATGAGGTCGGTCAGCCCGTTGACGCGCACCGCGTAACGCAGCAGGACGCCGTCCAGCCAGCCGACGCGGCGCGGGCGGCCGGTGGTCGTCCCGAATTCGTCCCAGGGGTTGGCGCCGGTGCCGCGCAGACGTTCGGCCGTCTCGCCCTCCAATTCGGTGGGGAAGGGTCCCGCGCCGACGCGCGTCTGGAAGGCCTTCGTCACGCCAAATACGCGGGCTTCGCGGGCGGCGTCGAGCCCGAGGCCGAGGCCGGTCAGCGCGGCGGGCGCGACGGTGGTGGAACTGGTCACGAAGGGATAGGTGCCGTGATCGAGGTCGAGCAGCGTCCCCTGCGCGCCCTCGGCGAGGACGGTCTGTCCCTGCTTGAGGGCCAGGGAGAGCTCCATCGCCACGTCGCGGATGTAGAGCGCCAGGCGCGAGGTCTGGTCGAGGTAGGAATCGGTCTCGGCATCCACTTCCAGTTCGGGCGCGGCGAGCAGGCCGAGGGTGCGGTTGGCTTCGAGCAGGTGGGCGCGCAGGCGGTCGCGGAAGTCGGGGGCGAGCAGGTCGGCCATCCGCAGTCCGCGCCGCGAGGCCTTGTCCATGTAGGCGGGGCCGATGCCGCGTTTGGTCGTGCCAATGGCGGCCTGGCCGCGCGCCGTCTCGTTGGCGCTGTCCAGGGCGCGGTGGGCGGGCGTGATGAGGTGCGCGGCGGGCGAGATGTGCAGCCGCTGGGGCGCGATGGAAACGCCCGCGGCGCGCAGGGCGGTCATCTCCTCGATCAGCGTGCGCGGGTTGACGACCATGCCGTTGCCCATCACGGCGATGGTGTGCGGGTGGACAATGCCCGAAGGAACGAGATGCAATTTGAAGACCCTGTTGCCGACGTTCACCGTGTGACCGGCGTTGTCGCCCCCGTTGTAGCGCGCCACGAAATCGGCTCCCGCGGCCAGGTAATCCACGATGCGCCCTTTGCCTTCGTCCCCCCACTGGGCGCCGACGACGATGTGCAAAGCCATGCGACCTCCTGCGGTGGGTGGATTATATCAGAGGGTAAACTCCCCTCTCCCCGCATGGGGAGAGGAGAATGTCCAAAAGAATGGGTTAATTCATCCAACCGCCGAGAACGCGGAGTTCGCAGAGAAAAACAAAGGGGAATCTCCGCGCTCTCTGTGCGCTCTGCGGTAAAAATAATCTGAAGCCCACGAAATTGGACACTCCCGGGAGAGGGGCCGGGGGTGAGGGCGGATGTAGACTGGTATAATCCCGGTCAATGAACCGACGCTTCCTTCTGACGATTGGCCTGGTCGCCGCGCTCGCGGCCTTTTTCGGGCTGACGCTTCCCGCGCAGGCTTCGCCCCCTCCGCAACTGCCGCAGTTTTCCACGCCCACGCCCCAACCCGACGGCCGCATCATCTACATCGTCCAGCCGGGCGACAACTGCACCAGCATCTCGCTCAAGACGGGCGTTTCCGTCGAAATGTTGCTGGGACAGAATCCCCACCTGAACTGCGACCTGGTGATCGAGGGACAGCAACTCCTGCTGGGGATGGGCGGGCCGGCGGCCTACACGCCCACGCCCGGGCCTTCGCCCACCCCCACCGTTCCGCCTCCCACGCCCACGCCCTTTGCCGGAACGACCGAATTGTGCGTGCTGCTCTACGACGACCTGAACGGCAACGCCCTGCGCGAGGAGATCGAGTTCGGGCTGGAGGGCGGGCAGGTGAGCGTGACCGACGTCAACGGCGCGTATTCGAAGACGGAAGGCACGGTCAGCGCCATTGATCCCGACACGGAGGAGCCGGTCCGCGCCTGTTTTCTCGACGTGCCGGAGGGGACCTTCAACATCAGCGTCGCCATCCCCGAAGGCTACAACCCGACCACCGCCATCTCCTATCGCCTGGAAGTGAACGCCGGCGACCGCGCCTTCGTGGATTTCGGAGCGCAATCGAAAACCGTGCAAGCCATCCCCCAGGAACCGGGCGAGACCGGCAATACCATCCCGTGGATGGGAATCCTCGGCGCGATCCTGCTGCTGGGCGGGCTGGGCATGGGCTGGTATGCTTTGCGAATGCGAAGGCCGCCCGCCAAATTTGGGGGAAAGAAAACGTGGGAGAGATAGCAGTAGAGCGAGACAGTGTCCCGCTCTACTTTATCATCCCAGCGCCCGCATCTGACGTCCCCCAAGCAAATGCAGGTGCAGGTGAAAGACAGTCTGCCCGCCCTGCGCGCCGGTGTTGACGATGAGACGGTAGCCGCTCGAGGCCAATCCCTCCCGCGCCGCGATCTGTTTCGCGACCACGAATAAATGACCCACCAGCGCCGCGTCGGATTCTTCCAATTCGTTGACCGAGTCAACGTGGCGGTTCGGGATGATGAGGACATGCGTCGGCGCGGCGGGATGGAGGTCGCGGAAGGCCGTCGCCAGATCGTCGCGGTAGAGGATGTCGGCTTTGGATTCGCCTGCGGCGATTTTACAAAAGATACAGTCGCCCATGTTGTAGTAAGCCCGAAAAACGGCGAGAGCCAGCCGCCTAAGGGGCGAGGGCAGGAATCGGCCCCAGCGTCGGCGCGCAAACGATATCATAGTATTCCAGTTCGACGGCCTTGTTCTGTTCGGCGTAGGCTGCGGCCTCGTTGCCGATCACGCGGACGGTATCGAGGTTCGCCAGCACCTGCGAGGGCCAGTAGCGCGGCAGCACCATGCGCGGATCGTTGACGTAGCCTTCGGCCAGGTAGGACGGGCGGCCCGGGTCGCTGGCTTCGGCCAGGGGAACCCAGTTGAACATGATCGGGCCGCGCGGGTTGACGGTGAAGCCGAGGCGGTAGCCGTATTCGCGCGCGATCTGCACCGGGCGCAACCCGAACCCACCGCCGGGCCAGATGATGGCAATCGGCTTTTTGCCGAAGTTCTGCTGGAGATCGTCCATCGAACCTTCGAACTCGCTGCGGATGTATTCGTCGGTGGAGGCGTCGGTCATGTTGATGTTGTGGATGGTTCCGTGCGACTGGTAGTCCACCAGTCCCTCCACGCCGAGCGCGACGTTCTCCGCGAGGATGCGCGCCCGGATGCTGTCGTCGAAACTGATCCAGGCGTTGACCACCGGCCAGCCCCATTCCTGCCAATAGGGGCGGAACCAGTCGTTGTAGTTTTCCGCGGCATGGCGGTCGTCCTGAATCAGCAGTACCGAGCGCGGGGGAATCCTGGCATTGAAATCGAGGAAGTCCGCCAGTTGTTCGGTGTTGATGGCCTGGAAACCGAAATCGTGCAATCCCTTCATCAGCCGCCTGAAATCGCCCGCGCCGACGTGCATGGGATTATTGGAAGACTCCGTCCCCTTTTCGATGCTGTGGAACATGACCACCATCACGACCGTGCCGGGCGCGGCGTTGTTGGGATCCCATTTGGCTTTGAGATATTGGCAGGTGTCCGCGATGTAGGTGTGCGGCGTATCCAGCGGGTTGAGGGCGCTGGACTGATAGACGGGCGGCAGCGCGGGCGGCGGACCGCTGCGCGTGGGCGTCGCGCTTGGGACGGGTGTCTCGCTCGGCGCGGACGATTGGGCGGTGGCGGTCATCGCGGCGTGGACCGTGGCGAAGGCCTGCGTCATGGCCGCGTTCGGGTCGAGGGTGGGAGGTGGATCCGTCGTCGGCGCGCAGGAGGCCAATAGAACCGCGAGCAGGCTGAGGGTCGGGAGGAGGCGGGACAGTGTCATGGGGATAGGAGATGCGAGATAGGGGTTACAAGTTACATGTTGCGTGTTGCGTGTTCCGTATTTCGCGATAAGCAATATAGTATTACTCCGCGAAAACTATGCCAACCGCGAAGATTTTGCGTCAGTATCGCACACCTGCCCTGGCGGGCGGTGCCAGGGAGATTTATCTTGCCAGCGCGGGCGCAAAATGAATTTTGCGGTACGAACCGCGCTTGCGATACGTAATACGCAATACGTTTTACTCATTACTCTCGCCCTTGATGAACGCCTCGGTCATTTCGCGGCAGACCGAGTCGCGGAATTGTTTGGGCGGGGTCTTGAAGAAGTAGGAGGAGGGACCGATAATGGGACCGTGCAGGCCGCGGTCGAGGGCGATTTTGGCGCAGCGCACGGCGTCTATCATCACGCCCGCCGAGTTGGGGCTGTCCCACACTTCGAGTTTGG
>DAOUMJ010000234.1:0-5744 GCA_034411715.1 Anaerolineales bacterium | reverse complement strand
CGGCGACCCAGGCGCGGCCATCGCGAACGGCCTCACGGGTCTGCAATTGCAATTCGCCGCCGGTGGGCATGGCCTGCAGGGCGTTGTGGAAAAGGTTGAGGAAGACCTGCTTCATTTGGTTCCGGTCAATGGAGACCCAGGGCAGGCCCGCGGCGAGGTCTTTCACGAGCGTCACGCCGTTGGTGTGCATGAGATGACGCGTCAGTTCGATGATGTCGCCCAGCACTTCGTTCAGGTCGGCGCGGGTGCGCGTGGATTCGGTCTGGCGGGCGAAATCGAGCAGGCGGCGCACCACGTCGCGCGCCCGCCGGGCTTCGCGCAGCACCAGTTCGAGGTCCGGGCGGGAGGCGGCGTCGGCGGGAAGTTCGCTGAGGATCAATTCGGCGAAGCCCGTCACCATGGTGAGCGGGTTGTTCAGTTCGTGCGCCACGCCCGCGGCCATCTCGCCGACGGCGGCCAGTTTGGCGGCCTGGATGAGGCGGGTTTCGGCGGAGCGCTGGGCTTCGATGCGGCTTTTCAATTCGTCCTGGGCGGCGCGCAACTGGCGGACGGTCTCTTGCAGGCGCTGGTACTGGTCCGCGCTGGCGACCACGCTGGCGAGGATGCCCGCCAAAGATTCGAGATCGAGCAGGTCGTTGTGGGTGAAGGCGTTTTTGTCGCGGCGTTCCACGGTCACCAGGCCGAGGGTTTGCTCGCCGTCGCGCAGGGCCACGCACATCAGCGAGCCGGGCGACCCTGCGGGGAGGGGCCGATAATCGGTATCCTGGCTAACATCATTGACCAGGGCGCTTTTTCCCGTGCGGAGGACGCGCCCGGGAATGCCGTCCAGCGCCGATTTATCGGCCCTGGCAAAGGCGCGCTCCGCATTGGACGCGCCGCGCCCGCCAAAGCCGCGAATGGTGGGATTTTGGTCCGAGTCCAACAGGAGTACCGAGGCGAGTTCGTAGGAAAAATACTGGGTGAGCAGGTCGGCGGTGATCTGGGCGATCTCGCGCTTGTCGGTGAGGCCGACCACCTCCTGCACCACCTCGTGGATGAGGCCGAGGTTGCGGGCGCGGCCTTCGGCCTCCTCGCGCAGGCGGCTGTATTCCACCAGCCCCGCCAGGTGGGAGGTGATCACCACCAGCAGATGTTCATCGTAAATGCTGAAGGCGTCCGGGCGGGCGCTTTCGAGGGTGAGCGCGCCGATCATCCGCCCGCGATAACGAAGCGGCATGAACAGGATGGAGACGGAATCGGGCTGGGTGGGAAGGAAACCCGCCGCCGCGGCGTCGGCGAGGCGCAGGGTTTTGCCGCTTTTGAGCAGGGGAGCGAGGCGATGTCCCTTTAATTCCGCTCCCGCCTGAAGGACTTTCCCTTCGCGGTTGAAATACTCCCGAAGAACGCTGCCGTCCGTCGAAAGCAGGCGCAGGGCGATGCGCTCGGTGCCGAAGACGCGCGCCAGCAGGGCGAAGACGCGGCGGGCGATCTGATCCAGATTCTGCGCCGAGGAGACGGTGAGGGCAAAATCGTTCAGGACGGCGAGACGGCGCAAATGGTCGGCCATGGCCGAAAACGTGATGATGATCTCGATAACCGGCGCGACCTGCGCCGAGAGGTTGTCGAGGGCGAGCGCCTGCGCTTCGGTGAACGGTTTTTGCCGCCAGAGCGTGACGACGCCGATCATGCGATGCCCGATGATGAGCGGAAAACAGGCCCAGGCTTTCGACCCGCGCGCCGCCTCGCGCGGGATGTGTTCCCAATCCGCCTGGCCCGCTTCCATTAGCAGAGGCTGAAGGGAGACACCGGCGCGCCGCCAGAGAACGTTTTCATCAATGGGCATGGCCGCGCCGGCCGAAGACGGGCTGTTCCATTGCGCCTGCACTTCCAGCATGTCGGCGCGGCAAATGGCCAGCCAGCCGCCCTGCGCCTTGGCGCTCGTCACGAACATCCGCAGGATGCGGCCGAACAGGCGCGCCACGTCGTAAGGCGACTCGGATTGCAGGTTGGGCAGGAGCAATTCCGATTGCAAAAGCGAGACGCCCGCCTCGTCCTCCACCTGGGCGCGCAGCGAAGCGACCATTTTCCAGACGCTGCGGAAGCGCGCATCCGCCTTCTGCGCGCCGACGAGCAGGACCGAAAACGTATTTGGAATGGGATAGACGAACAGGCCGGTTTTTTCGAGGAGGGGGGTCTTGCCCGCCGAACGGGCGCGCGGCCTGCCGGCGTTGACCGCGCCGCACAACCACGCGTCCACGCCCGGACGGGCGAGATGCTCCAGCAGCGATCCGCGCGTCGGCCTGCCGAGCTGGTGCGCGGCGTGCAATTGCCAGCCCCCGCTCCCGCGCTCGACCAGCGCGGCCCATTTCGCGCCGGTGACCTGGCAGGCTTCCTTGAGAAAATTGTAATCGCCGGGCATGGACATATTATACAATGAAGCGTTCGCGCGGCGTCACGGCGAGTGATAGAATCCGTAAGCGCGCGGAGACCGCATGAGACCCAAACAGCTCGTTATTCTCGCCCTGCTTGCCGCATCCCTCTTTGGATCGTGGCTCTACTTCTTCCACGACCTCCCCCGCGTGGATTCGCTCTCCGCGCGCTTTATGCAACCCTCCGTCCGAATCACGGACCGCAAGGGGCAAATTCTCTACGAGATCATCCCCCCGGAAGGCGGGCGCCACGCGGCGCTTTCCTTCGCGTCCATTCCCCAGTGCATGAAGGATGCGACCATCGCCGTCGAAGACAAAAACTTTTACGCCAACCCCGGCGTGGACATCGAAGGCATCCTCCGCGCGTTGTGGATCAACATCCAGGGCGGCGAGACTCTCGCGGGCGGAAGCACCATCACCCAACAGGTGGCGCGAAACCTTTTGCTCGCGGAGGAACTCGGCACGCGTTCCCCCCGCCGAAAAATCCGCGAGATCGTCCTGGCGTGGCAGATGACGAGTAAACTCTCGAAGGATGAAATCCTTGCGCTTTATCTAAACCAAACCTACTACGGCGGACTTGCCTATGGAGTGGAAGCCGCGTCGCAAACGTTCTTCGGCAAGCCCGCGGCCGAACTCACCCTTCCCGAATGCGCGCTGCTCGCAGGGCTTCCCCAGGCGCCGGGCGTTTACAACCCGTTCACCAATTCCGAAGCGGCGCGCCAGCGGCAACTCGTCGTGCTTGGCCTGATGGAAAAGGACGGATTCATCACCGCCGACGAACGCGTCCTCGCCGAGGAAACGATCCTCCATTACACCGAGACGCCCTATCCCATCCGCGCGCCGCATTTCGTGTGGATGATCAAATCGCAACTCGACGCGTACGGCGAAATTAATTTCGCCGCACAACAAGGTCTCGTCATCCGCACGACGCTCGATTTGAACATCCAGCAGATCGCGGAAGGGGCGATTACGCGTCAGTTGAAGGAATATCGTCAACGCGCCCCCGAGCAGAACGTCAACAACGCCGCGCTGGTCGCGCTCGATCCGCGCACGGGCGAGATCCTGGCGCTCGTCGGCAGCGCGGATTATTTCGATGAAACCATCGCGGGTTCGATCAACATGGCGATTGCGCCGCGCCAGCCCGGCTCGGCTTTCAAGCCCTTCCTCTACGCCCAGGCCCTCGATCCAAACGGCGGGCGCGGGCCGGGCATATCGGGTCCCTGGACCGCCGCCACGCCCATGCTGGACGTAACGACCACCTTCCCCACGCACGAAGGCGCGTCGTACACGCCGAAAAACTACGACGGCGTCGAACACGGCCTCATACCGCTGCGAGAATCCCTCGCCTCTTCGCTCAACATCCCCGCCGTCCTCACGCTCCAACACGTCGGCATCGCGGACACGATTCACTTCGCGGAACGACTCGGCATCACATCGCTCGGCGACCCGCACGAATACGATCTCTCGCTCGCCCTTGGCGGCGGGCAAATGTCCCTGCTCGAACTGACGGGCGCGTACGCCGTCCTTGCGAACAACGGGATGAAGACGGATCGCCCGGCGATTCTGGATATCCGCGACGCGGACGGGACTCTCCTCTACGAACCGCCCCGCGCCCCCTCGCTTCAAATCCTGGACCCGCGCGTGGTCTGGCTCCTCGGCGACATCCTCAGCGACGATGACGCCCGCGCCCTCGGCTTTGGCCGCAACTCCACGTTGAAGATAGACCGTCCCGCGGCGGTCAAGACCGGCACCACCACCAACTTCCACGACAACTGGACGATCGGCTACACTCCCGATCTCATTGTCGGCGTATGGGTCGGCAACAGCGACTACAAGGCCATGAAAGACGTGACCGGCCTGACAGGCGCCGCGCCGATATGGCACGAGACGATACGCAAAGCATTGGAGGGAAAACCCAAAACAAATTTCGCTCGCCCCGAAGGACTCGCCCAGGTGGAAGTCTGTATGCTCTCCGGCCTGCTCCCGACTCCCCATTGCGGCCACACCCGCGCCGAATGGTTCATCGCAGGGACGGAGCCGACCCAACCCGACAACATTTTCCAGCAGGTGACGATCGACGCGCTGACAGGCGCTCTCGCCGCCGACTCCACCCCTCCCGACCGCCGCCAAATCAAAATCGTCCTCGACCTGCCCCTCGCCGCGCATCCCTGGGCGCGCTCGCAAGGGCTCCCCCTCCTCGCGGATATTCCACAAGCCGGCGAAGCAAGCATCCAGCCGCAGATCGCGCTCATCTCGCCGCCTCCCAACGCCACGTACCGGCTTGACCCGTCGTTTGATCCGGCCGCGCAAAAACTGCTCATCGAAGTCGTCGCTGGCGCGGGAATCACGGAAGTCACAATTTGGGCGGACGGCGTTCCCCTCGCCACACTTCACTCGTCGCCCTACCAGGCCTGGTGGGGACTCTCTCTCGGCGCGCATCGCTTTTGGGCGACGGCGGTGACGGTCAATGGGGAAACGGTGACAAGCGAGACGATCGTGGTGACGGTCGTCAATTAGGCCGCGCCTGCATTTGCCGTCGGGACGGCAACTTGCAACATATCAAACCATCCGCCTCCGACATGTTTTCACCAAATTATTTTCACGTCATATTGTCGAAAAACAGGATCGGCGGTTATGATTTCCAGCCCCTCCACTTTTGCCTGCGCTATCAGGAGGCGATCGAAAGGGTCTTTGTGATGCGCAGGCAATTCGTCAAGCATCAGCACATGATTTAATTGCACAGGCAGGAGACTGATTTCATTGACTTGTTGCTGGCTCTCCATCAACTCGGCGAGTGGGATTGCGAGAGTGAGTTTTCCCAATTGCTTCTTGATCTGAATTTCCCACGCAGAAACAACGCTGACCTAGACGGCGTTCTCAGCATGGGACAACAATTCTGCTGCTGTTTCTCCAAGTTTTTCGGGGTTCGAGTCCCACCAGAGAAAAGCATGGGTATCCAGCAGGATTTTCATTCTGCGCCGCCCATCCAAAATTCATCAGGTAATGGCGCATTAAAATCAGCGGAGATTTTCGCCGCGCCAGCATGTAAACCCGCAACTCGCTTGCCAACAGGAACAAGGCGAGCGATCAATTCGCCTCCTTGTTTGAAAATCACTTCCTTCCCAGAAGCAACCTGAACAAGCAATTCCTTCAACTTCTGGTCGGTCTTTTGTACGTCAACAGTAATCGTTGTCATCGGTTTCTCCTTACTCGAGTTGCGTTCAAATTGTATCACTTTTCGCAATAGCGCATAACTTGCTATTCTAGGCTGTTTCGCCTTGGCGCAGTTGTTGAAATCTTCCCCCACATTTTGGCTAAAACGGACTTCAAGTGTCA
>DAOUMJ010000233.1:0-6058 GCA_034411715.1 Anaerolineales bacterium | reverse complement strand
GCATGGGTTCTCCTTTGGTCGGTGTGGTTTTGCCACCTTTACCTTACCATAGGATCCTTATGCTACCCCATCCAATTTCTAAAATGGCCAAAGTCCAGTTACTTACGAATGTCAGTTAATTAATGGCGTCTGCTCAGGATGGGTGGAAACAGACTTTTGCGGATATATCAATGGTGTTTGTAGGTGGCAACCAAAATCCCATAGAGTTTGGATACCATGTGAGTTTGTGCCTACCCCTACCGGAGGAGACTCGTGTTTCCTGCCCGGCACCCTGGTGCAAAGCGGGACAGGGGCAAAGAAGATAGAAGACATCAAAGTCGGGGACAGGGTGGCTTCGTTTGAAGGGGATAAGGTGACCGAGTCGGCGGTGAGCCAAATCTTCAAACGGGAGCGCGACCACTACTTTGTCCTATCTGCCGGGGACTACCGCGTCAAAGCCACGGCCGAGCACCCTTTTTATACAGGCGACGGCAAGTTCAAAGAAGTATCCAAACTAAAGGCCGGTGACAGGGTCTTTGCCCAGTATAATTTGCGTGTTGGCAATCCGACCGACGCCTCGAACAAATCCTGATAGCCTTTGCGAGACTTCGCAAGCCAGGCGGGACTATTCTGGTCGAAATCATCTTTAGGAGAGAGTGACATGAAATCCAACTCAAATCGTCTCTGGCTGGTCGCCATCGCCCTCGGCTGGCTGTTCGACTTCCTCTTCTGGAAGCGCGCCCCGGGCGTCAACTTCGCCATCTACGTCCTCCTCTGCCTCGCGGGCGGGCTTTACCTCCTGCTTGGCGTGGAGAAGACAAAGCCCGCGCGCCGCGCGCTCTGGCTGCTCATTCCCATCCTGTTCTTCGCCGCCGTCACCTTCGTCCGCGCCGAACCGCTGACGGCCTTCCTCGCGCACGTCTTCACCCTCTTCCTGCTCGGCGTCTTCGCCCTCACCTGGCTCGGCGGACGCTGGGCCTGGTATGGGCTGTGGGATTACGTGACGGGCTTCCTGAAACTGGGGGGGAACATGCTCGTCAAACCGTTGACGTTTTCCGCGGAAATCCGCAGGGAACGCGCCGAGCGCGGCGAGCATGCCAAACGTTCCGCCTGGCCAGTGATCCGCGGCCTCCTCATCGCGCTGCCCATCGTCGCCATCTTCGCCTCGCTCCTCGCCTCCGCCGACGCCGTCTTCGAGGCGCGCCTCCGGGATTTTCTCGACTGGCTGAACATTGACAACATTGCGGAATACATCTTCCGCCTTTCGTACATTATGATCGGCGCGTATTTGCTGGCGGGCGTCTTCCTCCATGCCGCCAAAGAATCGAAGGACGAAAAATTATCGAACGAAGGCAAATCCATCCTCGGGCAGTTCCTCGGCTTCACCGAGTCCGCCATCGTGCTGGGTTGCGTCGCGCTCCTGTTCGCGTCCTTTGTCGTCATTCAATTCCAGTATTTCTTCGGCGGGCAGGCCAACATCCATATTGACGGCTACACCTACAGCGAGTACGCCCGCCGCGGCTTCGGCGAACTGATCGCCGTCGCCTTCTTCAGCCTGCTGCTCATCCTCGGCTTCGGCGCGATCGCCCGGCGCGAGACCGAACCGCAGCGCCGAACATTCTCCGGCCTGTCGGTCGGCATCGTGGCGCTCGTGCTGGTGATGCTGGTCTCGGCCTACAAACGCCTCGTCCTCTACGAAACGGCCTACGGCTTCTCCCAACTCCGCGCCTACACCCACGTCTTCATGATCTGGCTCGGGTTGCTGCTCGTCGCCACCGTCGTTCTCGAAATTCTGCGCCGCGAGCGGATGTTCGCCCTGGCCGCCCTGCTCGCCGCCATCGGATTCGCCGCCACGCTCCCCATCCTGAACGTGGACGCCTTCATCGTCCGCGCCAACGTCCAGCGCGCCGTGGACGGCGAGGAACTGGATGTCTTCTACCTGACGGAACTCTCGCCCGACGCCCTCCCCGCCCTCGTAGAGGCGGCTCGTTCCGACGTTCTGCCGGGTCCCGTCCGAGACGCGTTGACCGCCTCCCTGGCCTGTCTCCGCTACCGCGCCGACCCGACACCCAATACCGATTGGCGTTCCTACCACCTCTCGCGCTGGACCCGCGCCCGCCTGCTCGAAGACATCCGCCCCGAACTGAAGGGCTACGTTCTGGATACGCACAACGACAATTGGAGAGTAAAAGTCACAACCCCGCTGGGACAGGAATACGATTGCGGCTGGAATTGGGATTGACTAATGCTTGTGCCCGTTCTTTCTGGGGCAGAAATGTCCCTCCGGCTCCATCGGCTGGCCGCATTGCGGGCAGATCGGGCGGCCGCGTGAGACCACCTCCGCGCCCCAGCGCGAGAGGGCGCGCAACTGCGTCCGCGTGCACCAAAAGCGCGCCACCGCCGCCGACTCGGGATCTGCCTCCTCGGTCGGCAATTCGCGCACGATGAGAACGACGCGGTCCCGCGCCTGGTCGTAGCCCAGGCCGATTTCCCCAACGCGGAAATGCGGATCCAGGGGCGGATGGAGGCGCATTTTCTCCTCCACGTAGTCGGGCGAGGCCTCATCCAACTTGGGATTCTGGCGCGCCACATCCGCCAGGAATTGTTCGATGCCGATTGCCAGGGAATGTAACTGTGCCTTTTCGATCAGCACGGTGACAGGCGGCTGTTTCTTCTCCCAGCCCTGGAGGAAAAAAACGCGCTGGCCGGGCTGTCCGATGGCGTCGGCGGTGATGTGTTCGCAGGGATCGAGGTCAATTTCGAGGCGTGGGGGCATGTTTCACCTGGGGCGAGTATACCAGATGAAAAACCACTCCTACTCCATCGCCACCGGCGCCGGGATGAGACGGTGCATCCGCAGGCGGCTCTCCTCGGCGAGATAGGCGATCTCCTCCATCAACCGAACGGACGCTTCGGCCACCTGCGCCCGGTCATTGGGATCGCCCGAAAAATACATCGGCTCGCCGACCGTGATCTGATACGGCCCGGTCAGGTACCAGTAACCGTCCGAGGCTTCGCCGCCGGTGATGCGGCTCGAAATGTGAACGTTCTTCTCACGCGGATAATAAATTCCCACCGGGATGATCGGCGCGCCGGTCAGCATGGCCAGCCGCGCCGCGCCCGGCCGCGCCGGCAAATGCCCCCCCTCCTGCGGGCTGATGTGGCCCTCCGGAAAGATCGCCACCGTCCCGTCCGATTCGAGGCGCAGGCGCGCCTCCTCCAGCGCGTCGCGGCCGTTCCCCTCCATCACGGGGATCTGTCCGCAGCGGCGCAGCAGGTCGCTGAACAGCGGCACCTTGAAAGCCTTGCCGGTGATCAAAATGCTGATCTCCATTTTGGTCAGCAGGGGGATCACGAAGGGGTCAATGCAGGAGGGGTGGTTGGCCGCGAGGAGTTTTCGTCCGGGCGGCAGGGGCGCGCGCCAGTGGACGCGCATCCTGAACAATAATTGGGCATACGCCCGGATGGCGGCTCGCGCCAGCCTGTATAAAAACCTGTTTTTCACTATCGCCTCGTGTGATTGGGATTTTTCGTGACCCTTTGAAAGATGGTCTCGTTCCCGGAATTCGCCTATTGTAACCCCGCCAGCCCGCCTGGGATACCCCCCCCTTGCGGAAATGACGATTGCCGCTTGCGATATATAATACCCACGGTCAAAAATTGCGCTTTCCTCCTTCCAAAAAAGCGCAATTTTTGACCGCCCTGGGTATACTTGCGCCACTTCAACCATTCGAGAACCACATGCCCCTCCAAGCCCTCATCTTCGATTTCGACGGACTCATCCTCGACACCGAAACCCCCGAAGTGGAAGTCTGGCAGGCCATCTTCCGCGAACACGGCCGCGAACTGCCGGTGGACGAGTGGGCCAGGACCATCGGCGGCTACGGCATCTCCACCTACGACGCCGCCGCGCACCTGGCCGAACTGACCGGGCTGGAGGCCGCCCCCTTGCGCGCCCGCTACCGCCGCGAGTCCGACGCCATCATTCACGCCAGCCCCATCCTGCCGGGCGTGCTGGATTTGCTGGACGAGGCGGCCGCGCGCGGACTGCGACTCGCCGTCGCTTCGAGTTCCTCCCACGCCTGGGTGGACTCGCATCTTTCCCGACTTGGGCTGGCCGCGCGTTTCGACGCGGTCCTCTGCTCGGACGACGTCCCCCCGGGCCGCACCAAGCCGAACCCCGATCTTTTTTTATTGGCGGCGGAGCGGCTCGGGGTCCGGAAAGAGGCGGCGGTCGTTTTCGAGGATTCCCCCAACGGAGTTCGCGCCGCGAAGGCCGCGGGCATCTTCGTCGTCGCCGTCCCAAATCCTCTCACCCTCCGCCTCGGCGTGGACGGCGCGAACCTGCGCGTTAACTCGCTGGCCGGGATTTCGCTGGGCGAACTGGAGAAAAAATTATCCGCGAAAACGACGAAACGGTCGCGCGCGAACCTCTGATATAATCCCGCCCCGACCATGAACTTCACCGGTTACGATTTTCTCCTCTTTTTCCTCATCGTCTTCGCGGCCTACTGGCTCGTCCGCAAACAGGCGTGGCAAAACCTGCTCCTGCTGGCGGCGAGTTACGTTTTCTACGGCTGGATTCACCCCTGGTACGCGCTCCTGCTGGCGCTGTCCACGCTCGGCGATTATTGGATTTCGCTCGCGCTGGAGAAAAACGGGAAAAAGAATCGCCTCGTCTGGGCCAGCCTGCTCCTCAATATCGGCGTGCTGGCTTTCTTCAAATACTTCGGTTTCTTCGTCCCAACCCTGGCGGCCAAACTGGCGTCGGTGGGCATCCAGGCCGATGCCTTCCTGGCCGGCATCCTCCTGCCTGTGGGACTGTCCTTCTTCACGCTGAAAAAACTGGCCTACGTTCTCGACGTTTCGCGTGGCGTCATCCGCCCCACGCGTGACCTGGTCGGGTTCGCCCTCTTTGTGGCTTTCTTTCCCCAGATCACCGCCGGCCCCATGGACCGCGCCCAGAAACTCCTGCCGCAGATCCAATCCCTCCGCGTTTGGAAAGCCGAAAACTTCTACAACGCCTGGCCCCTGCTGGTGATGGGCTTCTTCAAGAAATTCGTCGTTGCCAACGGAGTCGGCCCCACCGTCAGCCGCATCTTCCACCTGACGAATCCCACCGGGGAACTGGCCCTGGCCGCCGCGATGGGATTCACACTTCAGATCCTCGCCGATTTTTCGGGCTATACCGATATCGCGCGCGGCCTCTCGTACCTGCTCGGCTTCGAGACCTCCGAGAACTTCCGCTCGCCGTATATTTCATTGACCCCGACCGAATTCTGGAATCGCTGGCATATCACCCTTTCCACCTGGCT
Organism: Anaerolineales bacterium; assembly: GCA_034411715.1. Taxonomy (GTDB): domain Bacteria; phylum Chloroflexota; class Anaerolineae; order Anaerolineales; family Villigracilaceae; genus Denitrolinea. The sequence goes on along the minus strand of DAOUMJ010000233.1, from coordinate 764 downwards.
GCGCGATTACGTCTTCTTCCCCGTCCGCCGCGCCCTGCTGCGGGCCAGGTCCCTGCCCGATTGGATCGTGCAGGCCGTCCCTCCCATCGTCACCATGCTCGTCAGCGGACTCTGGCACGGCGTCGGCTGGAACTACGTTGTCTGGGGCGCGCTCTACGGTGTCTCCATCGCGGTCTATCAACTCATCGGACTGCGCGGTGAATGGAAACCCCAGGGCCGGATCAAGACCGTGTTCGCCTGGCTGGTGATGTTCGCGCTCACCCTGCTCGCCTTCCTCATCTTCGCCTCCCCGTCCTTGAATTGGATCAGAGGCCTCTTCTCCAGCCCGTTCCTGGGAACCATCGAACAGCAAGCCGTGGCCCTGCTGATGTTCTCGCTCACCGCGATCTATTCCCTTCCGCTGGTCGCGAAATTGATCCTCGACCGCTGGTTCAAGTCCGATTCCGTCGTCCAGTCCGCCTATTACGCCGTTGCGACAACGGTGATGTTCATCTACATCAACTCCGGCACGCCTGATTTTATTTACTTCCAGTTCTAAAGGTTCATGGAGCATCTTCTATCATCTCGTCATTGCGACCTTCGGGAAGCAATCTCCTCGCGAACACGGGGATTGCTTCGTCGGGAACAAACACCCTCCTCGCAATGACGGATACACTGAAACGTGACAGCGATTCCCGTTATGAGAATGTCACTGCGAGGAACGAAGCAGTCTCCTTGCAAAACGGGGGGATTGCTTCGGGAAAAGCGCCCTCGCAATGACATAA
>DAOUMJ010000232.1:0-3167 GCA_034411715.1 Anaerolineales bacterium | reverse complement strand
CAAGAATTTTTCTACCGCAGAAAACACGGAGATCACTGAGAAAACCTTTTGAAACTCTCTGTGGACTCTGTGCGCTCTGTGGTGCAATCTCTTTCGGCTTGTCCGAGTTAGGGTGAGCGTATTATACATGGAAAGAACCTTTACTGTTTGTCAAAAATGCAACGCCCCCGAGTGGACTTTCATCCCTCGGGGGCAGACTATCAGACTAGCGACTATCAGACAGCCGACTAGCAGACCACACTCACCAACTTCCCCTTCACCACGATCACCTTCTTCGGCTCCTTCCCCTCCAGGAACTTCTGAACGTTCTCGCTCGCCAGCGCGGCGGACTTGATCTCCTCCTCGCCCGCCTCAGCCGCGACGACGACACGGTCGCGCACCTTGCCGTTGACCTGGACGGGGATTTCGATCATGTCCTCCTTCGCGGCGGACTCGTCCACGGCAGGCCACATCTGCCGGTGGATGGAATACGGCTTGCCGATTCGCGTCCATAACTCTTCGGCGATGTGCGGCGCGACGGGCGCCATCATCTTCAGGTAGATTTCCTGCGCCTCGTCCCATTCGGGCGAACCGATCGCGCCCGCCTCGCGCGCTTTGTGCATCTCATTCAACAACTCCATCAACGAAGAGATGATGGTGTTGAACTCGAAGTTCTCGAAGTCGCGCGTCACGCGGCGCAGGGTCTGGTGGACCTTTCGCCTTAAGACCTTTAGGGTCTCCGGAGACCCTAAAGGTCTCTTATCTTCCTCGGTAAACAATGTCCACGTCCTGCGAATCCAGCGCGCGGCGCCTTCGATTCCCTGCGAGTCCCACGGCGCGCCCATCTCCCAACGCGCGAAGAACATAATGTACGCGCGGACGGTGTCCGCTCCGTACTTGTCCACCAGCATGTCGGGCGCGACCACGTTGCCGCGGCTCTTGGACATTTTGTCGTGATCCTCGCCCAACACCATGCCCTGGTTGCGTAACTGGATCATCGGCTCCTTGCCCTCGGTGATACCCGCGTCGCGCATCGCCTTGTGGAAGAAGCGCGTGTACAGCAGGTGCATGGTGGCGTGTTCGATGCCGCCCGTGTACGTGTCCACAGGCATCCAGTAGTTGTATTCGGCCTCGTCGAAAGGACCCTTGTCGTACTTCGGCGACAGGTAACGCAGGTGATACCACGACGAGCACATGAACGTGTCCATCGTGTCGGTCTCGCGCGTGGCAGGCTCGCCGCATACGGGGCATGCCGTGTTCTTCCACGTGGGATGCAGTTTCAACGGCGATTCGCCCGTCGGCTTCCACTCCACTTCTTCGGGCAGGGTCACGGGCAGTTGATCTTCGGGGACGGGATTCCAACCATGCTTCTCGCAATGGATCATCGGGATGGGCGCGCCCCAATAGCGCTGACGCGAGATCAACCAGTCGCGGTAACGATAATTGACCGACTCCTTGCCGATGCCTTGTTTCTCCAGCCAGTCAATCACCGCGCGGATGCCGGGATTCTTGCGTCCCTTTTCGTTGTTGACCTTCGTGCCGTTGAAGTGATCGCTGTTGACCATGACTCCCGCTCCCACATACGCGGCCTCCAACGCGCTCGCTTCATCCTGACCTTCGGGCCGGATCACCTCGACGATGGGCAGGTCGTACTTTTTGGCGAACGCGAAGTCGCGCTCATCGTGCGCAGGGACGGCCATGATCGCGCCCGTGCCGTAACTCATCAACACGTAGTCCGCGATCCAGACCGGGATGCGCGCGTTGTTGACGGGGTTGATCGCGTACCCGCCCGTGAACACGCCCGTCTTTTCCTTGTCCACAGCCTCGCGCTCGATGTCCGATTCGCGCGCCGCCTGCGCCTTGTACGCTTCCACCTCGTTTCGTTGCGCGTTGGTAGTCACCTTGTCCACCAGCGGATGCTCGGGAGCGAACACCATGAACGTCGCGCCCCACAGCGTGTCTGGGCGGGTGGTAAAAATTTCCACTTCGTTGCCCCCCTCTCCCGTAATCGGGAGCCCCGCAGGGGTGCTTCGCGAAGGGGCTGGGGGTGAGGGCGGAGCGATCTTGAAGATGACCGACGCCCCCTCGGAGCGATTGATCCAATTCGTCTGCAACGTCTTCACGCGTTCCGGCCAATCCAGTTCGTCGAAGCGCAGCAGTTCATCGGCGTACTTCGTGGTCTTGAAGAACCACTGTTCCAAATCCTTCTTGATAACGGGCGTGCCGCATCGTTCGCAGTGACGGTCCTCGCCCCAAACCTGCTCGCGCGCCAGCGTGGTGTTGCAGGTGGGGCACCAGTCCACGGCGGCCATCTTGCGATAGGCCAGTCCCATCTTGTACAACTGGATGAAGAACCACTGCGTCCAGCGATAGTATTCGGGATCGGACGAAACCGTCTCGCGTTCCCAATCGAACATCGCGCCCATCGAGCGCAACTGCCTCCGCATCTGCTCGATATTCTCGCGCGTTCGTCTCATCGGGTGGACGCCGTCCTTGATGGCCGCGTTCTCGGCGGGCAGGCCGAACGCGTCGAATCCCATCGGGAACAGCACGTTGAATCCCTTCATGCGCATGTAGCGCGCACGCGCGTCCGAGGGCGTCATCGCGTACCAGTGGCCGATGTGCAGGTCGCCGCTCGGGTATGGCAGCATCGTCAGCGCGTAGTGCTTTGGGCGGCTCTCGTCAATCACTGACCGATACAACTTGTCCGCTTCCCACTTCGCCTGCCACTTCTTTTCGATGGCCGCGTGATCATAGCGATTCTCGCGCCCGTCTTTCGGAGCGCCGACTCCGCGCAGCGCCCCTGTGGGGTCAATCGTCTTCATAACAGCCTTCGGCTCCTCCAACTTCGCGATGACGGCCTTCACCGCCTCCACCTGCGGGACAATGGATTTCGGCCGCGCGGCCTCGATTGCCACCGCGCGCGTCCGCTTCCCCCCTGACTTTTTGGCGGGCGCGGCCTTCGCGGCCTTTTTCCTCACGACAGGTTTCGCCGCGGCTTTCGCCTTCGCCGCGCTTTTCTTCGCGGTTATCTTTGCTTTGCTCTTCGCAGGCGCGGCCTTCTTCGCCTTGATCTTAACAGGCGTTGCCTTTTTTCGCAGTACCGCATAACTTGCTTTTTGATTATTGCTGGTCCCCCCTACATTTGGCCTAAAATGACACTTGAAGTCCGTTTTAGCCAAAATGTG
>DAOUMJ010000231.1:0-2311 GCA_034411715.1 Anaerolineales bacterium | reverse complement strand
TTCTCATGTCGCTTGGCTGCTCCTTGTCTCAGAATCAAGTTGCAGTTTGCCTTGAGAACCCCTTTTGTCAAGCTAATTAGTGACTTTTGCGGTAGTGCGTTTTTATGGTAAGATGTCTGAAATTCCGATTTTCGCACTTTCCGAGGCGACCATGAGCGAGAAGAAACCCTACTACAAAACCCGCCTGCGCGGGCGCGGACAGATCACCCTGCCCCCCGAGATCCGCAAAAAACTAAAGGTCGGCGAAGGGGACGATGTGCTGTTCTACGTCAACCCGCAGGGACAGGTGATCGTTGACCAGGTCCACGTCATCGACCCCAACCAGGCTTGGTTCTGGACCGAGCGCTGGCAAAGAATGGAACGCGAGGTGGACGAGGATATTGCCGCGGGGCGTGTGCACACCTTCGAAAATGTTGAAGACTTTATTAAGTCCCTCCATGAAGAGGCGGAAAAAGAAGATGCCAAAAATAAAGTCTAGCCCTCGATTTGGCAGAGTCTATGCCAAACTGCCTCCCGATATTCGAGAAAAGATCGACAAAGCCCTCAAACTCCTGGCCGAGAATCCCTGCCACCCCTCCTTACAAACCAAGCCTGTCCAAAGTTTCAAAGGAATTTACGAAGCGCTTGTGGACATTCACTACCGTCTGACTTATGAACGTCTCCCCAATGACACGCTGCAAATCCGCGTGGTCGCCCTGCATGACGAGGCATTGAAAAATCCGTAAACATCCGCATCGCACACAAGTGCGTCGCATATCATCCCCGTAGGGGACCAACCCAACAGGCGAATCTCGTAAAACAGAATCCGCCCTCGCTTGAACCAATCCCGTTTAGGAAGGTGCGACGCGCCCTCCATCCAACCGTCCGCATACGCTGGCGGCTTTTTCTTTTTTGGGGCTTGACAATTCCGCGAAATACCCTATAATAATAAAGTACTTTATGCTATAAAGTCCTTTTGGAGAAAGGACTTTCGCATGACAAACGAACTGACCAAAATCCGCTTCGCGGCCGCCAACTACTCGAGACTGCAAGGGCTGAGGGAGGTGCCTGTTGGACTGCTGGTCGTCTTCGTGTCCGTGTGGGCCATGTACAACCACGGCCCCACCGCCAACCTGACCGCTCCCCTGCTGGCGACCATCGGGGCCGCGCTGCTCTACTGGCTGACCGGCCGCTATTATGACCGGACTTTCGGACGGGTGAAACAGACACGCGGCCAGCGTAACCGGGAGATGGCCGCATCGGTGATCTTCAGTGCGCTGGCTCTCCTGGCCTTCTGGCTGGACACCGCTGTGACACTTCCCTTCTGCGCGCTCGGACTGGTCTTCGCGGCCGCATTGTTCGAAAACTTCCGGAGGGCCACCGAATCGGCGCGAAGCCTGGCGTTCGCCCTCTTCCCTGAAAATTTCGTCGCGGCCGTCCTGATCCTCGTCGTCAGCATCCTGCCGGTATTCGGCCTGGACTGGTGGCGGGTGTTCGGAATGCAATCCCAGGTGGTGAGCGTGTTCCTGGTCATCGGTGTTGTCATCATCGTCGCGGGGATTTGGGGACACATCCGTATCACGCGTGACCTGTCGGTTGCGGAGGCAAAATCAGATGACCACGCCCTTTGAGGAACTCGCCAACCTCGACAAGTTGATCCACGAACCCGCGCGCCTCGCCATATTGACGGCTCTCTCCGCCTGCGAAAGCGCCGACTTCACCGCCCTGCGCCGCCTGACAGGCCTGAGCGACGGCAACCTCTCGGTTCAGTTGACCAAACTGGAGGAAGCGGCATTGGTGAGCATCCAAAAACAATTCGTCGCGAAGAAACCCAGCACACGCGTCAAAATCACAAACAAGGGAAACGCGGCCATTCAACGGCACTGGGAACGGTTGAATGCCATCAAACAAAACGCGGACGCATGGGAAGACAATCCGCCAAAATAATAATCCACCGTCATATCCGGAGGACACCATGAAAAACTCGATCAAATCCGCCTGGTCGCTGGTGCGTGAAAACAAACGCCCCTACATCGTCTTGAATGCCGTTTACTATGGTCTGGTGGTTGCCTGTATGATCTATGTGGCTTTCAACCAGGAATTGCAGCAATCCCTGCTGGATGAAATCGGCGCGCAGTTCATGACAGGCCCGCTTGCCTTCGTGGGTCAGGCCTATGTGAACGCAGAGGTTATCACAGCCATTCTGGCGACCTTCTTCGTCAATCTCCTGCTCGATTGCGGTTCTTTTTGAGGATGCTGATCCAATCTTTCCTGCGGCGGCGCAGGCAAGCGATAAACTCCTCCGCCAGGTACCAACTGTCGAATAACGCCA